>CAYZYE010000071.1:0-3686 GCA_964481205.1 uncultured Anaerolineae bacterium | reverse complement strand
AGGTCGTCGGCTTTGTCTACGAAATGCGCCCCGACCTGGCCGCGTCGCCCCAGGCAGCCGCCAGCACGTCCGCCGCCGTGGAAAAGCCCGAGCCGACCGTTCCGGCCCCAATGCCGCAAACGCCGCAGGCGAGCGCGTGCCCAATCGTCAACGGCCTCAAAGCCGCCCGTCAAATTCCACGCCGTGTACCGGTCCCCGTGCTGCGCCCGGCGCTCGACCTGTGCCGGCCAACCGGCGTCACGTTCCAGGCAGGCGACCGCGTGATCATTGCCGGCGATCAAGGGCGGGGCAAAAACTCGGTAGCCAAATACCTTGGCTATCGCTTGCGCCCGCGCCAAGTCAAGGTCTTGCTCCTCAACTGCGCCGCGCCGGAAACGGCAGAAAACCAGGTCGCCGAGTGGCTCCAAGATGGCCCGGTGGCGGGCGTCTATTTCCTGACCGGATTGGACAACGCGCCGGCCATCGCCGAGATGACCCCGGCGCAATGGTCGGCCGAGCAGGCCAAACGCGCCAAATTATTGTACGCAATAATGCGTCAATTATCAGAGAACACATTTTTGGTCTGCGCGACCAGGATGGGCGGGCTGCACGGCTACGGTCAGTCCGAGGCCGCCGTCGCTGCGATCAATCCGCTGGGCGGCGCTGTAACCGGCTTTGCCAAGGCCTATGCGATGGAGCGGCGCGAGACGCTGGTCAAAGCCATCGACGTGGACGGCGACCTGGACGAACGCAAGATCGCCGCCATCCTGATCGATGAAACGCTGAACGATCCCGGAGCGGTCGAGATCGGCTACCACGACGGGCGGCGCTTTGGCATCGCCCTGACCGAACAAACCGTGGACGACGAAAAATTTGACCTGCGCCTGAACCGCGACACCGTGTTCTTGATCACCGGCGGCGCGGGCGGCATCTCGGCGCCGATCGTCGCCGACCTGGCCTGCGCATCGGCGGGCACGTTCTATTTGACCGGGCGGACGGCGCTGCCTCAAGACGGTCGCGCCAACCCCGATCTGGCGCGGCTCGACGGCGACGAGCGCAAGTACCTCAAGCGCGACATCGCCAAACGGCTCAAAGAATCGGGACTTCGCCCCACCCCGGTGCTGGTCGAACAAGAGTTGGCCCGGCTGGAACGGCAAAAGTCGATCCTAAAGGTCGTCGAACAAGTCGAGCAAAACGGCGGCGCGGCCCATTACCGCGCCTGCGACGTGACCGACGCTCAGGCGGTCGCGGCGCTGGTCGAAGACATTCGCCAGACGCACGGCAAACTCGATATCGTCATCCACGCGGCGGGCATCGAGCGCAGCCACCCCCTCGACCGCAAATCGGCCGACGAGTTTGACCTGGTGTACGGGATCAAGGCCGACGGGTTTTTCAACCTGCTCAAGGCGTGCCAATCGCTGCCCCAGGCGCCGCGGGCGGTCGTCGTCTTTTCGTCCATCGCCGGGCGGTTTGGCAACGCCGGGCAGACCGATTACAGCGCCGCCAATGACCTGATGTGCAAAATCGTCGCGTCGATGCGCACCACCCACCCCGACACCAAAGCCATCGCCATCGACTGGAGCGCCTGGGCCAAGGTGGGCATGGCCACACGCGGCAGCATTCCAGAAATTATGCAACGCGCCGGCATCGAGATGCTCCAGCCGGAACACGCCGCTCCGGTCGTGCGCCGCGAGATCACCGTCGCCGGCGCCGGCGGTGAAACGGTCGCCGCGCACGCGCTGGGTCTGCTCGCCCAGGCGCGCGCGCCAGACGGCGGGATCGACCTGGAGCAAGCCAACTCTGCCATCGGCCACGACCTGGCGTTTGCCGGCCGGGTATCCGGCCTGGACACGTCCGGCGAGTTCACTTTCCAAAGCGAACTCGACCCGCAGCAAGAGCCATTTCTGCGCGATCACGCCATCGACGGCACACCGCTGCTGCCCGGCGTGATCGGCGTCGAGGGGTTTGCCCAGGTTGCGCGCCTGGTCGTGTCAAAACTGGGCGCGCCGGACGCCCCATGCCGCATCGCCGCCATCGAGGATGTCCATTTCAAAGCGGCGCTCAAGTTCTACCGCCGGCAGCCGCGCACGCTCACCTGGCGCGTGATCGTCACTCCCCACGCCGGCGGCCTGACGGCCCGGGTGCGGCTCGAATCGGTGCGCCAGCTCAAGGGCGGCGCCGAGCAGACCCTGCACTTTGTGGGGTGCGTACACCTGGTCCCCGGCGATCAAGGTGAACCAGGACCGGTCATGGCTGCCGTGCCAAATTGGAGCGGCGCAGCAGCCGTCGCGCCAGACGACATCTATCGCGTCTACTTTCACGGGCCGGCTTTTCAGGTTTTGGCCGGAGTCGAGGTGATCGCCGGGCGCGCCGTGGGCAAGTTTAGCGTCGATTTGCCGCCCATGCTCTCGTCATCCACGACGGGCGCGGTCAAGAAAACGCTTACCCCGCCGCGACTGGTCGAGCTGTGTCTGCAAACGGCCGGTGTGTGGGAGATCGGTAAAACGGGGGTTATGGCGCTTCCCGTGGCCATCGACAGGATGGTGGTGCATTGCGCCGAGGTCAATGGCGGCCCCCTGTACGCCGAAATGACGCCCAGAGAGGGAAAAAAGAATCGACTCGTTTTTGATGGGCGCGTGGTCGATGCGCAAGGGCGCGTCTATCTGGAAATGCAGGGCTATCACACCGCGCGGCTGTCCAAACTGGACCAGGAGCAGCTGCTCGCGCCGCTGCGCAAGATCGTTCAAGAATAGACCGGGCGCGGTAGACAGAAAATGATCCACTGGCTGTGTGGCGCGATGAGCGAGATGCCCGTCAATGATCAGGGCGTCTCGCCATCGCTTTCCTTTCTCGGCGCTGCGGAGCGCCAGACCTATCGCCGCTTCAAGATCGAAAAACGCCGCCAGGAATGGCTGTTGGGGCGATGGACGGCCAAGCGGCTGCTGCGACAGCGCCGTCCAGAAACGCCGCTTGCCGAGATCGAGATCGGCAATGAGCCTGGCGGCGCGCCTTATTACGCCATCTCGGGGCAACGACTGCCGCTCTCCCTTTCAATCAGTCACCGGTCGCAGTGGGCGTTTTGCGCCCTCTCGGCTGCGCACACCATCGGCGCCGACATTGAACAGATCGAACCCCGAAATCCGGCTTTTGTCCACGACTTTTTCACCGCGGCCGAAAACGCGCTGGTGTGGTCGTGTCCCGAATCGCTGCGCGACACCCTGATCACGCTGATCTGGAGCGCCAAAGAATCGGCCCTCAAGGCATTGCGCGAGGGACTGCGCATCGACACCAGGCGGATCGAGGTGATCGATCTGGAAGGCTTGCACGACGCGCCGGCGCCGGATGACTGGCATTCACTCCAAATCCGTTGCATATGGCCCGCCGCGCCGCGCTTTGCGGCGTGGTGGAAGCCGGACGGTCACAACAACATCTTGACGCTGGCCGCCGGCGCGATAGAAATCCCCAGGTACAATCCCCACTGACGGGGAACATTTCAATTTGGGGGTCAGGGGGCGGAATTCCTATTCCGTCGTCATGTTTTGGGTTGCTCCAATCTGCAGCCTCGGAATTTTGACCTGGTTTCATATCAGTGTTATGGTCAACTGTTTTGGTAAAACGCCGAGAGCGACAGACCGGTTCGTTGCGCATACCCGCAAGTTGAGCGACTTGCGCGATTCGGCCAAGGCGGTATACTGGCCTGGTTGAAA
>CAYZYE010000070.1:10493-17484 GCA_964481205.1 uncultured Anaerolineae bacterium | reverse complement strand
ATTGGCCTTTGAACCACCGTTTTGGCGCCCAGCGAGTCAAGATGCGATTGCCCTGTATCGGCGCGCCGGGGGCACAAAACGACTTGCTATTTTGCATTGATCCTGTTATAATGCCGCCTTGTGTGAATCTAGATAGATGCAAGATCGGAGTGTATTGAATGTTTGGCAAAAAAATCGGTATTGATTTGGGTACGGTCAATGTGCTGGTCTATGTCAAGGGCAAAGAGATCGTCCTGCAAGAGCCTTCTGTCGTCGCCATTTCGGTCCAAGAGAACAAGATCGTGGCGGTTGGCAAGGAGGCGCGTGAGATGCTGGATCGTACTCCAGACACCATCGAGGTGATGCGTCCTTTGCGCGATGGGGTGATTGCCGATTACATTGTCACCGAGGCGATGCTGCGTTATTTTATTCGCAAAGTGTGTGGTCGCACGCCGTTCAAGCCGCAGTTGATGATCAGCGTGCCGGTTGGAGTGACCAGCGTCGAGAGCCGGGCGGTTCGTGAGGCGGCGCTTCAGGCCGGCGGCAAAGAGGCATATTTGATCCCCGAGCCGTTGGCGGCGGCGTATGGCGCCGGTATGCCGATTGGTACGCCAACCGGCAATATGGTGGTCGATATTGGCGGCGGCGCGAGCGAGGCGGCAGTGATCTCGATGAATGATATTGTCGCCGGCGATTCGGTGCGCATCGGCGGGGTGCGTATCGACGAGGCGATCATGGCCTATATTCGCAAAAAGTACAATTTGTTGATCGGCGCGCCGACCGCCGAAGAGATCAAGATCACGATCGGCAGCGCTTTGCCTTTGGAAGAAGAGTTGTCGATGGAAGTGCAGGGGCGCGATCAGGTGGCCGGTTTGCCCAAGACGATTACGGTTGTGTCTGGCGAGATCACCGAGGCGCTGGCCGAGCCTTTGGCCGCGATTGTCAACGTGGTTCGTTCGGTGCTGGAAAGGACGCCTCCAGAGCTGGCCTCGGACATTATCGATCGCGGTATGGCCGTGCTGGGCGGGGGCGCATTGCTGCGTAACATCGATCGCTTGTTGACGCAAGAGACCGGTGTTCCGTGTTATGTGGCCCAAGACCCAATTTCTCGGGTCGCCGTCGGCGCGGGGCGGGCGTTGGAAAATATCAACATTTTGCGGCGCACGTTGCCGATGACCTGACGCCCGGTCGTTTTTGCGATCCAGACCCTTGGGGCGGCGCGTTTGCGTCCTCGAGGGTCTTTTTTGTTGCAGTGTGTTTCGGTATGTACGAAATCGCCGACGCTTTCTAAAGCGCGCCCCCTACAACTCCCGGCTGGGTAGCTATGCCCATGCACGTCAACCTAAAACAATCCCGAGCATAGGGCAATTGCATTTATCCTGGCGCGCGCGGCGATCAATCGCCACGCTACACCGCCCCCAGACCCCTTGAAAAAGCGCCAGGGACAGAGGCAATGGTCGCCGTATGGCGGCGCCGGTCGTGGAGCGGGCAGGGTATCGACCTTGCCTGGGGCATAGCAAGAACGCGCTGCGCAGTTCCGCGATGCTTTTTGCAAAGTTTGAGGGGCGTAGCCCTTCAACGGGAGGCGCAGGAGGGCTGCCCCTCCTGCGAAAGCGACGGAATGGGGATTCCGTCGCCACCTTTTTCACCGGCGGTGGATGGATCACGCCGCCTGGGCGGTTTGGACTAGCTCGTCGGCGGGGATTTGGCAATCTTTTTGGAGCAGAGTCGCCACCCGCCCACGAGGGGCTATGCTACGGACGCCCAAATAATCTAGGTGCGATTGCCCCCGCGTTCCCGGCCTCTTTGGTCTTTTCAACCCAATCGAGTATAATGGTGCGCGCGATTTCGCATCTCGGCGACACAAATTGTGTTCTCTTGTAAAACGCCTTTGTATACCCAGTCCTGGAGGAGCTATGAAGCGAGTTGTCAGCGTCAGTGTCGGGAGTTCGACCCGCAACCACAAAGCAACGATCACCCTTTTGGGCCAAGAGATCAGCCTGGAGCGCATTGGCACCGACGGCGACGTCAAAAAGGCCGTCGCTCTGTACAAGGAACTCGATGGGCATGTCGACGCCTTTGGCGTGGGCGGCTATGATCTCTGCCTCCGCGTCGATGATCGCGTCTACACGCTGCTTTGGGCGCAGCGGATGATCAAGGGGATCGAGCAAACGCCGGTCGTCGACGGCACGCGGCTGCGCCAGGTACACGAGCGGCGGATGGCCCACGCGATGGAGGAGGCCATTGGCGGCGATATTCCCCTCAAGCGCGTCTTTCAGGCCGAAGGCGTCAGCCGTTTTGGCATGGGGATGGGTTTCATCGACCGTGGTTATGACATTGTCTATGGCGATTTGATGTTCGGTCTGGGCATCCCGGTTCCCATCCACACCACGCAAGGGGTCAAACGGGTGGCGCGCGTGCTGCTGCCTTTTATTCGTCTCTTGCCGATGGAGTGGCTCACGCCGACCGGCGAGAAACAAGAGCAGAACAAACCGCGCTGGCACAAATGGTGGGATTGGGCGTCGGTCATCGCCGGCGACTTTTTGCACATTCGCACGTCAATGCCCGAGGACGTGAGCGGCAAGATCGTGTTCACCAACACCACCACCTCGGCCGATGTCGATTTTTGCCGCGAGCGTGGGCTGCGCTATCTTGTCACCACCACCCCGCGCCTGCACGGGCGTTCCTTTGGCACCAACGTCCTCGAAGGGGCCATTGTCGCCCTGGCCGGCAAGGGACGTCCTTTGAACGACGCCGAGTTGAACGAGATGCTGGACAAACTGGATTTGCAACCGACGATCGAAAAGTTGAATTGAGGACGCGGTTTTGATGATCAAGAGGGACGATGATGCTTGACGCTATTGTAATGGCCGGCGGCGATCCGGCCAAAGACTCCGAGTTGTTGACCTATGCCGGCGGCGCGCCAAACAAAGCGTTGATCGAGTTGGGCGGCCAAACCTTGATCGCGCGCGTTGTGGCGGCGTTGCAAGCGTCGGGGCGAGTGCGGCGCATTGCCATTGTCGGGCTTCCGCCCGCGTACCGCCCCCACCTCGACGGCGACGTTGTTTTTTTGCCCGACGCGGGCAGTATGTTTGAGAACGGTCGCGCCGGCATTGACTATTTCAAATCTACGGGCGAGATCAGTGCCAAGATCGTCGCCTCATCGAGCGACATCCCGCTGCTCACGCCCCAGGTCGTCAACGGCGTGCTCGACCTCTGTCTGCCTTATGATGTGGACTTTTGTTACAACATTGTCGAACGGGCGGTGATGGAGCGCGCTTTTCCCGACTCTGGGCGGACGTTTACCTTGATCGAGGGACGACGTTACGCCGGCGGCGATCTGAACATCGTCCGCGCGGCCGTGGCGGACACCGACCAGACCAAGATCGACGAGATCACCGGCGGTCGTAAAACGTTTTGGAAGCAGATCAAGGCCATTGGGTTGGACACGCTGTTTTTGTTCCTCATCCGGCGGCTGACCATTGCCCGGATCGAGCAGCGCATCGAGCGAGTGCTGGGCTTTAGCGGCAAAGCGGTCGTGTGTCCTTATCCAGAGGTGGCGATGGATGTGGATAAACCGCATCATCTCGATGTGGTGCGCGCCGCGTTTGAACGACGCCGGCAGAAAAGCGACCAGGGCGGGGCCGTTGATTCAGCGTTGGCGTAATTGGGATCGCGCGCTCACCCGAGGCCTGACCTTGCCGCAAGTCTCTCCCTGGCGATGGCTGCCGGCCCTGGGCGCGCACCTCGGCGACGGGCCGCTGTGGCTGGTGATTTGTGGCGTTCTGTTGATCTGGGGCATTGATTTTATACGCGGTGTTACGCTAATCGCACTGATCTCTGTGCTGCTGGCGACGGGTGTTTCAACGGCGATCAAGTATGTCGTTCGCCGCCGCCGCCCGCAGGAACTCGCCGAGTTTTACGCGATCAAGCACGATCGCTATTCATTTCCGTCGGGCCACGCGACGCGCATGGCGGCCATTGCCGTGACCGTGGGATATTTTGCCCCCGCTCTCGCGGCAAGCGGGTATTTGCTGGCGCTGATCGTGGCCTTGTGTCGCGTTGTCGTCGGCGTGCATTATGCCAGTGACGTGCTTGTCGGGCTGGCGGTTGGCGCGGCCGGCGCGGCGGTCGTTTTGACCTTGATTTGAAGCATCGCCCGCGAGGGGCTATGGTACAGAGGCCAAGGATTTGAGATGAGAGAGTGGTTGTTGGCCCAGACGCCGTCGGGCATCGAGATTTTGATCGCCCTCCAGCAGTGGCAAACGCCCGCGTTGAACGCGATTATGAAGGCGATCACCGATTTGGGCAGCGCAGAGCTGGCATTGTTGGTGGTGCCGATCGTTTTGTGGTGTGTGGACAAAGAGTTTGGCGTCCGCCTGATATACGCTTATCTCGGCGTCAGCTATGTCAACAGCGCGCTAAAGGCGCTGTTTCACATCCCCCGGCCATTTTCACAGGTTTTTAAGGATTTTAACGCAAAATTACATCCACTGCGCGGCGAAGATTCTTTTTCCTGGCCCAGCGGTCATGCTCAAAACGCCGTTGTCGTCTGGGGATACACGGCGTACAGGGTACACCGGCGATGGGTTCAGGTTTTGGCGGTGCTCATTGTGCTGTTGATCGGCTTTTCTCGGATGTACGTCGGCGTTCACACCCCCATCGACGTGCTTGGCGGTTGGGCAGCCGGCGTTTTGTGCCTGGTCGGCGGAATCTGGATCGAGCCGCGTCTGGCGGAGCGTTGGCGGCGGCTGTCGTTTGTCCACCAACTGCTCATCGCCGTTGTCGTGCCCGTATTGTTGACCCTGGTCGCGTACTCGCCGGCGATCACAATGACCACCGGCGCGCTGTTGGGGCTGAGTGTGGGGTTTGTGTGTGAGGCGCGGTATGTCCGTTTTGCGGTGCAGGGGGTATGGTGGAAACGCTTGCTGCGCGGTTTGACCGGCCTGGCGCTGCTGTTGCCCATTTACCTGGGGCTAAAGGCGTTCATGCCGGAAGCCGGGGCGTTGTGGCCGCGCCTGGCGCGCTATGCCGTCATTGGCCTGGCGATGTCTTTTGGCGCGCCGTGGCTCTTTGTCAGGGTAGGGCTGGCCGCCCGGGAGGAAAGAGAATGAGTCGTCTGTTCAAAGTCGTCTGGTTCTCCATCCGCGCCGTTTACGACAACTTGTTCATGTTGGGCGGCGCCGGCGGCTTGTGGTTGATCATGTCGGTTTTGCTGCCGGCCGGCGTCTGGTGGCTGACCGACGCGTTTTTGCCGTTTCCACTCCTGGCCTTTCCATTGCGGCTGGCCTCGTTGCTCTTGATTCCGCCCTCGACGGCGGCGGTCTATGATCTGACCTTTCAAATGGCAAAGACCAGGCGCGTCGAGCTGGCCGATTGGTGGGCGGGGTTCAGAGCCTATTTGCGCCCCAGTTTCCAGATCGCCGGCGTGCTCGCCGTCAGCGGCGTGATTTTGGCCGTGGATTTGCTGTTTTATTTGGGCAACAGCCAGCAGATCGTCTTTCTCGTCATCGGTCTGGCCGGGCTGTGGGTGGCAATCTTTTGGTTTGGCATCCAGATTTATCTCTGGCCGCTGCTGGTCTCGCAAGAAGAAAAGCGGCAGGCGCAATTGTGGAAAAACGCCGCCTTGTTGGCCCTCGCGTTCCCCTTTTTCGCCGTCGGCGTCCTCATCGTCACGGCATTGATCACCGCGTTGAGCGTCGCCATGCCACCGTTGTTGTTGGTGTGGATGCCCCTGGTCGCTATGCTGAACAACCGCGCTTTTTTGTCTACTCTGGACGAGGTGAATGCCATTCAACGCAAACGGCGCGAGTTGGAACAACAAAGCTGACCAGTTTTTTCATTGAACGCGATCGACAAACCCGGCGCCGGTCGATTCCTGTTCCTGACCCGACTTGGTGGGCGCGGGCAGGCCAAGCGGCGATTCCATCCACCGTTCCAAAAAGAGGGGCAGATTGATCCCCAGGTAGCGCATCGAGCCAAGGACCAGGAACATGGCTAAAACTTCGTCGATATTGCCAATCAGCGGTAAATTATCGGGCAAAAGATCCACGCCAAATAGCGGGTTGAGCAAATACAGACCCCCCACGATCAGCAACGTCCGCGCAATTTTTTTCAATTTTTCGGGATCCGTGCCCGAAACGATCTCGCCGTCTACGACCGGCTCGTCGATATCATCAATGTCGTCAAAATCTTCCAACTCGGCCATTTTTTATCCCTTCTATAACGAGTAAAACTCTAATAAACGTTTCTCCGTCTCACCGCTGATTTTGGCTATCACTTCTACGAAAGAGACAATACTCGAGTTGCGCAATTTGCGCTTGAGCAATTCGTCCAGCTGAAAGACCCCCGCCGAATTGCTCATCTCGATCTCGATCCGGATCGCTTTCTCCTCGCCGGCCAGCAGCCGCACCCGGTCGATCGCCGCCGAAGAAATGGTATAGATGGATGTTTCGCCCATCTCGCGGTAGGGAATGCGCGAGCGCCCCTCGGTCATATCTAGCGCGTCGCCCACTTTGACCGCGCCCGCTTCGAGGGTCAGGCATTTGGCGTCTCCATGGTGAGCGGCGATGGCGTGCAGCGTCTCGGCCTGGATGATGACCCGCTCGGCCGGCGCATAGATGTCGGCCAGCAGGCGTGGCAGCATTTGCGCGGCCAGCGGGATGCTAAACTTTTCGTGGCCGGCGCGATGAACGGCAATCCCCACATCGTGCAGCGCCGCGGCCGCCACGACGACCACCTCGGCGTCGTGGGCCGACAGGCCGTAATTGGCCTCGATGCTGGTCTGAATGCCCGCCTCGATCAGCAGCCGCAACAGTTTGAGCGCCGCGTTGGCGACGATGCGGATATGCACCTCGCCGTGATCGGTCATCCCCTGCCGGTCGACGGCGTTGATGTTGGCGCAGCGCCACCACTGGGTCAATTCCTGGTCGGCATTGATCGCCTTGACCAAAGCCTTGAGTCTGGTATTACGTCGGGTAGGCAAATTTAACGGCATTGCTCCAACCTTTCA
>CAYZYE010000070.1:0-10393 GCA_964481205.1 uncultured Anaerolineae bacterium | reverse complement strand
TCAATCTCGGCATGTCAGCGCCGGCCGCGTCACCGGTCGTGTCCGCTGCGGACAAAAATGACGGCCTGATCGTCGCGGTACGCGCGCTCCCACTCGTCGCTGACCGCCAGCAACGTCTCGAAAGAAGCGCCGCTTTCGATCAAAATATAGTCTACCTTGAATTTGTCGAGCGGCTGCCGCCAATCGCCGCGCAGTTGATACGCCAGGACGTATTCGTTCATAAAGTCGTCTAGATATACATCCGCTCGCCCGTCGATAAAGACGCGGTAGCCCTTCCATAGCAAATAGCCGCCCCAGTTATAAGTGTTGTACATTCGCTTTTCGGCCAGACCGTGGGCGTCAATGTACGCCAGCGCGTGGACGGGATAATGCCTCATCTCGACGTCGCGGTTTTCGCGCAGCACATTGCCCACCCGCCAGCCGCCGGCCAGCACGAAAATGAGCGCCAGTGCCCAATTGAACGCCACCGTCAGCCCCGCCGGCCGGCGCATTGGCGACAACAAAAGCAGGTTCCAACGCAGCCGCCCCACCCGAATGGGCGCAAAATAGCGGGTCAAAATGGGGGTGGCGACCACGGCAAACAGCGGGATGTGCCGCGCCGACAACAAGCCGGCCAGCCCCAGCCCGAAAAAAAACAACACGTCGCCCAGGTCGCGCTCGCGCCGGGTAAACGCCATCGACGCCGCGCCGCCAAACAACAGGACGATCGTTGGCCAGTACTGGGGCAAATTGAAATTGGGCGGCGCCCATTCTTGAATATACTGCTGCATCGCCGTGCTGCCCAATGTTTCAAAAGGATACCACAGCATTTTGTAGCCGTTGGGGTTGAGCAGCGTCGCTGCAATGCAAGCCAGCAGCGTCAAGCCGAGGTCGCGGAGCTGCTCCCAGGACAATGTTTGCACGGTGCGGTGGGCAAGCAAATTTGCCAGCGCGTCGCCGGCCAGCGTCAGGCCGATCAACGCCAGCCCCAAAAAATAGCCGCTGTGCAGGTTGACCCACAGCGCGGTCAAAACGGGCAGCTGCCACAGCGCGTTGCGGCGGCCGCCCTTGTAGCGATGCAAGAGGTACATGAACGCGGCGGTCATCAAAATGTTGATCATTTGCGGGCGCGCTCCCCAGGTGACGGCGGAGGCCAGCGCGCCCAAAAGGACGGTGAAAACGGCCAGGTGCGGGCGGGCGTCGCATTGCAAATAAACGATCCAGAACGCGCCGCTGATCACCGCGCAGGCCGCCAACAGCAGCGCGCCCAACCCGCCGGCGTTGTACAAGCCAATCATTATCACCTGGGTCAACCACTCGTGCGTGATCCACTTGTGATCGAGGGCCGTAAAGGAAAACACGTCATGGTGGGGAATCGATCTCGTTTCGACGATATAGCGTCCCGTCGCCAGATGCCACCACAGGTCGGGATCGGTCGTCTCGCGCGCCGAAATGGCAAACAAGGCCACAAACAAGGCGATCACCAGCACGTGTTGCGGGCCGATTCGCCACCAGGCTGCTTTTTTCTTGACGACGTTCATGATCACCCTCCACGCGGGCGGGCCGAATGACGCGCTGCGCGGCGTCCCTACGAGTCAGCGCCAAAAGTGACCCGGCTTGCCGCCAGCCGTATGACGGTATAAAAGGCCCTGGCAATCTCGGCTCTAGAGATTTTGGACTGCCCCCGCGTGCGGTTTTCAAAGAGAATGGGCACTTCGGCGACGCGCCACCCCCGGCGGCTGCACTTGAACAAGATTTCGATCAAAAACGAGTACCCGTTGGAAAAGATATGATCCAGGTCGATCGATTCGAGCACCTGGCGCCGGTAACAGCGGAATCCCGCCGTGCAGTCCATCGCCCGAAGCCCGAGCATCGTCTTGGCAACGGCGTTGGCCCCCCAACTGAGCATTTTTCGCGGCAGCGTACAATCTTTGGTGCCGCCGCCCCGGACATACCGCGAGCCGATCACCAGGTCGGCCTCATCGCGGCTCTTTTCGATCAGCGCCGGGATAAAGCGTGGATGGTGAGAGAAATCGGCGTCCATTGTCATAATGCGGTCGTAGTCGCGCGCCAATGCGTACCGGAACCCGGCCCGATAGGCCGTACCCAGCCCCAGTTTCCCCTCGCGGTGAATGATGTGTATCGTGGGATGCCGCGCCGACAGCGCATCGGCCACCTCGCCCGTGCCATCCGGCGAGTGGTCGTCAACAATGACCATATCCACCGCAACCGGCAAAGCCAGAATGTCGGCCGCCAGCAGCGGAATGTTTTCCACCTCGTTATAGGTGGGGACAATCACAATCGGTTTCAAGATAAACTCTCCAATTCACTGCTATGATTTAGAATATCTCGCCCGGCAACGGCCAATATGGCGATCGCGGCCAGCGCGCTGCCCAGCCATCCCCAGTTGGCGCGCGGCTTGTACGCCAACAGCACCTCGTGCTCGCCGGCGTCGAGCGGCAGCGCCCGGAAAGCATAGTTGGCCCGCAAAATATTCACCCGCTCGCCGTCCACCGTTGCCTGCCAGCCCGGATAATACACATCCGACAGCACCAGGCAGCCGGGGCGGGGCAAAACGGCCCTTATTTTAACCCGAGTGGGGCGAGAAGGCAAAATGTCGAGTTGAAACGATCCGCGCCCGGTCGGGTCGTCAACCTGCTCCAGATTGACCGGCGTTTCCAGGATCACCTCGGAGGCCGGGTCAAAGTCTGGCGCGGCAAGCAGCGCCAGCGCCTCTGCCGCCGTCTGCGCAACGCGCGCCCGCTCGACGATAAAGGCACGCGGCTGTGTGTATGGATTGCGGTAGACGTTGACCGACGGCGCGCGATAGATGATCGGTTCGTCCCAGTCGTTCGCCGGGTCGAGAATATAGGCCACGTTCATCATACCCAGCACGCGCAGCGCCGTTTCGTGCGGCATTTCCTCGATGGCCTGGAGCAAATGGTGATAACGCGCCTCGATCAGCGGTTCAAAACTGTTTGCACTGGGCACGTGTTCGACCATGCCCAGGTCGGGCAGCAAATCCTCGCGCATTTGCCGCCAATGTTCGACCTCGGCGCGGCCATAATCGCCAAAACTGAGGTAATGTTCAAACATGAGTGTTTGACGGCTGCCGGCAAAATAAAAAGTGCGTCCTTGGCCATCGGCCTTGAGAAACGCGCCGATCTCGGTTGGCGTGCGATACAAATCGGCATCGATCGCCGGGTTGAGCGTGTATCCTGCCGAAATCAGATCGATGGCGATGAACAACGCGGCGGCCAATTGCCACAGCCGGCGGCGCGGATGGCCCAACCACATCGAATTGCCCCATAACAGCAGCAGCAGCGACAGCGTCAAAAACAGCGCCAACCGCGCCGTCGCCGAAATAAAAGTCGCCTGAACGCCGGGCAAGATCAAAAACGCCGCGCCGCTGGCTAACAAGACGCCGACGCTTCCCACCAGCCAGCGCATCGCCTTTTTGCCAAATTCTCTCGATGGCGCCAACGTGTCCGCGCCGATCCCAGCCAACAGCGCCGCCGCCGGCGTATAAATGCACAGCAGTCGCGCCGGGGCCTGGAACGCGCCAAACCCCGGTACATAGCGGTACAAGAGCATATAGAACGGTGTATTCTTGCCCATTGCCAGCAGCAGCGCGATCAAGGCCGAGGCGGCCCAGAACGGCGTTTCGCGCATCGCTGCCGGCCGATCGCCCCGCCGCCGTCCCTTGAACCACGCGATCAGCGCCAGTACGGCCAGGAGAAAGGGCAGCACGCCAATGTGTCCCGCGTCCTCCCAATAGGTCGCATAGCCCCAAAAGTTGCCTTTGGCCGGATTGCCGAAAAAGTCCGGCGCGAGCAAGGTCAGCACGCGCCACGGCCAAAACGAATATTGCAGCGCGTAACGTTCCCAGTCCGCGCGCGCCGCGCGCCCGGCCAGCCGGCTCTGCTCCAGGGTGGGCAAAAACTGCGCGGCGGTCAGGGCGACGGCCCACACGACGGCCACGGCAATCGGCCAACTGCGAAAAAACACCCGTGTCGCCAGCCGGGCGATCCCCGGCCGGTGGCCGGCCGGTCGATCGGCCTGTGGGCAGGTGATCGCCAGCCACAGGGCATACCCGCTCATCGACCACAGCGAGTAAAACCACGTCTGCGCGTGACCGGCCAAAAATTGAAGCGCGATCGCCAGCGCCAGCCGCGCGGCGTCGCCCCACTGACGCCGCCGAATCACCCGCCGGGTGTACAGCCAGATCAACGGCAGCCACGGCAAGGCGCTGATCTCGGTGACAAAGGAGCCGCGCGAAACCATGTAACCGCTAAACATGAACGCCAGCGCCGCAACCAGCGCGGCAAAGCGGGTCAATCGCAGCTCGCGGGCCAGAGCGTACATTGTCCCGCCGGCCAACATGGCGTGTAGCGCCAGCGACAGGCCCAGCGCGTAATGGGTGGGGAAAATCATAAAAATGACGTTGAGCGGGTACAAGACCGCCGACTGGTGATCGGCCAGCAGCGGCGCGCCGTTCCCGCTATAGGGGTTCCATAGCGGGAGATGCCCGCCGCGCAGCTGCTCGACGGCAAATTGTCGCCACGGCCAAAACTGCATCAAGGGCGTGCCCCAAAAGATGGCTTTGCCGCCGAACACAAAAGGCCAGTACAGCGCCAACGGCAGCGCGATCACCAGGACCGGCGCGACCCACCTGGGTAAAACGGCTTTTTTATTCATCGTTGCGCTACTTGATACACCGTATAACGATCATTGGCGTACACCCGGCTCAAATAGGTCGTCGTCGCGGGATCAAACCGGCCCAGGGCGCGTTCGTCCGGCCCGATCACGACATAGGCGATGCCATATTCGCGCAGCAAAGACTGCCGCCACTTGTCAGACTCGGCCAGGTTGAAAAATCGCTGCACGTCGACCCGCTTGCGCTCTATGTCAAGCGTCTCGCTGCCGATGCCCAAAAAGACCCGGTTGCCCGCGCGCACCGGCGCGTAATTGCCCGTTTGGTACGCGCACAATACCGTGTCTGTGGGCTGCGAATGTGTGCGCAGCCAGTCCAACATTTCCAATTCGGCGCGCGGGTGAAAAATTGGCGTTGTTCTTTGCAGCACGGTGATACAGTTGCCGGTAATCAGCAACAGATTGGTGATCGTCGTCGAGATCACGACCGTCGCAATGAGCAGCCGCCGCAGCCCCGATCGACTGTAGCGCGGCCGCCGGAGCAGCCGTTTTACAATGCGCATTCGGCCAAATGGCAGCGCCACGCCGCGAACCAGGCCCGCTGCGGCGAGCAAACACAAGGGATTCTGGACGCCAAAGATCAATCGACGCTGCAAGCCAAAGGGCAGGTACGCCAACGCGGGGGCCAAAAGCGCCCACACCCACAGCAATTGCCACCTGGTTCGCTGCGCCGGGGACATTGTCCACACGCCCCAGAGCGCCAACCCGCCGATCACCAAATAGCCCATGAGGTAATGCGCCGGGTGCGGCGAGAGCGCCAGGTTCTGAGTCGCCCAAACGCGGTAAAACGGGTCAAAGGTGAAATAGTAAAAATTATAGCCGATCACCAGCGCGGGCAGCAGCGCAGAAAAGGCGATCAGCCAAAACGCCGGCCAGTCGGGCCGCCGTCGCCGCGCCGCCGTGATCAGCCAATCGACGCCCAAAAGGGCATACGGCGTCAAGACATAAAAGGCCGCCATCAGGGCCATCACTGCGAAAAGCGCCCCGGCCGCCAGGGCCAGCGCCGCACTGCGTCGCGAGCAGGCCGCCCGCAAGACCAGGATGCCACACAACAAACAGGTCATGGCCAGAGCAATGTGCGGCACCGAGTATGTCACCAAAAACGCATACCCCTCCGGCAGAATCCAGTCCAGCGGCAGCATGCCCAACCAGTCCGCCTGACCGAGCAAGACGAGCAGCCAGCCCATACCCCCGGAAAAAGCAGCCAGCAGAAATGCGACGCGACGAATGGCGCGATGCGGCGTAAACCCGGCAAAGAAGCGGTACATGGCAGCGAGCATGCCGGCCGCAAAAACCAACCGCGCCAGGTGATAGATCAGCTCTAGCGACAACCCCGTCATCGCGGCCAGCATGCCCAGCAAGCGATGAAAGAGAAAAAAGAGCGTTCCGGTATGCTCTTCGGCGGTGTATGGTGTGTGAAACAACCACTCGCCGCGCGCGCCTTGACGCATCTTGGCCAGGTAGCCGTTGATGTCTTGAACATTGTACACCAGGCCGCTGAACTGCATCTCGGGTAAAGAGAGCGCGCTGCCCAGCAGGTATGGGATCGACGACGCGATCAATGCGACGAGCGTCCATTTCCAAACCCAGGCCCATTCCTGGCGCTCTATTGCAATCATTTCGAGTCTGCTCCAAAAACAACGGAACGGTTCGTGTTCGCGGAAAATAAGGTGTCTGCTCGATCTGCCGCCGGTTGGCCGGTGATCGGGCTTGCGGAAAAACCAGGATAATGCGCCGAGGCGCTTGACAGATTCTTTGCACAAAGTATACTAGGAGACTGCTGAAAACCCAGGAATTAGCCGCAAGGACGCAAGATCGTCTTGCCACCTATTGTACAAGAGTTTGCCGAGGACGCAAATCCATGAGCGCAAAATCAAGTTCATCGCCATTTGAACCGCTGCGGGCCTTGATCCCGTTGGGCGCTTTGGTCTTGCCGCGCTTGATTTTTGGGATTGTGGTTCTGCTGTCCATCGCTTTTTTGAGCTATGTGGGTCTCGACATGGCCGGCGGGGCGACCTGGCAGGCGGCGTTGATTCATGGTGTGGATCGAACCGCTGACTGGGTCGTCCGGTTGGCGCAAGGCGATCTGGGTATGTCGGGCGCGGGCAGCAAGACTCTGGCCATCGTCCCCGTCGCCGATGTGGTCAAGGAAACGTGGAGCAAAAGCCTGGGATTGATCGCCGTTTCGCTGGCCTTTGCAACCGTTGCCGGCGTTGGTTTGGGCGTCTGGGCTGCGAAACGCCGCCATACCGCCTGGTCGCTCATCACTTTGCTCGTGTCGATCACCGGCGTCTCGATGCCCAGCTTTTTTGCCGCGCTGCTTTTACAGTTGGCAGCGATCCGTTGGACCAAAACCTTTGGCAAGCCGCTGCTGCCCATCGGCGGGTTTGGCTGGGACGAACGCATCATTTTGCCGGCGCTCGTTTTGGCCGCGCGCCCCATCGCCCAAATTGCGCGGGTCACATTTGTCGCCGTCGGCGAGGTGTTGGAGCAAGACATGGTGCGCACGGCGCACGGCAAAGGGCTGGCCCCGCATGTCGTGATCAACCGGCACGTGCTCCGCAACGTCGCCATTCCCATTTTGACCACGCTGGGCGTCTCGCTGCGTTTTTCATTGAGCAGCCTGCCTCTGGTCGAATTCTTTTTCAGCTGGCCGGGCACGGGTTTTATGCTGCTCAAAGCCATCTCGCAACGCGACGACAATCTGACCGTGGCTCTGGTGCTGTGTCTCGGCGTGCTGTTCATGACCATCAATTTGCTGCTCGATATCGCTTACCGGTTGATCGACCCCCGTCTGCGCGACCGCATCGCCAAGGCCGGACAGCGTGAGCGTCCAAGCCTGCTTCAACTGTTCGTGGACGTGGGCGCTGCGCTGAACGATTCGCTCAAGGCGATCTGGGCGCGGGTCGCCGCGCCGGCCAAACCAGCCGCGCCGAGTCCGTTCCGGGATATTTTGCGGCAGCGCGGCATTGCTCCCGGCATCGACGTTCAAAAGCACCGGCTCGAAAGACGCCGCGCGTGGTTTCGAGGCACGATCGGTAACTCGCCCCTGGCGCTTGGCGGTGTGCTGGTGCTGTTGCTGATCGGCCTCGTCGTTTTTGGGCCGTCGCTGGCCCCGCACAGTCCCTATACCACGCGCGGGCTTGAATACGTGGATGGCAAACTCTCGGTGCCGCCTTTTGCCCCCGATCGTGTTCATCCTTTTGGCACCGACGTGCTGGGACGAGATGTGTTGAGCCTGATCCTCGCCGGCGCACAGCAAACTTGTCTGCTGACCGTGCTGGTCGTCTCGGCGCGGGTGGGCATTGGTTTTTGCCTGGGCGCGTTGGCCGGCTGGTTCAGCGGCGGGTGGCTCGACCGTGTGCTGCTGGGTCTGGCCGAGATCGTTTCTGCTTTTCCGACGTTGCTGTTGGCGATGACGCTGATTTTGGCCCTGGGCATTCGTCAGGGGATGCGGCCATTTGTCATTGCGTTGTGCCTGGCCGGCTGGAGCGAGATCATGCAGTTTGTGCGCAGCAAAGTGATGTCGATCCAGCCCCGGTTGTTTATCGAAAGCGCAGTGGCTTCGGGGCTGCGCACGCCGCGCATCATCTTGGCCCATGTCCTGCCCAATCTGCTGCCCTCGCTCATCTCGATCACGGCGCTGGAAATGGGCGCCGTGTTGATGCTGTTGGGCGAACTGGGCTTTATCGGCATTTTCATCGGCGGCGGAGCCTTTGCCGAACTCGATATTGGCGGTTCGCCCTATCATTACTCGGATGTGCCCGAATGGGGCGCGCTGTTGAGCAACGTCCGGCTGTATGCCCGCGCGTACCCGTGGATGGCGCTTTACCCGACTATGGCCTTTTTCCTGGCTATTTGGGGTTTCAACCTGTTTGGCGAGGGTGTCCGGCGGATGATCGAGCGCGTGGGGGTGGGGATGACCAGGGTGCTCAACCGTTATACTGTGGCCCTGGCTGTGGTCGCCGTCGTGACGGTCGGTTGGGCGCAAAGTCATACCGGCAGCGTCGCCTTTTACCGCCAACAAGCGGCCGCGTTTGACGCCGGGCGGGCGATGGCGCATATCCAGGCTTTGTGCGCCCCCAATATGCAGGGCCGCGCGTTGGGCGCGCCGGGCAGCGCGCTGGCCGCCGAATATATTGCCCAACAGTTTCGGCAAATGGGTATTCAACCGGCGGGAGAAACGGTCGAGTCCTATTTCCAAACGCACAAGCGCGACTATGAAATCCTCGATGCGGCGCCGGGTTTCGAGATCGTGGGCGATCCGGCCACATGGCGCTACCGTCGAGATTACGCCGAACAGCCGACCTATTATCGCAACATGGGGCAGGCGCAAGCCCCGGTGCGCGTGATCGCCTGGTCTGCTGTCACCTGGGTTCGGGGCACGTTTGGCGGTTATTACAAGGGGTTGGAAGACCTGGATGTGGCAAACGACATCGTGCTGACTTTGTCGCCGGACGACGCTTTTGTGATGCGCCAGGTGGCGCGCCGGGGGATGCTGGTTGTCGTGGAGGACGAGTTGGAACTGGCGCGCCGCGCCACGCTGTCGATGCGCGACCCGACGCGGCGCCATTTCGGCACGAACCGCGTCGAGGGATTTGACACGCCGACGTTGATGATCAGCGAGGCCGTCGCCAACCAATTGTTGGCCGGCGCCGGCTATACGGTCGATGCCGTTCGCCGCGAGATCGACCGGCTGCTGCCCGATCAGCGCATCGAGATTGCAACCGGGGCCGTCGTCGCCATGGACGTGCCGGGCGCGGTGGTCGAGAAACAAGAGGTTTACCACGTTTTGGGACATTTGCCGGGCCTGTCCAGCAGCGAGTTTGGCGGGATCAACGATCAGGTGATCGTCGTCCTCGCCCAGTATGACACGCCGCCGCCCGGCCCGGCCGGCGTCATCTCGCCGGCGGCAAACGACAACGCCAGCGGCGTCGCGGTGATGCTCGAGATCGCGCGTGTGCTCTCTAGTTCCGGCTATCAACCCTACCGCACGCTGGTCTTTATCGCTTATAGCGGCGAAGGGCTGGAAGGTGGAATGCCCGTCGTTGCCTCTGACGTGAGCAAGTTTCTGCAAGGGCGAAAGGGCTTTGCCTCGCTCGACGTCGAGGCGATCATTCACTTGCGCGGCCTTGGCGCGGGCAGCGGCAAGGCGCTGGTCGTTTCGTCGCAGGGCAGTATGCGCCTGGCCCGGCTTTTCGAGGACGCAGCGCGCAAGATGGGCGTTCGCACCCGGCGCGCCCAAGACGCGGTCGAGATCGGCATTATTTTTGAAGACAAGGGTCGCTGGGAGGGCGGGCAAGAGGCCGCCGAGGCGCTGGTGGCCTGGCAGGGCTGGCAAGAGACCTCGCGGCTCTCGACCGACACGCTTGAAGCCATTTCCACCAGCCATCTCGACCAGGCGGGACGCGCGCTCACCCTGGCGTTGATGATCATGGGGCGGGAAACGGACTATTGATCCCGGCGGGACAAAAAATATCTTGTCACCTGGCCTCAGATGCGCTATAATAGAGCCAGAGTAGAGTGTGTTTCATTTGCTTTGTAGCCATCCGATCACGGGGCGCCCGCAAGGGGCGATGCTACGGACATCCGGGGCGCTAGCAAGATGCTACACGGACGCCCAAATAATTTGAAACACACACCAAAGTAGGGCTGTTCAATTCTAATTCGTGACTAAAGTCACCGCTGGCGGGCCAAGGCC
>CAYZYE010000069.1:0-17644 GCA_964481205.1 uncultured Anaerolineae bacterium | reverse complement strand
TTGTCAATCCCCTTGGAGCACAAGGACGCGCCGAGAGCGTTGAGGAATAGAATGTCAAAAATATCCCTGGGAGGAATCAGGTTCCGATGAGACAAGTCGATGAACTCGTTCAACAAGCCCGCTCGGCGTTGGCCTCGGGCGACAGGTTGGTCGCGCGCGGTTACTGGCGGCGCGCGTCGCGCATTGCCCCGGAACGGCTCGACATCTGGCTGGATTTGCTCGCCCTGACAGACACGCCGGACGAGCGCAAACGCTGCCTGACGCAAATCATCGCACTCGACCCGGATAACGCCGACGCCGTCGATGAACTGCACCGCATCCAGGCGGCAGAGCGGGCCGAGGCCGAGGCGGCGCGGGCCGCGGCGCAAGCGGCGCTCGAACAACCGGCGGACGCGACAAACCAAAAATCCCGCCCCGCGCTGACCCGGCGTCCCGATGTCAGCGACGAGATGCGGTTGCAGTGGGATCGAGACATTGCCGATGGTAAAACATTGCATTGTATCAACCACGCGCAGCGCGAGACCGTGCTGCGTTGTAACAGCTGCGGCGCGCCGATTTGCGTTCGCTGCGCCGTGCGCACCCCGGTTGGGCTGCGCTGCCAGGAATGCGTCAAGGCGCAGCAGGCGCATTTTTACAACGCCGAGTGGTACGATTACCCGATCGCGGCCATTGTCACCCTGTTCTTGTCGGTTCCGGCGGCGGTCGTTTCGGGATTGATCGCCAGCTGGTGGTTTGCCCTGGTCATCGGCCCACTGGTTGGCGGCATGATCGGCGGAGCCGTTCACCAGGCGGTCAGGCGGCGACGCGGGCGGTGGACGTGGGTGGTGGTTGGTGCGTGCATGCTGATCGGCGCGATGGTGGCTTTGGCGACGACGTTCCGGTTGGTCGAAGTGGGCATCTATGGCGTGCTGGCGACCGGCGCAGCGGTCAGTGTGCTGAGATTCAACAAATCGAGGTGAAAGCACAGTGTTGTCTGAACTGACGATTACCAATTTTGCCATTATCGAGCATTTGCATCTGGATTTTTCACCGGGGTTCAACGTGTTCACCGGCGAGACGGGCGCGGGCAAATCGATCATCATCGACGCCGTCAGCCTCTTGCTGGGCGGGCGGGCAGACAGTAACTATATTCGCGCCGGCACGGGCAAGGCGACGATCGAAGGCATTTTTTACCTCTCGACGCGCGAACAGGCCGCGATCGCGCCGCTGCTGGCGCAAGAAGAATTGCAAAATGACGGCGATTCGAGCGCCTTGATCCTGGCACGCGAAATTCGAGCCAGCGGGCACAATGTCTGTCGCGTCAACGGGCGCGCCGTGCGTTTGAGCATTTTGGAGCAGTTTGGCAGCCGCTTGATCGACATCCATGGGCAAAGCGAGCATCTCTCGCTGCTCAATGAGCGGTCACACCTGGATTTTCTCGATCGCTATGGCGGGTTCGAGGCCGAGCGGGCCGCGCTGGGCAAACAGGTCAAAACGCTGCGCGCGGTGCGTCGCGAGTTGGACAACCTGGTGCAAAACGAACGCGAATTGCGCCAGCGCGCCGACCTGCTCCGCTACCAGGTCGATGAAATCCGCACCGCCGGCCTCGATCTCGGCGAGGATGTGACATTGGCGCAAGAACTCAACCGGCTGACCAACGCCGCCAAACTGACCGCGTTGAGCGGCGAGGCGTTGCAAATCCTGTCCGACGGCAAAGACGAGCAAAGCAGCGCCATCGACTTGATCGGACAGGCCTTGCGCGCGTTGAGCAGTTTGGCGCGCATCGACCCCCAGATGGAAGCCCAGCAGCAGCAAATCGAAGAACTGGGCTACCAACTGGACGATCTCGTTGCCACCTTGCGCGATTATCAAGAGCAAGTCGAATTCAACCCGACCAGGTTGGAACAGGTCGAGGAACGGCTGGCCTTTATTCGACGCCTGGAACGCAAGTACGGCGACAGCATTCAAGAGGTGCTCGATTTTGCCCACCGCGCGGCCAACGAACTGGACGCCATCGAGCACAGCGGCGAGCGCATTGCCGGGCTGCAAGCCAAAGAAAAATCGCTGCTTGACCGGATCGGCAAAATGGGCAGCGCATTGTCCCAACGCCGCCGCCGCGCCGGCGAACGTCTGTCGCAAGCGGTAGAGGCCGAATTGGGCGAACTCAAGATGGAGCAGGCACGCTTTGCCGTTCAGGTCTTGTGGGAGCAGACCCAAGACGGCGCGCAGGTCGATGAACCGCCGCCGGACGGTCGCACGCCGCCCGGTCGATACGCCTTTGGCGCCAAAGGGCTGGATCGAGTCGCTTTTCTCATTTCGACCAATGTCGGCGAGCCGCTCAAGCCGCTGGCCCAGGTCGCTTCTGGCGGCGAAACCTCGCGCTTGATGCTGGCGCTCAAAACCGCGCTGGCCGCCGCCGATCACATTCCCACGCTCATCTTTGACGAGATCGATCAAGGCATTGGCGGGCGAGTCGGCGGCATCGTGGGGCGCAAGCTGTGGCGGCTGTCTCAACTCGACGGGGGAGCACATCAGGTCTTTTGCATCACCCACCTCCCCCAACTGGCCGGGTACGGCGATGTACATTTGCGAGTTCAAAAAACCGTGCATGGCGAGCGAACGGCCACCGTCGTCGATGCGCTGCAAGATCAGGCGCGGATCGAAGAGATGGCCCAAATGCTCGGCGGGAGCAGTGAAAACGCACGCCAGATTGCCCAAGAAATCCTCCAGCAGCGTACCGCGCCGGGCGCGCATTGCCGTAACACCGGTTGAACCACGCCCATTTCAGATTCAACCAACCCAGGCCGAATGTGCTATGATCTGCGTTTATCTATGGTATTTTGGGTGGGGATTGCTTCAGGCGCGAATTGGTTGGGCGTCCGTGGCATAGCCTCTCGTGGGCGGCCCGTGGTCAGGTAAAGCAGGCCAAAACGGCTACGTGGTCAGATGCTACAGAGCAAATGAATATCAAAATAGAGGTACAGATTCGGCTTGGATTGCCAAATCCAAGCTGTTTGACTTGATTCGCCGGATTGCCAGATCCGGCGAGAGCAGCGTGGGCTGGTTATTTTTCTGGAAGCGCCCAAAATGCTAAAGGAGATTTGCTTTGACCCCAGATACGATTCAAACCGCAATTGCCAGGGAATTGAATTTGCGCGTCGATCAGGTGGCGCGCACCGTCGAACTGTTGGATGATGACAATACCGTGCCTTTTATCGCCCGTTATCGCAAAGAAGTCACCGGCACGCTCGATGAAACGCAGATTCGCGCCATCCAGGAACGGCTGGCCTATTTACGCCACCTGTCGGGGCGCAAAGAAACGGTGCTGGACAGCATTCGCAAGCAGGGTAAACTCTTGCCCCAGTTGGAAACGGCGATCCGCGCCGCGGCCACGTTGCAAGAGGTCGAAGACCTGTATTTGCCCTACAAACCCAGGCGGCGCACGCGCGCAACCATCGCCCGCAAGCGCGGCCTGGAACTGTTGGCTAAAATGATGTTGGCGCAAAAAAAAGTCATAGGCGCGCCCGAAGACGAGGCCAAAAAATTCTTGAGCGACGATGTGCCGACGGTGCAGGATGCGTTGGCCGGCGCGCGCGACATCGTGGCCGAGGTTGTGTCCGAGGACGCCGGGGTGCGGCAGTACATTCGCAAACGCACATACGCCGACGGGGTGGTCGCTTGCGCAAAGCTCAAAGCGGGGGCCGATGCCGAAGGTACTTTTCGGATGTATCACGATTATTCCGAACCGTTGAGCAAAATTCCGCCGCATCGCTGGCTGGCGATTCGGCGCGGCGAGAGCGCCAAGGCGCTCAAGGTGCGGCTGGCCGTCTATGAAGAGGGGCTGGTTGCGGCGATCGAAAAGCGGTACGTCAAAAACCCCCGCTCGATCTTTGTCGATCAGGTGCGGTTGGCCGTTGCCGACGGGTACAAGCGGCTGCTGGCGCCGGCGGTGGAGCGCGATTTGCGCCGCGCGCTGACCGAAAAGGCCGATGAACATGCCATTGCGGTGTTTGCCACCAACCTGGGCGCGTTGCTGCTCCAGCCGCCGCTGCGCGGCAAATGTGTGCTGGGCATCGATCCCGGCTACCGCACCGGCTGCAAGGCGGCGCTGGTCGATGCGACGGGCAAATTTATCGGCGGGATGACCGTGTACCCGCACGCGCCGCAAAAGCGCTGGCGCGATGCAGTGGCGCGGCTGGTCGAGATGGTGCAGCAGTTCGAGGTGGATGTGCTCGCCGTCGGCAACGGCACGGCGTCGAGGGAGACCGAGCAGTTGGCCGCCGAGGTGGTGGGGCAGGCCGGCCGAGGCGCGTATGTGATCGTCAGCGAGGCCGGGGCGTCGGTCTATTCGGCCTCGGACCTGGCGCGCGGCGAGTTGCCCGACCTCGATGTGGCAATGCGCGGCGCGGTGTCGATTGCCCGGCGGCTGCAAGACCCGCTGGCCGAGTTGGTCAAGATCGAACCCAAGGCCATTGGGGTGGGGCTTTACCAGCACGATGTCGACCAAAAGCGGTTGGCCGAGATGCTGGACGCCGTGGTCGAATCGGCGGTGAACCACGTCGGCGTCGATGTGAACACGGCCTCGACGGCGCTGCTGCGATATGTGGCCGGGATCAACAGGCGTGTGGCCGCCAACGTGGTCGCCCATCGAGATCAAAGCGGCCCGTACAAGACGCGCCGTGATTTGCTTGACGTCAAGGGTCTGGGCAAAAAAGCGTTTGAACAGTGTGCCGGATTTCTGCGCGTCCCGGCCGGCGACAACCCCCTCGACAATACGGCCATTCATCCCGAATCGTACCCGGTGGTGGCCCGCTTTTTCCAGTTGCTCGACGTTGACGCCGGGCAGCTAGAGCCGGGGCCGCGCGTTCGACAATTTATGCGCACGCATCGCGTTCAAGAGGTGGCCGAAGCGCTGGGCGTCGGCGCGCCCACGCTGGCCGACATCATTGAGAATTTGGAGCGTCCGGGGCGCGACCCGCGCGATGAGCTGCCCAAACCTATTTTGCGCAGCGACGTGCTCAAGATGCAAGATTTGCAAGAGGGCATGATCCTTCAGGGGACGGTGCGCAATGTTGTGGATTTTGGCGCGTTTGTCGACATTGGCGTCAAGCAAGATGGTTTGGTCCACGTTTCGCAAATGGCCGATCGTTATGTGCGCGACCCGCACAAGGTGGTTGCGGTGGGCGATGTGGTGCAGGTGCGGGTGATCAGCATCGATCCGGAGCGCGGGCGCATTGGCCTGAGTATGAAAGAGAGCGGGTAGGGGTCATTCGAGTTGGTCGACCAGCTGGCTGAGTCGTTCGGCGACAATCAATGGGCGATTTATCCGTTGTTCCAGATCGTTTAGTGTCAAATCATCGAGGGTGCGCGCTCCGGCGGCGTCAAACATTGCGCGGGGCAGGCAGACCACGTCGCCCAGTTCTCGACCCCGCACGGCGGCGAGGAGATCGTTGCCTCCCAGCAGGCCGGAGACGGTCACGGTTTCGCCGAACAGTTGATTGGCAACCGCGATCACCTGGAATTGGATACCCATTTTCATCGCCAGTTTTTGCGCCTGGTCTTGCAAAATGGGGGCAAAGAGGGCGCCGCAGATCAATGTGACGCGCGACGCGCGGCGCGCGGTGGAGGCAACGTCGAGCGCTTGACTGTCATCGAGGAACTGGCGCACCAGGCCGATGCCATTTTCAATCTGGGCGTAATCGTCATACTGTTCATTGGGCGGGATGGGCGCGCCGGCCAGCAGGTACCATTCGTCGGCCAGATAGACCAGCGACGCGCCAAACCGTTGGCGGCAAGATGTCTGCACCGGCTCGATCTGGGCAATGACGGCGCCGGCCTGGCCGGGGGTATACCTCTGGCAACGGCCGCGGTGGTACCTGGTCAGGCCAACCGGTACAATGCCGATCGAGCGGATCGCCGGATGGCGCTCGATGAGGTCGTTTACGGTGCGGGTGAGGTAGAGGCCGTCGTTTTGGCCGGGGACAAGCACGATTTGGGCGTGCATTTCGATGTCGAGCGCCGCCAGACGGTCGAGTTGATCCAGGATGTCGGGGGTGTTGGCGCGGCCCAACATCCGGCGGCGCAGACCGGGGTCGGTGGCGTGTACCGAAATGTAGAGCGGCGAGAGACGTTGTTCTTGAAATCGCTGCCAGTCCGGCGGGGTGAGGTTGGTCAAGGTGATGAAACTGCCGTACAGAACGCTGTAGCGATAGTCATCATCGCGCAGGTAAAGCGAGCGGCGCAGGCGGCGGTCGCGCGGCGGCATTTGCGCGACAAAGCAGAATTCGCAGTGGTTGCTGCACCGGCGCAGGCCGTCAAAGGTGGGGGAGGTAAAGTCGAGGCCCAGGGGCAGCTCGTAATCGCGCTCGACCTGGAACAACCATTCATGATCGCCGCGCCGGATGAGCAGTTCCAGTTCTTCGTCGGCGGCGTAAAATTGCACGTCGAGCACGTCGCGCACGGCGTGGCCGTTGATCGAGAGCAGCACGTCGCCCGGTTCGAGTTCGAGCGCCTGGGCGATGCTGTTCGGCGCGACGGCGGCAATGATCCCGCCGGTGGGGTGAACGCTCAACACACTCGCTCCACGCCGATCAGATCGAGAATCCGGTCCCGGACTTGATCGATGGTCAGGTCGCTGGTGTCAATGATTACGGCGTCGCCGGCCGGGCGGAGCGGCGAGACCCGACGGTCGCTGTCGATGCGGTCGCGGTTGAGCATGGATTGCAGGATGTGGTCGTATTGGGCGTCCTGTCGCTGGCTCACCTCCCGATAGCGCCGGCGGGCGCGTTCTTGGACTCGCGCCTGGAGGTATATTTTGAGGTCGGCGTTGGGCAAAACCACCGTGCCGATGTCGCGCCCAACCATCACGATGCGCCCTTGCTGCGCGATACGTCGCTGCTGCGCAACCAGGGCGCGGCGCACGCCGGGGTATGCGCTCACCGGCGACACGTTTTGGTTGACCTCGGCGCTGCGCAGGTGCCAGGTCACGTCTTGATCGTCAGCATAGACGGTGTATTGCCGGCCATCGTCTTTTGTCGGCGCGCGCACCTGGATGTGCAGTTGTTCGGCCAGGCGGGTGATGGCCTCCTGGTTCGAGATGGAAATATTTCGTTGCAGCGCGGCCCAGGTCACGGCGCGGTACATGACGCCGGTGTCAAAGTAGACATAGTTTAGCTGCTGCGCCAGCAACGCGCCAACAGTGCTTTTGCCCGATGCCGCCGGGCCGTCGATGGCGATGGTCAAGGGATGGCAAGTCATTTGTACTCTCCAGTGTCGAGTGACGGCGCGTTCATTGCTCTGTTTTGACGGCCGATTGCAACGCGCGGACTTGGGCGCGGGTCAGGGAACGGTACTCGCCCGGAGTCAGGTCGTCCAGTTTCAGCGGGCCAATCCGCACGCGGATCAGTCGCTGCACGGCGAGGCCGACGGCATGGCACATTCTCCGAATCTGGCGTTTCTGCCCCTGATGCAGGGTCATGCGCAGCCAGGTTTGGCCGCGTTGGGCGCGGCCCCACGGCGATTCGTCCAGCCGCTCGGCTTGCGCCGATGCGGTTTTGCCGTCGTCCAATTTGACGCCGGCGCGCCAGGCGCGCAGCGCAGCCCGCTTGACGCTGCCCTGGACTAAAACGTGATATTCTTTGGCGTGTTTGTAACGTGGGTGGCAGAGTTTTTGGGTCAGCGCGCCGTCGTTGGTGAGCAGGATCAGTCCCTCGCTGTCCAGGTCCAGCCGCCCAACCGGATGCAGGCCTTGGGCTTGAGGCAGCAGATCGATCAATGCCGGACGGCCGCGGTCGTCGCGCAGCACCGAGAGGTAGCCGGTTGGTTTGTACAGTTTGATGTAGCGACGTTTGTGCGTCGCCTGAATGGGTTGACCGTCGACCGTGATGGCGTCGCGTTCAGGATCGACCCGAACTCCCATTTCGGTGATCAGCTGCCCGTTGACGCGGACACGTCCTTGCTGGATGAGTTTTTCGCTGGCCCGGCGCGAGGCCACTCCGGCCTGGGCCAGCGCTTTTTGCAGTCGAACGCGCACAATGATCTCCAATCTGGTGTTGTGTATATCTGTATGCCGGTGTTGGCGGCCTGATTATAACAAAGATTTTGGGAAAAATCCAACGTCAAACTCGATTGATTTTGATGCTTTCAGGCGCTCATTCGTTGTTGGCGGTGGATTGTGATATAATGACGGGCGTTTTTATCTCTCACTTTTTCTCTGGAGGACAAGGTTCAATGAAAGTGTTGGTAACTGGAGGTGCGGGATTTATTGGATCGCACGTGGTCGATGTTTTGCTCCAAGCCGGGCACGCGGTGGCGATCGTGGATAATTTGTGGGATCGCGGCGGCGGGCGAATGGAAAACGTCAACCCACGGGCGAGTTTTTACCAGGTGGATGTGCGCGATGCGGATTTGGGCAACGTTTTCGAGCGGGAACGGCCAGAGGCGGTCTGTCATTTGGCGGCGCAGCACAGCGTCAAGATTTCGAGCGAGGACCCGGTGCATGACGCCGAGGTCAATATTTTGGGATTGCTCAACTTGCTGCAATGCTGTACCCGTTTTGGCGCGCGCAAGGTTGTTTTTGCTTCCTCTGGGGCCACTTATGGCACCGTCGATAGGATGCCGATCGATGAGCGTACCCCACAGCATCCCGAGTCGCCTTATGGCATTACCAAAACGGCGACCGAATACTATCTCCGTTTTTGGCAAGAGATGTACGGGCTGGAATTTACGGCGCTGCGTTACGGCAATGTGTACGGGCCGCGTCAAGACCCAACGGGGGAAGCGGGTGTGATTGCGATTTTTGCGCGCCGCATTCTCCTCGGCGATCCGGTGCGCATTGATTGGGACGGCAAACAGCAAAAGGACTATGTCTATGTGCGCGATGTTGCCCGGGCCAATTTGCTTGCTTTGACCCAAGGGGATGGCGAGGCGTTTTGCATTGCCACCGGCAAGGGTTCATCTGTAAACGAGTTGTATCAAAAATTATCCGATATTATCGGTAAACAGGTGGAAATCATCCGCGCGCCCAAGCGGCCGGGGGATATTTACCAGAGTTATTTCGACTGCCGCAAGGCCAAAGCGCTGCTTGGTTGGGAAGCACAGGTATCGCTCAAGGAGGGACTGCGCTTGACCGCCGAATATTTTGTTTCCAGTTTGCCAAAGGATGATGCACTTTGTTGAAACGGTGGCAGTTTTGGGTAGGGCTGGTTGTCAGCGCCGTTTTTTTGTACCTGGCCCTGCGCGGCGTCGATCTGGCGGCGGCCTGGCGGGCGGCGTTGACGGCGCGGTGGGGATACCTGGGGCTGGCCTGGGTGTGTTTGCTGGCTTCTTATCTGCTCCGCGCCTGGCGATGGCAGGTCATCGTCCGGCCGCTCAAGCGGGTCCCGTTGTGGACAATGTGGCGCGTTTTTATGGTTGGGTTTATGTCGAACAATATCCTGCCGGCGCGGGCCGGCGAACTCGTGCGTGCCTATGTGTTGGGGCAGGCGGCGCAGGTGAACGCCGCCGCGATTTTGGGCACGATTGCGGTGGAGCGGGTGTTCGACGTGGCGATGGCGTTGCTGCTGTTGGTGTTCGGTGTGACCGTGGGTGTGTTGGGCGAGTTGGACAACAGTGTGTGGCTGGGCGCGGCGATGGTCGGCGGGATTGTGTTTGGGGTGCTGGCGGCGGCCTTGTGGGGCGACGCGCTGGTCGATTGGGGTACACGATGGGTGGGGCGAGTTTCGCCTTCCTGGGGCGATAAACTGGCCGGTGTGGGGCGTTCGTTCGTGCAGGGGCTGCGCGCCGTGGGCAGTGTGGGGCGGGCCGTCTATGTGGCTCTGTTGGCCGTTGCTTCCTGGGCATTGTTTATGGCGTATGCCTATTTTATCTTGCGCGCATATCGTCTGCACATCGGCGTGGCCGGGGTGGCGTTTTTACTCGGCATGGCCGGGTTGGGGGTGTCGATCCCGTCGGCGCCGGGCGGCGTGGGCACGCTGGATTATGCCTATATTTTCGGCTTGCAGTTGCTCAAGATCGGCGACGAGAATACGCGGGCCAGTTTCGCGCTGACCGGTCACGTTATCGAGTGGATCACGACGCTGGCTCTGGGTATGTTTTCGCTGGGTCAGTTGGGGTTGTCATTTCGCCAGGTGTCGACGCTGGCCGAACGCAGACGTCGACAAGAGCGGGAGTCGTTGTGAGCAAGAAAGTGTTTTGGCTCGCCTTGTCCGGCATTTTGCTTTTGGCGCTGTCGCTCAAAATGGCGCTGCTGTGGGCCGATGTGGTCGTCCTGGACGCCGATGAAGCGATTGTTGGTCTGATGGCGCGACATATTTTGCAGGGCGAACGCCCCGTGTTTTTTTACGGTCAGGCTTATATGGGCAGCCTCGACGCCTGGCTGGTCGCCGGGCTGTTTGCGTTGTTTGGCCCGTCGGTATGGGCGATCCGGGCCGTGCAAAGCGCATTGTTTCTGGCCCACGTGGCGCTGACGGGGGTGTTGGTCTACCGGTGGAGCGACGATGCGAAAACGGCATTGTTGAGTGCCTTGTTGATGGCCGTTCCGCCGCTGGTGTTGACCCTGTATACCACGGTGTCTTTGGGCGGCTATGGCGAAACGCTGCTTTTTGGCGATCTGGCGCTCCTCGCCGGCGGCAAGCTGGCGCGCGGCGACGGGAGCGACCTCAAAAAATGGGTGGTTTTGGGGCTGTTGGCCGGGTTGGGTTTTTGGACGCTGGGGTTGATCGCCGTTTATCTGGTTCCGATCGGCGTCTGGTTGTTGTGGCGACATCGGCTGCGCGCCTGGCGCGGTTACCTGGCGGCGCTGGCGGCTTTTGTGATCGGCAGCGGGGCGTGGTGGGTGTATAATTTTCAACACGGTTGGCAGGCCGCGCTGGCGCTCTACAATCCCGCCGACGCCGTTGACCCGATGGCGCCGGTGCTGCCGGTGCAGGCGCGAATCTTGGGGCTGCTTTTGATCGGCTTGCCGGGGTTGCTCGGCGCGCGGTTGCCCTGGTCGATCGAGTGGGTGTCGATCTGGGCCGCGCCGGTGGTGATCGCCTTTTACGCCGCCGTGGGTCTCTTTGCGCTGGGGCAGGCGCGTCGCAATGCCTGGCGCGGGGTATACCGGTTTTTGTGGGGCATGGTCTCGGCTTTTGCGGCCTTGTTTGTCTTTTCTCGCTTTGGCAGCGATCCTACGGGACGTTACTTTGTGCCTATGTATGTGCCGCTGGTTGTTTTTACGGCGTCGGCGCTCGTTGCGCTGGGGCGGCGATCCCGGCCGGCGGCGATTGCCCTGGTCGCGCTGCTGCTGGCGTTCAACCTGTGGGGCACATGGCGCGGGGCCAACAGCGCCGCAAAGCTGACCACGCAGTACAACCCCCAGTTGCAATACGGCAACGAATACGACGATGCGCTGATCTCGTTTTTGAAGGAGCATGGCGGCGCGCGGGGCTATACCCATTACTGGATCGCCTTCAAGGTAGCTTTTTTGTCCGGCGAGGAGGTGATTTTGGGCGCGCATTTGCCCAACAAGGCCAGCGGCAATGTCAACAAGGGCGACAACCGCTACCGCCCCTATGTCGATCTTGTCGCGGCGGCCGGGCGGGTGGTTTATGTGACCGGTCGCCAGCCCGAATTGGATGCTTTGCTGCGCAGCGGGTTCGAGAGACGCGGCGTCGCGTACCGTGAGCGCGAGATCGGGCCTTACCGGGTGTTTTACGATCTGTCGGCGCGCATCGAGCCGCACGAGATAGACGCGCGATGGTAGGCCGGCGGATCGCGCGGCATTGGCCGTTGTGGGCGGCGATCCTGGTTTTGTGGGTCGTCGTGGCGGCGTTTTTGATCGAACGAACGCCGGGGCCGTTTGTCTACACTCTGGACGACGCCTATATCCATATTGCGATGGCAAAGAATCTCGCCCGGCATGGCGTGTTTGGGGTGACGCGATACGCATTCAGCTCTACTTCTTCGTCTTTGTTGTGGACGCTGTTGTTGGCGGCCTGGTATGGTGTGTTTGGCGTTCACGACCTCGTTCCATTGATCCTGAATATTGTTTTTGCAACGTTGTTACTCGTTTTTTTATACGCCATGTTTTTCGAGCGCGTCGGTCATCGACTGTGGGCGTTCATTTTTTTGTTGGTTGTTCTCTGGGCCGCGCCGCTGCCGATGTTGATTTTTATGGGTATGGAGCACGTTTTACAGGCGCTGGTGGTCATTGTTTTTGTATACCAATCTGCGAAAAACATCGTTGCGCTGTCTGAGGGGGAGCGGATCAAAGCGGTGTGGTGGGCGTTTGGGGCGGTTTTGGTTGCGGCGGTGCGGTACGAGGGACTGTTTGTCGTCTTGGCGGTGTGTTGTTTGTTGTTGGCTCATAAAAAGTGGCCGGCGGCGATTGGGCTGGGCGTGGTCTCGGCGCTGCCGGCGCTTGTGTACGGCCAGGTTTCCGTTGCGCATGGCGCGTTTTGGTTGCCCAACTCGATCCTCTTGAAAGGAAGCATGCCCAGGCAAAACGCGCTGAATTTTCTCCGCTACCCGCTGATCAGCCTGGGTGTGTTTCCCTCGATTTGGTTGATGCTGTTGGCGTCCATCGAAGGGCTGGCGCTGACCGGGGAGAAGGTGATCGCGCTGTCAAAGCGCCAGATGATCTTGCTCATTGTTTTCGTCGCCGTCTCGCTGCTGCATATTTTTTCGGTCACGCCGGGAATGTTTTACCGGTACGAGGCCTACCTGGTGGTGATGGGCTGTTGCGCCGTGTCCGCGTTTTTGCCCCAGTTGGCCGTCAAATGGAACAGGCGCCTGACAAAGATTTTGTTGCCGGCGGTGAGCCGAAACTTGGTCCTGTTTTTGTTGGGGGTCAGCCTGATTCATCGCGCCGGCAGCGCACTGTTGGACATCTCGCCGGCCCGGAAAAACATCTATGAGCAGCAGTACCAGGTGGGGCGCTTTTTGAGACAATTTTACCAGGGGCAGACGGTGGCGGCCAACGATATTGGGGCGATCAATTATTTGGCCGATATTCGCTGCCTCGATGTGTTCGGTCTGGGCAGCATAGATGTCGCCCGGATGAAGCGGGCCAGGCAGTATACGTTGGAGCGGGTGTACGCCTGGGCGAGGTTCAAGGGCGCGCGGATTGCCGTCGTTTATCACGATCTGGACGAACTGGGGGCCGGCGGCGCGGTATGGGAAAAGGTCGGGCAGTGGACGATTGCGGATAATGTGGTGTGTGGCAGCGACACGGTCTTTTTCTACGCGGCCGGAGAAGGCGAAACGGCCAGACTCGCGGCCAACTTGCGGGCGTTTGCGCCGCGGCTGCCGGTCGATGTGGCGCAGCAGGGAGTTTATGTCAACGCGGTGCCTTAGCTACACTATAGTGGTCATTTATGGAACAGGTTTTTGCGGCGCGCCCGGAGCCAGGCGGTCAGGTCGATCGTATCGTCGTCGCGACCGGCTGCCCCCGGCAGCAGGCAGGCCAAAATGAGCGCCAGCGCCAGCATGCCCAGGTGATAGATGCCCATCAGCGGCGATTGCGGCGCAACCCAGGTGAGCACGGCCAGACAGCCCGAGTAGACCAGGATCGCCGGAATGGCCGCAAGTTTGTTCACGGCCATCAGGATCACAAAGATGGGCACGCCGGGCATGCCATAGGGCGACAAGATGCCGGCCAATGCACCGCCGAGCTGCCAATATTTCCAGCGGCGCGCCAAGGCGACTCCGATTGCCACGGGGATCGAGAGCACAAAACCAAAATGGGTGGCCAGGCTGTGCGCGGCCTGGACCTGGGTAGCGGGCGGATCGATGAGAACATAGTCGATCCAACCGGGGTACAAGGGTGCAAAAAGCAAGCCATATATCGCCAGACTGGCAATGATGCCGATCCAATCGCGGCGCAGCAAGATGTACAGCACGACGATGAACGCGCCGCCTTGTGGTTTGACCAACAAAAAGCCATAGGCCAGGACGCGCAGCGCCGTCTGGGCCGGCCGGTTTGAGAAATGGTCGGCGAGGAGGAGCAAGAGCAGTCCCGCGCCGATGAGATACATGTCGATGCCGCCGGCGGAGACCATCCACAAAAAGGTGTGCGTCCCGAACCAGGCGGCGGCAACCCAGGCGCGGTGATAGAACATCAAGGCAAAGAGCAGCGCGCCGCCAATGACGATCATTGTTTTCGAGTTTGTGAAAACGAGGATCCATAAAAAGAGAAATGAAAAAGGAGGGTTATAGAACCCCCCCGTTCTATTCTCCAGCGCCCACGGACTCTGGCCGGACAAGAGCACCAAAGTGTCGCGTCTGATCAGATCAAAGTCAAAGCAGCTGACGAAAAAGACGCGCACGACAACGAGCATAATGATCGCGCCCAAGAGTGCGCCCAAGAGCGCGCGCGTCCCATCTGAAATTTGAATTTTATTCATCACTTTACCGCCATTGGGGAAAAAAAAGCGAGCGAAATGACATGCGCTATTGGAAACAGATTCTAGGAATCGGGCTGGTTGTTGTTTTCGGCGTCATCCTGTACCTGATCGACATTCCTCACCTGATCGATTTGGAGGACGCTTATCTGCCGGCGGCTCGCGCGCTCGTCGCTCTCGAGTCTCCGTATCAAGTGCAGGGGTTTTACGCCCCGCCATGGGCGCTGCTGCCGATCGTCCCGCTGGTCTGGCTTCCAATCGAGTGGGTCAGACCATTGTTTGTGCTGGCGTCGATGGCGGCATTCATATTGACGGCCAGACGCCTCGGCGCGGGTTTGCGCAGTTCGATTTTGCTCGTTTTTTCTTACCCGGTGATCGTTTGCCTGCTGTGCGGCAGTCTGGAATGGCTGGTTTTTTTGGGGCTGTTGCTGCCGCCCCAATGGGCGATTTTTTTGCTTTCGGTCAAACCGCATGTCGGCGTGGGCGCGATCCTGTACCTGTTGATCGATGCCTGGCGTCAGGGACGCTGGCGACGGTTGGCGCAAGTCATTTGGCCGTCGGCGGCGGCGTACCTGCTGTCTTTTCTCTTGTTTGGCTTTTGGCCGGCCCGGTTTACCGACACCGTCCACCGCTCCTCGGCGAGCGGTGGATGGAATGCGACGGTGTGGCCGTTTTTGATCCCGGTGGGATGTTATTTTCTGTGGCGGGGGATTCAAAAAAGGGACGAGAAACTGGCCCTGGCCGCGAGTCCTTTTTTTTCGCCTTATGTGGCCGCCTATAGTTGGAGCGGCTTTTTGCTGTTAATGTTGTCCGAACCCAACTTGCTGCTGTTGACGACGCTGGTGCTGTGGGCAGCCAAGATTTTCTCCGTATTTGTCCCCTTGTCATAACGATCACACCCCGTCTTCGCCGGTACACAAATCTTGTGGCCGCACGGTGGGCGACAGATCGTAAAAGATGTGATAGGGGCCAATCACCTTTTCTCGATACGCGACGCCATGTTGGGCAAACCGATTTTGCAGCAGTTCATCCAGGTAGGGCTGCTCGGTGGTGATGTAAAAGACGACCGCGCTGTTTTCCACTCTGTTGGTATAGGCCGGGTAGCGATCCCCGCGCCCGTCGAGGTTGATGCACAGCCCAGAGCGCGACGAAAGTCGCGGCAAGAGCACAATTTGTTCGTCCGATATAAAGTCGGTGCGGAAATGAATGTGGCGATTGCTGTAACCGTAATGCAGGTCGTGGTCGAGTAGGAACGCGACCAGCGCCTCGTCAGAGGCGCGATCGAAGCGAAACTCGCTCCAAAACTCGGTGGTCAAACCCCGCTCGCTGAAAATCGCCTGGGCGTGCCCCAACAGGTTAAAGCTCAAGACCAGAGTCACGATCAAAACGCCGGCCAGCGCGCTACGGGCTTGGGCCCGGCTGAGAAACGCGCCGCACAAAGGGAACAAGGCCGAATACAGGGGCAACATATACCGCCCCGACGAATCAGCGCCGAATCGCGTTCCGATCAACATTGCGACAAACAAGAGCATAAACAGCAGCAGCATGCTTTGCCCAACGTTGCGCTTTTGTCGCCACTGCTGCCCGGCATAGATCATGACCGACAGATAAAAGACCACCACCAGCGGCGACAGGGGCAGACAAGTCCACTCGATAGACCAGGACGGTCGTAGCCCGATCAGCGCGGGGAAACCCAGCCCCAACGTGCCCAGCGCGCGTTCCCACAGCGGCGATTCGACGATCGCCGTGCCGGCCTCGGCGTCGTAAAACACCTTGAGCGCGGCCCAGTCATGCGCAAAATTGTACCACCACCAGGGTACACTGCCGATCAAAAACGCGGCCCCGCACCACAAATAGCGTTTCCACAACCTCAGCCTGAAACGCAACAAGAGCAATATGCCGATCGGCAGCAGGTAAACCAGAATCAAGCCAAAGGTCCAAAAACCCACGCCGGCCAGCAGCCCAAACCACCCCCACAACAGCGCAGAATGGTGCTCGCCGCTCAACAAACGGTGGCCGATCAGCATCAAAATGCCGCCGATGAGCAGCGTTTCGCCATAAGCGCCCAGCCCGGCGGTGGTGTGCAAACTCAGCAGCACCGGCGGCGCAGCCATCATCAAGACGGCCATCCGCGCCGCCGACTCGTCCCGGTAGATGCGCCGGGTCAGGAAAAAGGTGGTGAGCATCGCGCCAATGTACAGCGCCACCTGGACGAGCCGCACGGCCAGGATCGATTGCCCGATCAACTTGAAGGCGAGGGCAATCAAGATCGCGTCCAGGCTGCCGACATAGGCTTCGCCATAATAAAAAATGGGGAACTGCCCCTGGGTGATGTGTTTGCCCATCAAGGCCATCACCGCCTCATCGGAGGTAAAGGCGACGGAATGGGTAGCCAACAAGGTCGCCTTGAGCGTCAAAGCGACGATCACGACCAGGATCAGCGCCACCGGCCAGCGAGGTTTTAGCATGTCACGCATCGAATTCTATTTGGATTTACCCAAAATTGACGGTTGGTAATAGCGGCTCATCACCTGCTCTAGCTGCTTGTCAAAGAGATCGAATTGCGCCAGCCCGCGTTTGTGCAGCCAGTACTGCGCGGCCGTCCAAAGCGTGCCCAGGCCGTATGGCACCCCAGCGCCCAGTCCCACCGAGGACGCTTCTTCAAAGTACCGCGTCGGCACACTCACTTCGGCGATGCGAAAGCCAAAGGCCACGGCCTGGAAAATGATCTGCGTGTCGAACAAAAACTTGTCCGAGTTGAGCAAAAAGGGAACGGTTTCCAAAAAGCGGCGGTTGTACGCCCGAAACCCGGTATGGCACTCGGACAGGTGCAGACCCAGCGTCATATTTTCGACGGCGGTGAGAAAGCGGTTCACAAAAATCTTCCAGAGCGGCATGCCACCGTCGCGCGGATTGCTGCCCAAAAAACGCGATCCCATCACCATATCGGCCTTGTCATCCAGGATCGGCGCGATCAATTTGGGAATGCATGTCGAATCGTATTGGTTGTCGGGATGCAGCATGATCACCACATCGGCGCCGGCCTTGAGCGCCTCCAGGTAGCATGTCTTTTGGTTGCCGCCATACCCCTTGTTTTGAATGTGGATCACCACATCCAGACCCAGTTGATGGGCAATCTCGACCGTCTGGTCCTGGCTGACATCATCGACGAGGATGATTTTGTCAACGAGGGCATGGGGAATGTCGCGGTAGGTCTGTTCGAGGGTTTGAGCCGCGTTATAGGCCGGCATAACAATGATCACGTTCATGTTTTCCCCTTTGGG
>CAYZYE010000068.1:0-17938 GCA_964481205.1 uncultured Anaerolineae bacterium | reverse complement strand
CGGCTTGATCCATGGCGCGCCAGGATAAATGCAAATGCCCTGCCCTGACCACAAGTCTGTCTTGACGTTTGCATATATTTTTGTTACAATCAAAGTGCCTTGTTATACGCTGTGTAATTCGTTTTGGCGTTTTTCAAACGAGTCGAGGGGTTTGGTCGCACCGCCCCTCGTGGGCGCTGTGTGGTTCGTTCGACGGGATGACTGGGGGAAAGCAGTTTGCGTAAAATAGCCATTGTGGGGTTCAAGGGCGGAATTGGCAAGACGACGACGAGTGTGAATCTGGCGGCCGCGTTGGCGCTGATGAAACGGCGTGTTCTGTTGATCGACACCGATACGCAGGCCAATGTTTCCATTGCGTTGGGGATAAACAACTATAAAAAATCACTGGCCGATGTATTGATTCGTAAAGCATCGGCCAAAGAATGTGTGCTTGCGGCCAGGAAAAACCTGGATCTGTTGCCCAGCAGCATGGCCTTGTTCAAGGCGCAGCAGCGGATGGTTTTAGAGATGGCGCGTGAAGAGATTTTTACCGAGCAGCTTGGCGGATTGGGGGGGTACGATTATCAAATCCTGGATTGTGCGCCTTCGGTCTCGCTATTGACGGTCAATGTGGTCGGGTACGCAGAGGAGGTTTTTATTCCGGTCTCGATGGAATTGCTTGCTCTGGCCGGAACCCGACAGTTTTTTTCATATCTCCGCACGATCAGCCGGATGTTGGGGCGGGGGGCGATCATCCGGTTGATCGTGCCCACGTTTTTCGACCCGCGCCGGCGGGTGAGTGGAATGGTGTTGACTTCGGTGACCAAGGATTTTGGCGATCGGGTGACGCACCCGATCCGTATCGATACGTTGCTTTCTGAAGCGCCGGGGGCCGGTAAGACCATTTTCGAGTATGCACCGCGAAGTCGCGGCGCCGAAGACTATGCCAAATTGGCGAAATTGGTGGACCGTATGCCGCCCCTGGATTCAGAACAAACACAGTCACAAGCATAGCGCATCAAGAATAAGGAGAATGCACATGACTCGGATCATTTCCATTGCCAATCAAAAAGGCGGCGTCGGCAAGACGACGACGACGATCAATTTGAGCGTCGCATTGGCGCAGATGAAAAAAAAGACGTTGGTTGTCGATATGGATCCGCAAGGCGCCTTGTCGGCGGGGCTGGGCATTGACGGGTACGGGTTGCAGGAGACGATTTATACGGCGTTGACAGACCCCGAGTTTGCCGTCAACCGCATCGTTTATCCCGTTCAGGCTTATCTGGACATGATTCCGGCCAATATCGATCTGGCGTCGGCCGAGATGGAATTGATTGCCGAAATCCGCCGCGAGTTCATCTTGAAACGGGTGCTCGACCCGCTGACACAATGGTACGATTTTATCTTGATCGACTGCCCGCCGAGTTTGGGCCTGTTGACGGTGAATGCGCTGTGTGTGAGTCAAGAGGTGTTGATTCCGATGCAATGCGAGTATTTTGCCATGCGCGGCATCCGTTTGCTGCTGGACACCATCGAACGGATCAAGACCCGTCTCAACACCGAGTTGGAGCTGACCGGCATTTTGGCGACCATGTACTCGACAGGCACGATACACGCCCGCGAAGTGTTGCAAGAGATCAGGTCGGTATTTGGGGAAAAGGTGTTTGACATGGTGGTCTATAAGAGCATCCGCTTTGCCGAAGCCTCGGTGGCGAACAAGGCAATGATCGATTACGACGAAAAACACAAAGGCGCGGTGGCTTATAAAGCATTGGCAAAGGCGCTGGTGACGCGCCAGGCCGGCGGATAGGACAAGGCATCGCCTGGTTGACGATGAATTTCAACCCCACTGCTTGCGCCATTTTGGCGCGGACGGTGGGGTTTTGTTGGTTACGCCGGTTCGTCCCAGGGGACAATGCCGTCCAGCGCGTCCAGGGTCATCGCCGCCGACGGGTAGCGATCGTCGGGGTCCCGGCTCATCAGGTTGAGGATGATCCGTTCGAGGGGCAGGGGAATGGTAGGAACAAATTCGCGCGGCGGGATGGGGTCGAGCCGCAGGCGAATGCGGGTGATCTCTTGGATTGTGTCCGCATCAAAGGGCAATTGTCTGGTGACCAGCCGGTACAGGATGACGCCGGCCGAGTAGAGGTCTGAGCGTTCGGTTGGCTCTTGATTCAAGAGTTGCTCCGGGGCGATGTATTTCAGGGCATTGATCGACCACTCTTGGGGCGGCATCAAGCCAAAGTTGATGATTTTGGTGCCTTGTTCGGAGAGAATGATGCTGTCGGGGCGAAGTGTACGGTGCAAGACATCGTGTTCGTGCGCGCAGGCCAGGCCGTTCAAGACATCGCGGATGATTTGCAGCGACCGGGCGGGTGGAAAGCGTGTGGCGGCTTGCGGTTGTGAGAGCCAGTGTTCCAGGCTCAACCCGTCCACGTATTCCCGAATCAGGTACAATTGGCTGCGGTGTTCAATACAATCATAGACTGCGGCAATGTTGGGGTGGTTCAAGTGCGCCGCCGCGCGCGCCTCTTGCAGCAAGCGCTGGCTGGCTTTGTTGCCCAACGATTTGGACAAGACTTTGACCGTCACCGGGCGTTCCATCCAGGTGTCGAAAGCCTTAAAGATGGCCGCCAGATGGCCCATGTCCAGGCTGCCTTCGATGCGATAGCGGCCATGCAAAACCTGGCCTTCCAGTTTGAGATATTGTCGCGCTTCGAGCGCAGCGACGGCTTGCTGCACCGAGTCATAGTGGGCAAAAGCCTCGCCAAAGCCCACGCGCGCCAGCACTTCGAGGATATTTTCCGGCGCGGCGGCCAGCACAATCGGGATGCCCTGGCCCATTTTTTGCGCGTTCAAGAGCGTTTTGAGTCCGGCCACGCTCAAGTGCTCTGTTTTCGCCAGGTCGATGACCAGCCCGGCTCTGGGTTCGTCAGAGATCAGGGCGGTCAAACGTTCGTCGACCTGGTCGGTGGCGCGCGCGTCAAAGCGACCGCCAATCGAGAGTATGACGGCGTCGCCAATGGCGCGCTGCTGGAGTTGGATGCGGTGGCTTTTGCCCAGATCGAATTCCAGGCCTTCGCGCGCCAGATAAACCTGGCATTGACGTTCTGCCGGGTCGCTGGCGATATATTTTTTTGTGGTTTCCAAAATTTCCTGGATTTGCATATCCGTGTAGGTGTGTTGGTAGTGAAACAAAACCAGGCGTTTGACGTTTGCCTGTTTGGCTATATCCACACCAATGACCGATGAACTGTGTCCCCAATCGATCAGTTTGAAAGAGTCGCTGAGCGTAAACTGGGCGTCAAACACAACCAGATCGGCGCCCATCATAAAATCCACGTATCTTTTGGTATGCGCCTCGCCCAACGCCTTGTACTCGGCGTCGGTGGCATAGACGATGGACGCGCCATCCCCTTCCAGCCGATAGCTATAAGAGCGACCGGGGTGTACCTGGAGGATGTTTTGAATCTGGACGCCGGCAATCGTCGTGGTTGCATTTTCCTTCAGCTGCACAAAGTCAATGTCGGCGTTCATATAGTCTAACGGTTTGGGAAAATAGTGCGAGTCTTGCTGCCCGCGAATACATTCTTCCAGGTTAGGGAGTGGGCTATAAAAGGTGATCCGGTTGCCTTGCAGATAGGCCGGGCCGAAAAAGGGAAAGCCCTGGATGTGATCCCAGTGTGTGTGGCTGATCAGGATATGCGCCGTGCCCCGGCCCTGGCCGAATTCGCCCTTCATCAACTCGACGCCAAGTGTGCGCAACCCCGACCCGGCGTCCAGAATGATCAACTCGTCGCCCACCTGAACCGAAAGGCACGGGGTATTGCTGCCGATGGTGCCTTTGATCAAAGGGGGCAGCCCCTCGATGTATTTTTGCACCTCGAGCCGATTACTCAAGTTGACGCGCTGCGCGCCCATCAAGGCGATGGTGAGTTTGTGTTGGATTTCAGCCGAAGAGAGTGTGGAAGGCAGCGACCCGCGCACACCCCAGAATGTGATCTTCATTCGCGTGTTCCTCTATTCTCCCCCCAGTCTGTGAGCCGTTTTGTCTCCGGTTTTCCGGGGCATGCGCCAAGACGTGTCTTGAGATACAGGTACAACCAGGGCGTCAAAAGTGTCAACGCCAAAACGGTCAACGACCCCAGTAACAAATTGTCCCAGGTAAAGGCGATATGCAGTGTGCTGCTCGACGTTAAAATGATCGCCCAATACAGTGTTTGGGTGATCAGGTGCAATGGAATTTGAACGGCGACCTCTTGGGTGATGCGTTCGACCCAGGCGGCGCGGTGTTGTTCGAGTAGAACGGTGGTCAAGGCCAATGGAAAGCCGATGGTCGAAAAATGAAAGAGCATCGTCATCCCCAGCCGCCAGGTGGTGCTGACAATATAGATGAGCGACGCGAACCAGGGAAGGGTCAAGATGATGACCTTGATGGCGCTTTCGGCCAGTAATTTCTTGGTGTCCCGTTTCCCCGCGCCGAGTTCGACGGCAAGCCAGATCAACCAGGCGACCATGCCCCAGATGAGCGAGCAGGCCAGTACCATGTAGGGCCAGTTAAAGTCGGGTTTGGCGGGCCAAAAAACCAGGACGGTGTTGCCAAGTCCGGCCAGAAAACCGGGCAAGCCGCCGCCCAATGTCCACCACCACCGCTTGCGCCGCGATTGTCCGGCCAGAGTCATAAAGAACCACAGAAAAAGGCCGGGCGCCAGACCAAAGCAAAGATATTCGATGATGCGAAAATGCGCCGGGCTGGGGCGCAAGGTAAAAAAGAGGATGCTCATGTCGAGCATCAAAGCCTGGTAGGTGTGCAAGGTCGCGCTTGCGGGGATCGATCGGAACACGAGCCAGCCGCTCAACAGGCAGACCAGCCCCACGAGGTAATCGACCAGCCAGCCTTCCAGCAGCACCGAGTTTGGCCTGGGGACAAGCGGTAGCGCGACGACATCCGGGCCGCGCTCCACCTCAACCTCGACGACCTGGCCCACGCGCAGGCGGTCGATGGTTTGGTTGAACGCCTGGGTGTCTTCGACGCGCACGCCATCCAGCCAAAACGTGTCGCCCACCCGAACGCCGGCTTGCTCGGCGGCGCTGCCGGGGACGACGCCGTACACAATGCCCACGCTCGTCCAGTGAAAGCCCAGCGCCGGGAGTTTCAGCTCGTATCCATAGGCCCATATTCCGACAAGCAGCGCGATGGCGAAGCAGGTGTTCCAAAAAACCCGGTAACGCAATGATAAAGGAACAGGATGCAGTTGCGACATGATGTTCATTTCACTTGCCTTCTATCCGAGTCCAGACCCAATATTTTTTCAGTTGACTCGGGTCATTGCAACCAGGTGTAATGCTAGCATACAATAGCCTCGTTGTCAAGAAATTTGCGCTTTACGCTTTTGGCAGGTGGGGGATTCCGCACAAGTCGGTGGGAATATGTTTTGGGAATGACCATCAAAATGGTCAACCAGGAGCGTGCTGAAAAACCTGCCCACACGCACGCCAACCGTAGAGAGACAAGACATCGAGTAGCACCGTTAAGATCGCTGGTTCACCTGGGAAGACCTGGCTAGCCACTCTACACATTTGACTGTGGCCAGCGCAAAATCAATTTAGGGGGAATTGCGGTGCGGGCGGTGGAACACAACCGCACACCGCCTTACCCCAGACTGCCCGGAAAAACCTGGTTTTGCTCGTTGCGAGTGGCCGGGGAAGCCAATCCGTGCAATGATTCGAGCAAACCCTGGCTTTTGGAGAGTTTGAGGGGCAGCCTGTCCTGAGCTTGTCGAAGGATAGCCCCTCCTCTATGTGGGGATAAGCCTGGATTTTCTTCACGCCGATGGGTTTTGCCGGCGCCGGCCTTGGAATGGGAATTCCGAGGCCTCGGTTGGATGCCAGGTCATTCGATTTGCAGTGTGGCAAGCAGCCCGCAGTGATCCGATGGTGAGACGATGTCGCGGCTGTTTACGGCGCCGACGATTTCGATGCGGTGTACCTCGATGTTGGGCGAGACGAACATATAATCGATGCGTTTGTGCGGCCCCCAGGCCGGAAAGGTATTGCCATTTCGATCGGGGTGGCACATTGTCCATGCGTCTTGCAGAGGGCTGTGTTTGCCGTTGATGTCCCGTTGGCCGGTCAGGAATTGAATCGGCGGCGTCGAGGGCAGTGCATTCAAGTCGCCGGTGAAAACCAGGGGCAGCTCGCCGGCTGTGCGGACGACAAAATCTGCGGCAATGGGCGCGGCCCGCTCCCGGGCCTGGGCGCTGAGCGGAAAATGGGTGACGAACAGCCAAAACGGGTTTGCGGGGGTGCGGATTTGGGCGCCCATGACGAGGCGGTCAAAGTGGTTGTGTGGATCGCCGGGGTCGCGGGACAGGCGGGTCATTGCCTGGTCGACGATCGGGTGCCGGCTGAGGATGGCCAGGCCTTCCCATTGCTGCCCCTGGTTGCTCTCCTGACCGCGCGGCCAGTAGGCCGCCGGCTGCCACACGGCGTCATAGCCGGTCAGGCCGGTCAGGATTTGATCGGCCTGGTGCCGCGTGTTCAGCCAGTCCTGGTAGCGTACTTCTTCCAGGGCGACGACATCGGGCTGTGTTTGTCGAATCAAGTCTATGATCAGGCGGCGACGTTCGGGCCAGGGGGCGTTGTAATTCCAGATGTTCAAGTTGAGGACGTGGATTGCCGGCATGTCGATTTCTCCGTTTTCAAGATTTGCTGTATACTAGCTCAGGTTTGGGTTGCTGTCAAGTGGCGCTCATTTTGGGTTGCCAGCCGGTTAACCGGATTCGTTGACAGAGAATTTGGATTGGGTTATAATGACCACGGGGCAAGTTGGTCACTCGGGAGGAATTGTGAACAAGTATACCGGTTGGATCATCGCGCTGGTTGTCGTCATTGTCGTTGGGGCGATCGGGTATTTCTCTTATCCAATGTGGGGGCCAATGGCGCCCTCTTTTTTTCAGTGGCTCAATGCGGCGCTGCTGGGTCAGGACCCAAGCCGGTTTTTGCCGGCGGCGGCTGTGGTCTTGATCGCGCTGATCGAGTTTGTTTTTGTCTTGATTTTGCGCCAGCGCAGTCGGGCGTTTGCCGTCGAGCGGGAAGCCGTCGCCGCTTTGCATCAAAAAGAATTGGATTTGCTGGCCCAAGAGCTAGAGATCGTTCAGGAAGACAAGGTGCGCGTCGAGGCGCAGCTACAGGTGCGAAACGAGATGGTTCAGCAGGAACGGGCCATGCTGCTCGCGCGGCTCGAACGTTTGCAGCGCGACGCCGGTATTTCTCTGGGGTTGATTGTCACCGTTTCTGGGCCGCGTTTGACATCGCGTACGATTTCCAACATTGAGCAGGTGCTAAACCGGTTGGAACGGATCGAGTTGACTTTGGACGCCGCTTATGAGGCCGCGCAGGATGTGGAGGACGGCGCGACGACGCGCGCGGCCAATTGGCTGCGTTTGGGGAACGCTTATTATTACATTGGCGTCCCTTTCAAGGCGATGAGTTACTATGAGCGCGCGCAGGCGCTTCGACCTCAAGATGTGGCCGGTTATACCAACCTTGGGTTTGCTTTGCTGGCGCAGGACAATGTTCAGCAGGCGATCGAGGCTTTTGACAAAGCGACGCGGATTGACGGCAATTCGCCTTATGCTTATTATGGGCGCGGCGTGGCTTATGGACGGTTGGGGCGCGGGCGGCGCGCTCTGGAGGATTATAACAAGGCTATCAAATTGGACGCCGACTTTGTCGAGGCTTATTACTGTCGCGGTGTGGCCTATGAAAGGTTGGGGCAGCACAACAAGGCCGTTCCCGATTTGGACAAGGCGATTGCTTTGGACAAGCGGTATGTTCAGGCGTATTTGGCGCGGGGGGTTGTTCGCGCGGCGGTCAAGGATTATCAATGGGCGTTGCGGGATTTCAATACCGCGCTCGACTTGGACCCAGAGATCGGCGAGACGTATTACCAACGCGGGCTGGTTCGTGCCGCTTTGGACGATCACAAGGCTGCTGTCCAAGACCTGACTCGCACCATCGAATTGTCGCAGACGCACGAGCAGGCGTTCCGCGCGCGCGCGGCTTCGTATGTTGTGTTGGCCCAGTTTGGTAACGCTGTCCAAGACCTCACTCAGGCCATCGAGTTGGATGGCAGCAATGCCGAGTCTTTTAATATGCGGGGGACGGCGCTCGTCGAACTCAAGGAATACAGCGCCGCGGCGAATGATTTTACCAGGGCCATCGAACTGTCGCCGGGGCTGGCCATTGCCTATGTCAACCGGGGGCGTACTTTTGAGAAAATGGGCAAGTATGAGGAGGCGCTGGGAGATTTGAATGAGGCCATCGAGCTTGATCCCAAACTGGCTTTGGCCTACTATAATCGCGGCGTGATTTATGGCAGTATTGGTGAATATGACAAGGCGACGCAAAATATCAACAAGGCGATCTCGTTGGATCCGTCGCTCGCAGATTAAGTGTATGCAGCGCGCCATTGTCAATCTGGTTGAATGATGCGCATCGTCAAAGCGGAGGAATGTGAATGGCCAAAACCTCGTCCAAGAAAAACTTGCTCGACATATTGTCCGAGTTTATTGCCCACCGTAAGGGGCTGCCCGTGTTTATTGGCGTGGGGCTGGCTCTGCTTGGGCTGATTCTGAACTGTATCCCCACTTTGCATAGCAGCGATGGATTGTGGGGCTGGTTGGTACAGAGCGATCTCTTTTTGCACCTGGGCGTGATTGTCGGGTTGATCGGTATTTTGCTGGGCGATGCGCTGTAAGCCCAGGTGCTGTCTTGCGGTTCACGAATTGTATTTGCCGGTCAATCGACGTTCTCTATGACAACAAATCGATCTGCGTTTTTTCGATCAAGTCTGGAATCGCCTCGAAATCACATCGACCTGAGCCAAGCACCAGTGTATTGGCTGTCCCCACAACCACCCCGTATTGCGTCGCCAGCGGCAGCGATTGCCCTTGCGCCAACGCCGCAATGATCCCGGCCATCATCGCGTCTCCGCTGCCAATGGGGCAGAGGGCTTGCACCGTTGGCGCTTTGATCCACCAGGCGTTGCCCCGTTCGACGGCCACGGCCCCATCCGGGCCAAAGGTAACAATCACCCGCTCCAGTCCCAGGTCGAGCCAGGGTTGCAGCGCTTGGGGCGCGCCTGGCGGCGTGATCGCGTGCCCCAGCGCTTGCGCCGCCTCGTGGTGATTGCATTTGACCAGGTAGGGTTGGCTGGGCAAGGCCTGGGTCAACCACCGCTCCCGCGCGTCGAGACAGACCCGGCTGCCTTGCGCCTGGAGGCGTCGCCCCAGGTCGGCGTAAACCGAGTCGGGCAGGCCGGGCAGGCTGCTTCCGCAGAGTGCAACCCACGGATACCCGGCGATGGCCTGTACCAACATGGGACAAAGTTCAGACCAGGTTTCGGCCTGAACTTTGGCTCCCAAGTCATTGATCACAGTTGTTTGTTTCCGATTTGAATCGACAATAATCGTGCTGATACGCGACTCGCCATGCGACAAGTAGAAAAAGCGGCGCGGAATTTTTTCCTCGGCCAGACAGGCGTCGATCCACTGGCCGCACTGCCCGGCGATCAGCCCGGTGGTCATGACCTCTGCACCGAGCGCGCGAGCCGTGCGCGCCACGTTCAAACCTTTGCCCCCGGCCAGAGTCAGGGCGCAGTCGATGTTGCGTATTTGCCCCAACGACAGGTCTGGCAACGCGAGAACCCGATCCAATGTCCCATTGAGGGTCACGGTTGCCAGACGCCAGGGCCTTGAGAGATGGGCCACAAGATTGTCCCCAGGAGTGTGCTGAAAAACCACTCAGCACACCTGCCAATCGCAGAGATCGCCGGGAGCGCAAAGAAACAAAACATCAACGAGCATTGCATGACACCATAGAATCCAAGATAGCCTTAGCGTTCTTGGCGTCCTCTGCGGTTAATCTTGGTTTTTCAGCGGTCTTTTAGAGCACGCCTTTGCCGGAACGGTCGGCGATCCATTCGTCCAATAGATTGCGCTTGATGCGCCACTGCCGGCCGACTTTGAACGCGGGCAGTTCCCCTTCGCGCGCCAGACGGCGTACTGTAAGTTCATGCAGTTTCAAATAGTGGGCAACCTGGGCGATGGTCAACATGTTGTCGTCTTTTGCATCCGAGCCGTTGACTATATTCTTTGTATCTTCAGACATTTTCATTCTCCTTTACAATGAGGATTATATACGATCATGAGATATTATACCACATTGTGCTCGAAAAGAAAACTCGGTTGTGGGCGCATTTGCCGCCGGGGGCAGCGGTTTGATGATCCACGTTTGGCCGGGAAAACGCCGCTTTCAAGGCCCAGGTATCCAGGCGTCCTGAACTATAAACGCATCCGTGGACGCATGCTCTTGATTTGTGTAGCGATGTGGATGTTTAGCGTCATAAATGGAGCTGCCGCCGGCGCTCCAGAGGTGCAGCGCGAACGTTTTCCGCCAAAACCTTTTTTGCGTCGTCCGGTGCAGGCGAATGCGGTCAGTGATCGACCCAGCTCATTTTATCCTTACGCTTCGACCGGGCAGCGCCGGTACCAGGTTCACCATGGGGTCGAATTTGTCAACCCGATGGGTACGCCGCTGGTGGCCGTTGCCGGTGGGACGATCGTCGTCGCCGGGGCGGATGAGCAGCGGGTGTTGGGCCGGCGCCTGGGGTATTACGGGCGCGTGGTGGTGATCGAATTGGCTCAACGGTACGCGGGGCGCTCTGTTTTCGCGTTGTATGGGCATTTGTCGCATATTGACGTGCATGTGGGGCAGCGTGTGCGCGCCGGCGATGTCATTGGCCTGGTGGGGATGAGCGGTGTTGCGCTTGGCCCGCATTTGCATTTCGAGGTGCGTGTGGGGCAAAATACTTTTTATCACACGCGAAACCCGGAATTGTGGTTTGAGCCGCTGCCCGGATATGGTCGGATCATTGGCCGGGTGCAGGATGAACGCGGCCGGTTGGTCGAGCAAGCATTGTTGACCTTTCACCCGGTCGAGCGGCCGGAGCGGTACTGGCGCGAAGCTTGGACCTATACGGCGGTGCGCGCGGAGCGTTTGGGGGTGGACGAGTTTTGGCGCGAAAATTTCGTCTTGGGGGATGTGCCGCCCGGCGAGTACTGGGTGCGCGTTCGCGTGGACGGCAAATTGTACACCCGCCGGGTGGCGGTGCGCGCCGGGGAAAGCGCGTTTGTTTTGATCGCTGCCAATCGGCGCGATCACTTGCCAGGAACGGGTATCGACGGTATAATATTGCAACCTTGATCCTGGGGGAAGTGTCGGAATTGGCAGACGAGCGTGACTTAGGATCACGTGGAGCAATCCGTGCGGGTTCGACTCCCGCCTTCCCCATGTATAAAACAGGGAAACACGATATCGTGTTTCCCTGTTAGTTGTTTGGAAAACGGGCATCTTGGATTTTCCGCAGGCGAGCCGGTTTAGTGCTTGCCGTCTGTTTACGGCGACGCCAATTCATTGCCAAGACGACGTGAACGTGATAGAATACGTCCATTCTGAAAGAAAGGAAGGGCAGAATGGACATATCCAAACTTGCTGCCGGCCATTTCGACCGCCACATTCGCCAGAACCGCTATCCGGGGCGAGGTCTGGTCGTTGGACGCGCCCAAGACGACCGGGCCTGGGTTCAGGTCTATTGGATTATGGGGCGCAGCGCGCACAGTCAAAACCGCCGTTTTGTCGTCGATGGCGCCATGCTGCGCACCGAACCGGTCGACGCAAGCCTGGTGGCCGACCCCAGCCTGATCATCTATGAGGCTATGCTCGAGCTGCCGGGCGTGTACCTCGTCAGTAACGGCGACCAGACGCGAACCATTTACAACGCGCTCCGTGTCGGTGGGACGTTCGACGGTGCGCTGCTCACCCGCGAGCGCGAACCGGACGCCCCCAATTATACGCCGCGTATCAGCGCCATGCTCGATCTGCGTGTCAAAACACCACATCTTTTGCTCAATATCCTCAAAGCAAACAAGGCCAACCCCCAACTGACCGATCATTTCACCTATCGACCGGCGCTGCCGCCGGCCGGGCTGGGCTACTGCATCACCACCTATCTCGGCGACGGCTCGCCGCTTCCGTCTTTTGAAGGCGACCCGCGCCTGATGCCATTGACGGGCAGCGCAGAACAAATTTTGGACGCCTGGTGGGCGGCATTGAACCCCGGCAACCGCATCTCACTTGCCGTCAAGTGGATACCGGCGCATGGTGAGGTCGCGCGCCTCATCGTGTGCAACCGTTTTGGAGACGCGCTATGATACACAGAACGTGTTTGATTTTGTTCTTTCTCGTCACAATATCCGGCTGCGCCCAGGAGGCCACAATGCCAGCAAAGAGCATTTCAATGGACGACATTCTCGCTCCCGGAAGCAAGGTCGAAAAAGTGGCGGACGGCTTTCAATTCACCGAAGGCCCGCTGTGGCTGCTGTCTGACGCCGGAAACGGCGGGTTCTTGCTCTTTTCCGACATTCCCGCCAACACGATTTTCAAGTGGCAGCCGGGAATGGCCGCCGCCGAGGTATGGCGTTCGCCCAGCGGCAACTCGAATGGACTGACCCTCGACGCCGCCGGGCGGCTGCTGGCCTGTGAGCACGGTGCGCGCCGTGTCTCGCGGACAAAAGCGGACGGGACGCTGGTCACGCTGGCGGATCGATACCAGGGTCAGAGACTCAACAGTCCCAACGACATCGTCGTGCGCTCCGACGGCAGCATCTATTTCACCGACCCGCCTTATGGCTTGCCCAGGCAAAAGGAAGGCCGGGAACTGGATTTTAACGGCGTCTATCGTCTGGCGCCGGACGGCGCGCTGACTTTGCTCGATGACACGTTGCCGCGCCCCAACGGGCTGGCTTTTTCCCCAGACGAAAGCGTGCTCTATGTGGACGATTCGCAAGAGGGCATCATTCGCGCCTATGATGTGCAACCCGACGGCGCTGTGAGCAACGCGCGGCTGTTTGCCGAGCTACGGGGAAGCAAACCTGGTGTGCCCGACGGAATGAAAATCGACGTGCAGGGCAACATCTTTTGTACCGGGCCGGGCGGCGTCTGGGTGTTTGATCCCGGTGGGGAAAAATTGGGCGTGATCGAGGTGCCCCAGGTCCCTGCCAACCTGGCCTGGGGCGACGACGATCTCGAGACGCTGTACATCACCGCCCAGAGCGGGCTGTATCGCATTCGAGTCAAGACCGGCGGCAAACTGGCGGGCGGCAAATGAGGCGCAGAGACCGTCATTCACTCTGGTTGTGGCCGGACGAGCCGCCTTGTTCATCGCCCGACGACTCGTTTCGTCCCTGGCTCGAGCTGTACCTGCTGGCCGGCGAGGTCCCGCGCGGCGCGGTGTTGATCTGTCCCGGCGGCGGCTATGCCAATCGCGCCCCACACGAAGGCGCGCCGGTCGCGCGTCGCTTCAACGAGGCCGGTTTTCACGCTTTTGTCGTCCAGTATCGCGTGGCCCCCCATCGACACCCGGCGCCGTTGCTCGACGCCGCGCGGGCGATGCGGATCATTCGCCATTATGCCCAGGAATGGCGGGTGGATTCCGGGCGCGTGGCCGTGTGTGGTTTTTCCGCCGGCGGGCACCTGGCCGCGAGTCTGGGCGTTCATTTCGATCATGTGCCGCCGACCGGCGATCCGCTGGATCGAACGCCTTGCCGCCCCGACGCGCTCATTCTCTGCTATCCGGTGATCACCGCCGGCCGGTTTATCCATCGCGGGTCGTTCGACAATTTGCTCGGCGCCAACGCGCCAGAGGCGGCGCGGCAAAAAATGTCGCTGGAATTGCAGGTCGGCGCGTACACGCCGCCGGCGTTTTTGTGGCATACGGCGCAGGACGCCGGCGTGCCGGTCGAAAACAGTTTGCTCTTTGCCCAGGCACTGCGCAAATACGGCACGCTCTTTGAATTGCATATCTATCCACGCGGCGCGCACGGTCTCGGCCTGGCGCCGGATGACCCACACGTCGCCACCTGGATGACGCTGTGCTGTGAATGGCTGCACCGCGAATTCGGTCGCGCATAAAGGCGGCCAAGGGATAAAAAAGGTTGTCATAAACGCTATGCTATGGATTCGTCAACTGGGGCGCGTATGGCGCCAGGAACTGCATCCTCGCCGGTTGCTTCCCAATCTAACCGCCGGGTTTGTCGCCGGTGTGTTGCGTGTGATCTATGCGATCTCGTATGCGACGCTGATCTTTGCTGGCGAGTTGTCTGGCTATACCGCTGCCGGCGTGGGGATCACGTTGTTTGGCGCGATGGTGATCGGCGTGGTGATCAGCCTGGGCAGCTCTTTTCCCGGCGTCATCGCGTCGCCGCAGGGCAAACCGGTGGCCGTGTTGGCCCTGATCGCCGCTTCCATCAGCGGCGTCATGATCGGCGCGGCCACCGTCGAGCAGACCTTTTTTACCGTCGTCGCCGCGATTTTGCTGGTTTCGATCTTGACCGGCGTTTTTTTTATGGCGTTGGGCGCATTCAAACTGGGCGGGCTGATCCGGTTCATCCCCTATCCGGTGATGGGCGGTTTTTTGGCCGGATCGGGCTGGCTGCTGCTCAAGGGATCGATCAAGGTGATGACCGGCATCCCGTTCAAATTTGCTCACCTGGAACGCCTGTGCCAACCCCAAGTGCTCACGCTGTGGCTGCCGGGTCTGGTATTTTCGATCATTTTATTTCTTGTTTTACGCCGTTATCATCACTTTATGATCGTGCCGTCGATGATCCTCTTGGGCACGGGGCTGTTTTACTTGATTTTGTGGCTGACCCACACGCCGGTCGCCGAGGCCGCCGCGCGCGGCTGGCTTTTGGAATCGTTTCCGCAGCGGCAGTTGTGGCATCCTCTCAACCTCGCCGGGTTGGCCCAGGCCGATTGGTCGGTCGTGGCGGCGCAGTCGGGCAATTTGGCGTCGACGTTGATCATTAGCGTCATCTCGATCTTGATGACGACCAGCGCTCTGGAACTGGCCGCCGGGCAAGAGATTGACTTGAACAAAGAGTTGCAGGTTGCCGGAGCCGCCAGCCTGCTTGCCGCGTTTGGCGGCGGCATGTTTGGCTATCACTCGCTCAGTTCGTCGATGCTCAACCGCCGGATGGGTGCGAACAGCCGCCTGGTGGGGCTGATTTCGTCGGCTTTGTGCGCGGCGATGCTCTTTTTTGGCGCTTCGGTTATCTCTTATTTACCCAAGCCGTTGCTCGGCGGGCTGATCATGTTCAACGGGATCAATTTCCTGTCGCGGTGGCTGATCGACGCCTGGACCAAACTGCCGCGTTCGGACTATTTTGTCATTTTGTTGATCCTCTTTGTCGTTGGTTTGGTTGGTTTTGTGCAAGGTATTGCTGTGGGCGTCATCGCCGGCGTTGTCCTGTTTGTGGTCAACTATAGCCGCATCGGTGTGGTCAAGCAGGCTTTTACGGGCGCCGTTTATCACAGCAACGTCGAGCGCGCCGACTATTATGCCAAAATTCTCAGGGACAACGGCGAGCAAATCCACATCCTGCAACTCCAGGGGTTCATTTTTTTCGGCACGGCTCACCACTTGTTCGAGTATGTGCGCGAGCGCGCCCGGCGCTCCGATGCGCAACCGCTGCGCTTTGTCGTCCTCGATTTTCGCCTCGTCAATGGTCTGGATTCTTCGGCGGTCAACAGTTTTGTGAAAATGAAGCGCCTCGCTCAGACGCACCATTTTGTCCTGGTTTCCACCCACGTGTCTCCCCGGCTCAGGCGGCAGTTCCAGATCGAAGGGGTCGAGCGTGCGGACGATCCGCTCTGGCGAACGTTTTCCGACCTCGACCGTGGCGTCGAGTGGTGCGAAGACCAGTTGCTCAGTATGGGCAACGTCACGGTGATCATGCAGCGACACACGCTCCGTGACCGGCTCAGGCAGGCGTTGCCCCAATCGATCCGCGTCGAGGAGGTGCTCAAGTACTTTGAGCAGCAGCAGGCGCCGGCGGGCCACTATTTGATCCGCCAGGGAGACGCGCCGGACAGTTTGTATTTTGTTGAATGGGGGCAGGTCACGGTGCAGATCGAAAACGCGGATGGCAGCACACTGCGTCTGCGGACGATGCAGCAGGGCACGGTGGTCGGTGAAGTGGGCATGTACCTGCGCCTGCCGCGCACGGCGGCGGTGGTCACAGATATGCCCAGCACAGTCTATCGACTCGACGCCAAATCGCTGCAAGCGATGCAGGAAAACGATCCCCGGATCGCGGCCGCGTTTCACCAATTTATGGCCCGCTTTTTGGCCGAACGTCTGGTGCATGCGAACAAAATGGTGCAGGACGTGTTGGCACAGGAGCGTGCTGAAAAACCTCTAGCGCACTCGCCAACCGCAGAGAACGCCGAGATCGCAAAGAAATAAAACATCAATAGACACCGCAGATATTTACAAACACAAGATGATCTTGGTTAATCCTGGGTTTTTCAGCGGCCTCCGGGCATGCTTGTTTCTGACGATCAACCGGACCAAGTTCCCAGTCCACTATATCCCAAAGTAGGATCAATCTCTTTACATTTTTCCCAAAATAGGATATAATAGGTTATGCACATCATCACCCGACAAAAGTTGATTGCGTGTTGGAAAAAGCACCCAGATGTGGCCGACGCGCTCAAGGCTTGGGAAAAAGAAACCAAGCACGCTCACTGGCAGACTCCTACCGATATCAAAGCCCGTTATCGCAGCGCCGATATTTTGCCGGACAATCGTGTCGTCTTTAACATCAAGGGCAACCATTATCGGCTGGTGGTCAAAATACACTATAACAGAGGTATTGTCTACATCCGGTTTGTCGGCACACACGTCGAGTATGATCAGATCGACGCGGAGACAATTTAATGAAAGCGAAAATCATCAAAACTGAAACTGATTACCAGGCGGCATTGACCTACCTGGATGGTCTGATGGATGCTTGCCCTGGCACTCCAGAAGAGGACGAATTGGAACTGTTTGCTATGCTCATTGCCGCCTATGAGGAACAGGTCTTTCCCATCGGCTTGCCCGATCCGGTGGCCGCTATCCGGTTTCGTATGGAGCAACAGGGGCTAACGCGCAAGGACATGGAATCATATCTCGGCAGTCAGAGCAAAGTATCGGAGGTGCTAAACGGCAAACGCCCCCTCAGCCTAAGCATGATCCGCGCTTTACATACCGGCCTGGGTATTCCGGCCGAAGTGTTGTTGCAAAAACCCGATTCAGGTCTGGCAACGGTTCAATACAACTATCGCGATTATCCCTTTGCTGAAATGTTCAAACGTGGTTACTTTGAGTCTTTTCATAGTACCATCAGTGAGGCCAAACTGTATGCGGAAGAACTGTTGACCAATCTGTTTGCCTGTTTTCGGGGACACATGCCGGCGGACCAAGTCTATTGCCGCAGCTCTAAACGTCAACCAGACCGGTTTGCTCTGCAAGCTTGGCAAGCCCGCGTGCTGACGTTGGCCAACAAGCTGGATTTGCCGCCTTTTCACCGCGACGATTTGGAGGAATTTATCCGCGATGTGGTAAAACTGAGCAGTCTGTCAACGGGGCCGGTGCTGGCTCAAGAGCGACTGGCGCAGCGTGGTATTCCACTGATCATCTTGCCTCATTTGCCCAGAACCTACCTGGACGGCGCATGTTTCAAGTCTCCGTCCGGACGCCCGATTATCGGTCTTACCCTGCGCTATGATCGACTGGATAACTTTTGGTTTACCTTGACGCACGAACTGGCGCACGTGTATCTGCATCTGGAAGACAACAATGTAGCCTTTTTCGACGAAACAGAGCGCGGTTTCTCCACTTTAAGCGATCCGCAAGAAGTTGAAGCCAATGCGCTGGCCGCCAATCTACTCATTCCCACCGAAATTTGGCAGCAGGAAAAGGCACGTCTGACCACCAAAAAGGCAATTGAAGACTTGGCCCGCCGGTTTTCCATCTCGCCGGCAATTGTGGCTGGACGTCTTTGCTGGGAAA
>CAYZYE010000067.1:0-18026 GCA_964481205.1 uncultured Anaerolineae bacterium | reverse complement strand
ATCATCGGATCCTGGGGAATGCGCTCATCCAAAGCAGGCATCGCCCCAGATTTGACCTTATCCACCAGCATAGGGGCTTCTTTGACAAGCTCTGGCTTGGGAGTGGCAGTTGGTTTTTCCTCGGCCTTTGTGGTCGGCGTTGGCGCCGACGGCGCATCGGTCTTGGTACAAGCCTGCGCCACAAGCCCGGTGGCCGCAACCGCCGATACCTTGAGAAAATCCCGCCGGCTTAGGAATCTTGTAGACATTGAACTCCTCCTGTCAGGAAAACAAAAAGAAACTGGCTCCATACGCCCGGCCTGACCCACATAAAGAGTCGGGCCTTGTCCACTCAAAACATCCAACCTCTTTGCTCTATAACGCACCTCCTTTTGTCGATCACAAAATACCACGCTCCTGAAGCAACCGAACCGCATTTTCACCAAAAACCTGGCGTTTGGCGCGATCACTCAACGTGGTGCAGGCCAGACGTCCGATCAAGTAGCTGGGTTCGAGGAACGGAAAATCGGTGCCCCACAGCACCCGGTCGGCTCCCACTTGATCTACAATCCGCTCGACCCAAACACGGCTCATATCCGAGCGACAGAGGTCCAGATAAACGTTGTCATACTTGAGCGCGGCATCGATCGCCTCAATATAGCCGGCCGGTGCGCCACCGCTGTGGCCGAGGATAAAGATGGTATCTGGATACGCTTGAGCCAGCGGTTCAAAATGCCTGGGAGAACATGTCGAGGCCCCGGCCCAGGTATGACTGAGGATCATTGTACGCCGTTCGGAGGCAAAACGCCATACCGGTTCGTACGCCGGGCCAAAGATGGGATACTCGACCAGAGTCGGATGCAGCTTGATCAACGTCAAACCCAACTCGTCAAAAGAACGCTCCAACTCGGCCCGCACTCGATCTGGATAGTGTGGATTGACCGACGCATAGCCAATAAAGCGATCTGGATAAGCATGCACGGCGGCAGCGGTCATCTCGTTGCCACGCGACACGTCGGCCCCGCAAGCCGGGATCGAGCAAATGCACGCCCGGTCCACGCCCAGGCGATCCATCACCCCGACCATCGTGTCCGCATTGGGCTGAGGAATGTAGAAATTGGCGTATGCGCCCAGGTGAGCGTGCATATCAATGACCCTGACCCCCACCTGGTTCAGCGGCCGGCCGGCCTTGATTGTCCCCAACCAATCGAATCCCGCCTGCTCGCTCATGATCGCACCCCTTTTTCAAGCTGCACGCGCGCCAACAACCGCTCCACATTACCATACGCCATCGCAGCGATCTCGGTCTGCGGCGCATCGGTATAGAACAAGCGCGCGATCGGCCCACCCGGATCGCAGCGCGGTAGACCGGTGCCAAAGAGCAAGCGATCACTGCCAAATCGAGCCAATATCTCCTCGACGCCCAGGTACAGCGACAAGAGAGAGAGGTCGCAATACAAATTTGAATGACGCCGCATCAACGCAAACAACGGGCGAAACTGGCGATAACCGGTTTTGGTCAAAACCCAAGAAAGAGCAGGATAAGCGCGACAAACGGCATCGATCCCGGCCCCATCGATCTGATCCAGATCGAGCAAAACCACGTAACGGCGCTCGGCAAGCGCACTCAACAGATCGCCGCACTGCCAGTCGTCCAGCGAAAAGGTATGAGCACGGGGATAAAAACGCACTGCGCGAACGCCGGCCAGGGACATCTCGGCCAGTAATTCGTCCAGCGTACCCATTTCGCTACACGAAAGAGGCAAGAGCGTCCAACAAGGAAACAATTGCTCGCAGCCGGCGATCTCTGACATCAAAACCCGGTTGCCATAGAGCGGATCGTAGGACTGCGCCAGCGTGTGCGAAACCAGCGCCCGGCCAATACCCAACCGCGCCATCTCGGACAACAGGCCATCAACTGTCTCATAGACCAGCCGGTCACTCGACCAGGCGCCTACCGCGCAATTGACATCAAAAAGGTGCATCAGCCACTCCACGTCTCGGCGCCGGCGCTTTGACCCAACCCAACCTGGTCAACACACATCTGCCTGACCACCTATCCCCCCTTGCGGCGCGTCAGCCCCCAACTGCCCATCTCGGACGGATCCCCCGGATCGCCGGCGAGCAAATCCCGATAGTTTTCCGCCACCTTGCGAAACGCGGCCGCATACTCTTGGATGATCTTGGGGCGGTAACGCTTGAACCAGGGCGCGTGGAACGTCTTGTTTTGGATACCTTCGGTGACGGGCAAACTGCCCGGCGGCTGGCGAACGTCTACGCCGGGCGGCAAATTGGCAATGCGCGTGGGCCTGCCCTGTCGATACACATCGAGGGTGTTGAACAGCGGATGCAAATGCAGCGCCTTGTTACATCCCGGCGAACAAGCTGCGCCCTCGGCAGACACGGCCTGGCAAAAACGGGTGATCGAAAGACCGCCCAACTCTTGGGCGCGATACAACCCGTGCGCCGCGTACCAGCCGCCCTTGGTCATCCCCTCCCCCTTGGGACGGTGATCGCCAAGTCCGGGAACGCCGGCCAACAGATCCCAAAAATAATTCATCGCCCGATCGATCTCGGCCATCTCTTGGGCATAGTTTCGCAATTGCACGCGCGCCATCGCCGAAGTGAGTTGGTGCATCCGATATTTGTGCCCCCCCCACGGCACGCCGGCCCCCGACGCAATGTCGGTCAGCGTGATCTCGCCATGACGCGCATAATGCCCAAAAGCCAGCGCCCGCTCGTACACACGACGGTCGTTAGTGATCATGATCCCGCCCTCGCCGCAGGCCAGCGATTTGCCGGACATTAACGAAAACCCGGCCACATCGCCCATTGTGCCGACCAACCGCCCTTTGTAACGCGCGCCGTGCGCGTGCGACGGATCCTCGATGACCTTGATCCCGTGGCCACGGGCGATTTCGAGGATCGGATCCATATCGGCCGGATAAGCCGCATAATGCACGACCACGATCGCCCTGGTTCGCTCGCTGATGCGCCGCTCAATGTCGTTGGGATCGATGCACAATGTCTCCGGATCAATGTCGGCAAAAACCACCGTCCCGCCCAGCGCATAGACCGGCAGACACGACGCCCAGTAAGTCAGGCTGGGACAAATGATCTCGTCACCCGCGCCGATGCCCAGACCAAACATCGCGCCTTGCAGCGAGGCCGTGCCGGTATTGTGCGCCAGCGCGTACCTGACGCCGTGCCAGGCGGCGTATTCCTTTTCCAACTGCCTGGTCACATCCAGCCCCGACATTTGGCCGGCGCGCAGCACCGCCAAAACGGCCTGCTCGATCTCTGGGGTGACAATCGGCCAATCAAATATATCGCCCGGATCGCTTTGGATGGCCTTACGACCACCGAGTAACGCCAATTTCATAACCAACTCCTTATCGATCTAGAATCTCTGCTGCGGCGTCCCGGTCGAGATACAGGACGGCATGGGGAGTTTGACGCAAGATCGAGGCCGGACAATCTGTGCCGACCGGGCCGAGCAAAGTCTTGCGCACGGCATCAGCCTTGCGCGTCTCCGGCACAATACAGATCATCTGCCGGGCCGCCCGCAGCGCGGGAATGGTCAGCGTGAGCGCATGGGTTGGCACCTGATCCAACGAGTCATAATGCCCCTCCCCCACCTGCTGGCGCCGGCTGGTCTCATCCAGTCGAACTTGTTTCATCCACACCGGGTCGGCAAAATCGGCGACCGGTGGTTCATTAAAGGCCACATGCCCATTCTCGCCGATCCCCAGACAACACAAGTCGATGGGATTGGCCTTGAGCAACAGCTCGTAGGCCCGGCAGGCCGCCTCGACGTCGGCGGGATGGCCGGGCACCGGATAAAACGCGCCAATCGGCACCTCGTCGAGCAAATGCCGGCGCAGAAAAAGTGCAAACCCGGCCGCGTGCCCCGGCGGCAGCCCCAGATATTCGTCCATGTGAAAAACACTCACCGCCGGCCAGTCGACGCCGGGCATTTCGCGCAAAGCGTGCAAAAAAGTCAACTGCGAGTTGGCCGAAGCGAGGATCATATTGGCGACGCCTTGCGCAGCGATGGTCCGACGCAAGATCGCGGCCGCTTCCTCGGCCGCGGCGCGCCCCATCTCTTTGTTACTGTCATACACGCGCACACCAAGTTGACCAAAAGTTAATTCTGTCACCGGTCTTGCCGGCTGTGCTTGTACCATGATTCTCATCCTTGTTTACTAGGCTGCCGGATCCAGCAACGGAAGATGAATGACCTGACCTCGCTGCGCCGAAAAATAGATCGCCCGAATGATCTCGACGGCCCGGCGCGCCTGCCGTCCACTAACGCGCGGCTCACGGTCCTGCTCAATCGCCGCAATCATATCCTCGATCTGCAAGCGGTGCGCGGCATGTGAAATCGCGGTTGGATCGTCGAAAGCATGCCCGGCTCGCGCTTCCAACCCAATCATCTCGCGCTCCTCTTCCGGCGTGCTGTCGGACAGCTTCCAAACGATGATATTTCCTTCTTCCAGCACGATGGTACCGCCCGTGCCGTGAAACTCGGCGCGCGCCGGATCGCCCGGCCAACAACTGGTCGCACCCTGAATGACCCCCATCGCGCCGTTCCGAAAAGTCAGAACAGCCGAGGCAGTATCCTCCGCTTCCATCTCGTGCCCCAGCGTGGCGATATGCCCCACGATCGAGTCGACCGGCCCGGCCAGCCACTGCACCAGATCGATGTTGTGAATCGACTGGTTGATCAACGCCCCGCCGCCGTCCAGCGCCCAGGTGCCGTGCCAGCCGCCATAATACGACTGTGGACGATGCCACTTGATGTACGCATCGGCCAAAACCAGCCGCCCCAACCGCCCCTGGTCGATCGCCTCTTTGACTTTGAACACACCCTGGCGAAAACGATAGGGAAAAATTCCGGTCAACTTGACGTGATTCTCGCTCGCGGCGTCAATGATCCGATCGACGCGCGCAAGCGTAATATCCAACGGTTTCTCGACGATCAAATGTTTGCCGGCCCGCGCCGCCTTGACGGCCAGATCGGCGTGCGTTCCACTGGGAGTGCAGACATTGACAATCTGCACATCGTCGCGGGCAAGCAAGGCGTCGAGATCACACGTCCAATCGACCCCGCCGGCCTGTTGGGACAGAACGCGGCAGGCCGGTTCCGAGCGGTCGCAAATACCAACGACATGAGCGTTGGCAATCTCGGCAATGGCCGCGATGTGAATGCGGGCAATGTTTCCTGCACCGATGAGACCGATGCCATAACTCCTGGTCATCCCACCCTACCTCGGTTTATACCTGGCCGTCCACCTGCTCAGGAACCAACTTGAGCGCGTTGCCAGCATAGATTTTGTCCTGTACCTCGTCGGGCAGTTCCAACGAGTCCAAAAACTGACGGAGGCTGTCGTCAAAATAATCGCGCGCAAAAAGCAGCCGATCCTGAAACTCGACGAGAAACGCCTGAGCAAACTCGGGGTCGCGCTGCAAAGCGTTCAACCCCGACCCCGCCGACAGATCGGCATAGAGATTGGGATACTGCCGCAACAAAGCGACAGTTTTTCCCCCCGGGACAACCGGCCCCTTGGGATATGAGAGCTGATCGAACTGATCGTCGTCCGAGATATGCGCCCAAAAACCGGGGGCATGGCCGATGAAAATGGTCTCCGGGCAAGCGCGAATGGCGCGTTCAAAAGCCTCAATGCCGCCGCCGTACCACCAACTCGGACGCGGGTATTTCTGACCGCGATCCAGCTCGTAATCCAGATGCACCGTGACCGGCAGCCCCCGCTCGCCGCAAAAACGAAACACACGCAGCGCATCGGGATTGTCGTACATCATACGCAGCTTGAGTTCGCCATACACCCGCACGCCGTGAATCTCGATCGCCGCCCGCAGTTGATCGATGGCGTCGGGACGGCGGGGATCGGGAGCGTAACCCAGGACAAACTTGGTGGGAGCACGCTCTTTGTAACGCAGCGCCCTGGAAAAAGGCAGCGGCCCCCAGCGATCCCAGATCGAAATATAGTTATAGGTCGGGTCATACTCGCCTTCCGGGCACTCCCAGGTCAACAGCCAGGTCAGGTCAATGTCATTCTGGCGCATGTTGTCGAGAAATTTGTCCAGGTCGTGCCCATGCCAATCGGGATGGTTGTGAGCGTCAATAATCATCATTATTTCTCTTTCTCGTCTACAGGGATCGCCGTGCGGCCAAAAGGCACCTCGACCGGCCGGGTCTCGACGTCGAACACGGTGCGACCGAGGATCACAATGCGCTGCGGTACGAGGTTGGGCGCGTCTCGTTCCCAGCGCCAGACGACAAAAGTCGCCGGCGTACCCGGACTGCCCAGCGGCAAGGCGAGGTCTGGTATACGCATCAACACCCCCGGCGCCCGCGTGGCGTGAGAAACATAGTCGGCCGGCGTGCGATTTTCCTGAACAAAAGCGGTAAAATTGGCCAGACATCGCCCCAGCGACACGGCCGCGCCGATCAAGATCGGCGATTGGTAAAAGCCAAAACGACCTTGCGGCGTCATCTCGGCGATCGCCTCGCGGAAATGGTACAACCCCGGTGGCGCGCCAGCCATACGGATCGCGTCGCTGACCAGGATCAACTTGTCGTGAGGCTTGGCGCGATAAAAGACCTTGACCGTCGCCGGCGGGAGGTGATGGCCGTCGGCGATGATGCTGGCGTGCAGCCGATCATGCGCCGCCTGCTCCCACAAAATATTGGGGTGACGAGGCATCGTGGGATGACAGCCGTTGCCCAGGTGAGTCACGCTGCGCGCGCCGGCCTCTACCGCCCGGTCAATGGTCGCGCCATCGGCTTGATGATGCCCCAGACAAACGACCACGCCTCGACTGACGATCGCGGGGATAAAATCGAGCATCCCTTCCACCTCTGGCGCGACGGTCAGCATCGTGATCCGGTTTCCCGACGCAGATTGCAGCCGCTCGAATTCGGCCAGACTGGGAGCAGTCACACAGTCGGACGGGTGCGCGCCGCGCGGGCCATCGAACGGCGATATCCATGGCCCCTCCTGGTGAATTCCGGCGACCATCGCCGCCACGTCAGGATAAGCGCGGCACGCGGCGTCAATGTTGGACATCGCCGCCCGCATCGTCTCCGGCGCGTCGGTGGTCACGGTCGGCAAAAAGCGCGTGCTGCCGCTGAGGGCGATCGACCAGCACAGATCGCGGATTCCTTTTGCCCCCAGGTCAACATCCTTGAAACCGCGTCCCCAGTAGCCGTTGATCTGCACGTCAAACAGGCCGGCCGTGACAAAAAGCATCGGATCGCCGGCCACAAGGCGGCGTTCACCCGGTTCGGGCGGCCGGGCCGCGACAAAGCGTTCGCCCTCCCATTCCAAAACGACGATCTGTGCATCATCGTCGCCGGGACGCAGCCGGGCGACGTACTTGGCCCGCCGGGGGGGATCGGGCCAGACATAACGAGTAGACATTACGCTCTCCTCCGTCAAGAACGCCGCTGGCGTACTAGCCCGCGACGGCGTAGGCTTGTTCTACCTTGCGGAAAATGGCAACCGCGTCGGCGATCTCGGCGTCGCCCCAACTCTCGTAAAAATAGAGATTGAAATGGCGCTCCATCGTCGCCTGAGCATTGGGACAAGGGAAACGGCGGGTGGGATCGCCCTGGTAATCCGGGCTGGCCCACGGATAGCCGCTGTGGCCGAACACGCGCCGTTTGACAAACCACTCCATCGTGTGAGGCAGCGCGGCGCGGTAATGCGTGGCGATGGACAGCCCCTCGGCGATCAAGGCCTGACAAAACGTTGCCTTGTCGCAGCTGGCCCGGTCGGCGTGAAAGCGCATCCGCAAAAACCAATAGCTCGGCTCCGCGCCGGCGATCGGCGCCGGGATCGAGACCGTCGTCAGGTCGTCGATTCCCTCGGCCAACCTGGCGACCACCGCCCACCGCCGGGCGATGATCTGGGGCAGTTTTTTGAGCTGCGCCCGGCCGATCGCCGCCGCCAACTCGTTCAGGTTCAAATTCAACGAAGCGATCACATTGCTCGAACCGGGCGGCAGGAAAAAGGGCTTGCCCCGGTCAGAAGCGCGCCGGATCGCCTGGTACAGCGCCTCGTCACGGGTGAAAACCAGGCCGCCCTGCCCGCCGCTGCTGTGATGCTTGCCAAACATGGTTGAAAAGACGCCAATATCGCCAAAAGCGCCGACCAGTTTGCCGTTGACCGCAGCGCCGTGGCTCTGCGAACAATCTTCGATCACCGGCAGGCGATGCCGGCGGGCGACGGCCATCAACCCTTCAATATCGGCCGGTTCGCCGGCAATGTGGGCGATGACAATGGCGCTGGTCAGCGGCGAGATCAGCGCCTCGACCTGCTCTGGCCCGCTGTTATAACTGTCCGGCGCGACGTCGGCCACGATCGGGATCAAGTTGAGCAGCGGAATGGGCATCAATCCGCCGGGGTCGGTGACGGCGCTGACAATGACCTCGGTAAAAGGCTCCAAATCCAACGCCTTGAGGGCCACATAGACGCCCGCCGTGCCAGAACTCACGGCGTCGGCGTACCCGCCGCCCATAAAAGCGGCAAATTCCTGACAGTAGGCTTGCTCCTCCTCGCCATTGTAACCGGGGGCCGCGCCGCTGGCGATGCTGCGATCAAAGAGCGCGTCTACGGCAGCCTTTTCCTCCACGCCAATATGGCCGCGCTGCGGAAAAGGCGCCGCGCGAACTCTGGGGCCGCCATGAATAACGAGTTGGGCGATTTTTGAGGGTCTGTCCATATTGCTCCTTCCTGACAGAGGGAACCAGGTCGATCTTTTATGACTCTGGCGGCGCAGCACACGAGTTGCGCACAATGAGCGAACAGGGCAAAAGCACGTGCTCGACGTTGGCACGCTGTCCGGCGATGCGCTCCAACACCATCTCGACGGCTCGCCGGCCGGCTTCCAACACCGGCAGACGGACGGTCGTCAGCGCCGGGTTCAGATAAGAACAAAAATGCTGGTCGTCGATGCCAACGACCGAAATGTCTTGGGGAACGCGCAAACCGGCCTGCTGGATCGTTTTAACCGCAATGGCGGCGACAATATCGTCGCTGGCGATAATGGCCGTTGGTCGGGGTGTCAAGTCGAGCAGTTTGAGCATAGAATGTCGCCATGTTTCCGGCGAGGAGGTGTAATCGCCGGAGCGGACGTAATCGCGCCGGTATTCGAGGTTGTGTTTTTGCAAAGAAAGGCGGTACCCGCGAAGGCGATTCGTCCCGCTGAGACGTCCCTTTGGCCCGCGCAGATGGGCGATGCGCCGGTGCCCCAGCCGGATCAAGTATTCCATCGCCTGAATGACGCCGCTCGTATCGTCCCAGTTGATCGAATCCAGACTCTCGTATGTAATCGCGCGGTTGACGAAAACGGTGGGCACCTGGAGGCGATCCAGTTCGAGGACATAGTCGTTATCGACCTCTTGGGACACGGAGAGAAAAATCAGCCCGTCCACTCGCTTTTCCAAAAGCACCTGGAGCATCTGATATTCCAGATCCGAGCTGCGGGCATTGCTCATCAACACGCTGTACCCGGCGTTGCGGGCAATCGGCTCGATGGTGTTGAGCGCCTGCAAAAACAGCGGGGTTTCAATCTCGGCGACGATGACGCCAATGCTGGCCGTATGGCGCGTCACCAACCCACGGGCCAGGGCATTGGGGTGATAGTCAAGTTGGCGCATCACTTTGACGACTCGTTGCAGCGTTTCCTCAGACATCGCGTCGAGGCGGTTGTTCAGCACGTTGGAAACGGTCGTGATCGATACGCCCGCCGTCCGGGCAACATCTTTGATCGTGACGTTCTTTTCGCGAGATTTGGACATACTGGGGTTCTCACCAAGGTCGTCTGTGTAACGTTTTAGAAAAACGTTACACAAAGTATAACACCAACTCACGGCTGTGTCAAGACAATTAGCTGAAAAAACTCGCCAACGCGCCCGCCAACCGCAGAAAACGCCGGGGTCACAAAGCAATGAAACGTCTGTTTGCCCAAATCATCAAAAACGAGTAAAATCCGGTGGCAGGTAGAAAGCCAATTTCCGGGCCGGGCGCTGCCTTGGGCCAGACCCGTAGGTCAGGAGTACAATTTGCTGGTACCCAATATCATATCGACGCTTGTCCAACAAGCGATCAAAAAAGCTCAAAAAAAGGGCGATCTGCCCAAATTCGACATCCCGCCGATCGTCGTTCAACCGCCCCGCAACGCCGAATTTGGCGACCTGGCCACGTCGGTCTGTATGCAAATGGCCCGTCCGGCGCGAATGGCGCCGGTCAAAATTGCCGGGATCGTCATCAAACGGCTGGCGAAACACGAAATGATCGGGCAGGTCGAGATTGCCCACCCCGGCTTTATCAATTTCAGGTTGTCGCTGGACTGGCTGACGCAGCAAGTCGAGGCGATCAACCAGGCCGCAGAAAACTGGGGCTGTGTCGATCTGGGCCAGGGCGCGCGCGTCCAGGTTGAATACGGCAGCGCCAACCCCACCGGGCCGCTGCACGCCGGGTTTGGCCGCAACGTCGTCCTCGGCGACGGCATTGCCAATGTGTTGCAAGCAACCGGCCACGATGTGCAGCGCGAATATTATGTCAATGACGCGGGCACACAGGTACAAAAATTCGGCGAGAGCATGTTGGCGCGCTACAAGCAAGCCCTGGGCATTCAAGCCGAACTGCCGCAAGATGGCTATCACGGCGACTATTTGCCGGCCTGGGCGCAGGAAATCGTCGCCGCCAAAGGCAGACGCTACCTGGAACTGCCAACGCAAAAAGCGCAGCTGGCGCTTGGTCAATGGGGCATCCGGCGCGCCCTCGAGAGCATCCGCGACGACTGCACGCGACTAAACATCCACTATGATCGCTGGTTTTCCGAAAAAACGCTCTATGATGGCGGCGCTTATGACACCATTATGACCAAACTGCGCGAAAAAGACGCGCTCTATGAAAAAGATGGGGCGATCTGGTTTGCAGCGACCCGCTTTGGCGGAGACAAGGACGAGGTCATTGTGCGTTCCAACGGCCGGCCCGGCTATTTTGCCTCCGACGTGGCCTACCATTACGACAAACTGGACACCCGTGGCTTTGATCGGGTGATCGACGTGTGGGGCGCAGACCACCAGGGACACGTGCCGAGAATGTACGCCATGATCCGCGCGCTCGACCTTGACCCCGATGCGCTGACCCTGCTCATCTACCAGATGGTGACCATCATCCAGGGCGGCGACACGGTGATCCTCTCCAAACGCAAGGGCACGCTGGTCTATCTCGAGGAACTGCTCGACGACGTGGGCGCCGACGCAACGCGCTTTTTCTTGATGCAGCGCTCTGCCGACAGCCAGATGGATTTCGACATTGACCTCGCCAAGAAACAAAGCGACGAAAACCCGGTCTACTATGTACAATATGCGCACGCGCGCATCGCCAGCGTGCTGCGCACCGCCCAAGAGCGGGGCTGGACCGAGTGGTCGGACGGCGATCCTCGCCTGTTGACGCACCCGGCCGAACTGGCCCTGATTCGCAAAATGATCCAGCTGCCGGAAATGGTCGTGCGGGCGGCGCTGGACCTGGCCCCGCACCATCTCTGCTATTACGCCCAAGACCTGGCCAGCACATTCCACTCTTTTTACCAGGAATGCCGCGTCATCTCGTCGCAACCGGACGACACGGCGATCACCAAAGCGCGGCTAAAGCTGGTCTGCGCCGCCAGGCACACCCTGGCCAACACACTGCGGATCATTGGCGTGGACGCGCCCGAACGGATGTAAAATGTGTTTCAAATGACAAAGGTTGATGGTTGATGGCAATTCATTATCGGCGCCCAGAAAAGACAATGATTTATCTATATCGTCGCAACCTCGACGAACCTGGGGCAGCAAATGAACCCGAATACCTGCTCTTGAAACGCTCCCAATCCCAGGCCGGGCATATCTGGCAGCCGGTGGTCGGCGCGGCGCAATGGGACGAAGAATTGATCGAATCGGCGCGGCGGGAGGTGTTTGAAGAAACGGGAGTGACGCGCCTGCAAGGCCTGATGGCCGTTGGATATGCGTTCTCGTTCGTGTTCCGGTTCTCCGGCCAGGAAAGCCATTACCCCCCCGACGCAAAAACGATCCGCAATATTGTCTTTGCCGCCCAGGTGGGAGACAAACAACAGATCGCGTTGAGTGATGAACATATCGACTATGGATGGTTTCCATATCGAGACGCGCTCGACAAGCTGCATTGGCCGGAAGACAAAAAGGCATTGATCCAACTCCACCCGCTGCTCCACCAGACACAAACCACCGGCCGGGTTTGACAAGCGGCCGAAATCACATATAATCACCGGCAGTGGGCGGTTGGCTCAGTTGGTTAGAGCGCCTCGCTTACACCGAGGAAGTCATAGGTTCGAATCCTATACCGCCCACCACAAAACCACCCCGACCGACGGTGGGAGCATTGCAATTTGGAAGTCAGGGGGCGACGGAATGGGGATTCCGCCGCCACGGTTTGCTCGGCCTGGATTGCCAAATCCAGGCCAAAAACGGCGAGGCGAGGCTGGTCGCATTTATCTTGTTCGGCTGCCGGATCTGGCGATCCGGCAGGAGCAGATGGAATGGCCTGACGCTCAAGCCATTTGAAACACGCCCAAATAATTTAGATGCGCTTGCCCTGCCCCCCCGACGGTCGCAAATTTGACAGCGCATACATTCTATGGTAGACTCTGTGTTCAGGAGTGATTTGAAAATGATGACCGTATTTGCACACGTATTACGACGACGAGAGGCAAGCCATTAGAATTCCCAGGCTGGGCTGTCGTCTGTGTGTGCGTCAATGTGGATCGCTACAAGCGGCCTCCATCTTGGAGGCCGCTTTTTTTTGTGCCCAAACGACAAAGAGAGGCAAAATGCAAGTAGGAATTTTTGGCGCGACCGGGTACACCGGTTACGAACTGGTCAAGATATTCAACCGCCATCCTGAAACAGAAATCGCGTTTGCGACATCGCGCAGCAGCGCCGGGCAAACACTCGCCGACCTGTATCCCTGCCCGTACAATGTGCCCTTGATCGCGCCCCATCAAGCCGGCGCCGAAAGCATCGACGTGGCCTTTTTCTGCCTGCCGCACGGCGCCGCGATGCAAACGGTCCGCCAGGTACATGCCGCCGGCGTCAAGTGCATCGACCTCTCGGCCGATTTCCGGCTGCGCGATGTCGAAACCTATGAACGGTGGTACAAAACGACGCACAGCGCGCGCGAACTGATTTCCGGCGCGGTATATGGTTTGAGCGAAATCTATCGCGAGCAAATCCGTCAGGCCGACCTGGTGGCCTGCCCCGGCTGCTATCCGACCGGCGCGCTGCTGGCGCTGTACCCGCTGGTTCAAAACGGCCGCCTGCGCGACCCGCGCATCATCATCGACGCCAAATCGGGCACATCCGGCGCAGGACGTCAGGCGCGCCTCGGCTCGCTCTTTGTCGAAGTCAATGAGAATTTCAAACCCTACAACATCGGACGCGCGCACCGGCACCTGGCCGAGATCGAACAAGAGGTGAAAACATGGGGCGATATGGATTTGCGGGTCACCTTTTCGCCGCATCTATTGCCCGTAAGTAGAGGCATTTTATCTACTATTTACGTCACGCTTGACCCAGGATGGTCGGTGGACAAGCTGGTCGACTTCTATGCCGGGGTCTATGCCGGCGAACCTTTTATCCACGTCTTGCCGGTGGGCAAACTGGCCTCGCTGGCCTTTGCCGTACACACCAACCGCTGCGCCATCTCTTTCGCCCAGGCCGGCGAGGACGAATTTATCATCGTCTCCGCCATCGACAACCTGCTCAAAGGCGCGTCGGGACAAATGGTGCAAAACATGAACCTGATGTTTGGTCTTGATGAGACAATGGGACTGGTCAAATAATGGTCGAGACGAACTGCCTTGTCCTCAAAATCGGCGGCAGCGAGCTGGAAACCCTGGCCCATTATGCCGCGAACGATTTCGTCGCCGCGCTGATCAAAGCGGTGCGCCGGTTGAGAAAAAACGCGCCGGTCGTGCTCGTCCACGGCGGCGGCAAAAAAATCGCTGCTTTACAGGCCCGGCTCGGCCTGGAAGCCAAATTCGTCGACGGCCTGCGCGTGACCGACGACGCCTCGCTCGATGTGGCCGAAATGGTCCTGTCCGGCTTGCTCAACAAACGGCTGGTTGCGCGCTTTGTATCGGCCGGCCTGCCGGCCGTCGGGTTGAGCGGCGTCGACAACCAGCTCATCCAGGTCGGCAAACGGACGCGCAACGGCTATGACTGGGGCTGGGTGGGCGATGTGGCGCAAACCAATACCGGCGTCATCGAACTGCTGCTGCAACACCACATCGTCCCAATCATCTCGCCGATCTCGCTTGGCCCAAACGGGCATACTTTTAACGTCAACGCCGACCACGCCGCCGCGGCGCTGGCATCGGCGCTGGGCGCCGCCGAGTTGGTCTTTGTCAGCAACGTACCCGGCGTATTGCTCGGCAGCGAAAAGAGATGCGCGGCGCGGCTCACCCCACAAGAGGTACAGGCGCGCATCGCCTCCGGGGAAATCTATGGCGGCATGATCCCCAAAGTGAGATCGGCGCTGGCGGCGCTGGAACGCGGCGTCAAACGGGTGAGAATCGCCGACCTGAAAGGATTGGCCCACAAGCAAGGAACTTGTTTCGCGCTGCCCAAACGGGCGGCACAACACACCTGGCAAAAGGAGCAAAACAAATGAATGCCCAAGAAATCATCGCTTTGGAACAACAGTACGTCGTTCAAACTTACAAACGTCCCGAATTTGTCCTTGCAAAAGGCAGTGGACTGTATGTCTATGATACAGAAGGAAAATCCTATCTCGACTTTTTGAGCGGCATCGCCGTCAACGCGCTGGGGCACCGGCATCCCGCTGTGGTGCAAGCCATCGAGGAACAAACGGCCAAACTGCTTCATGTCTGCAACCTGTACCACACTGCGCCGCAAGCCCTGCTGGCCCGCGACCTGGCGCAAAGCACCCCCGCCGCCGACCGCGTCTATTTCTGCAACTCGGGCACCGAAGCCGTCGAAGCGTGCATCAAATTTGCGCGCAAGTGGGGCCAGGCCCACCCCGCTGCCGGCGGGCAAGCCCGGCGCGACTTTGTCGCCTTTGAACACTCGTTTCACGGGCGCACCATGGGCGCGCTGGCGCTCACGTACAAAGAACGGTATCGCGCGCCCTTTGTGCCGGTCATGCCTGGCGCGCACTTTGCGCCGTACAACGACCCGGCCGCCGCGCGCCAACTCGTCGAACAAGTGCAACCCTGCGCCGTCATCGTCGAAGCCGTGCAGGGCGAAGGCGGCGTCTATCCCGCCAGCCCCGAGTTTTTGCAAGAACTGCGCACCGTGTGCGATGAAAACGACGCCCTGTTGATCTGCGACGAGATCCAGTGCGGCCTGGGGCGAACGGGCGCGTTGTGGGGCTTTGAACCAGGCGGCATCTTGCCCGACCTGATCGCCGTGGCCAAGCCATTGGGCGGCGGGCTACCCATCGGCGCGGCGCTGGTTGCAGAAAAAGTGGCAGCCTTGTTAGAACCGGGCGATCATGGCAGCACGTTCGCCGCCAATCCATTGATCTGCGCCGTGGCGCGCGCGGTACTCGGCGTGATCAACGAGCCAGAATTTCTGGCCGGCATTGGCGAAAAAGGCGACTATATGCGCAAAGCGTTGAACGACCTGGCCGCCGGACACGAATGTATCACCGAGGTTCGCGGGCGCGGGTTGATCTGGGGTGTGGATACCACCTTGCAAACCAAAGACATCCTCGCCGCCGGGTACGAAAACGGCATTTTGCTCGGATCGTCGGGTGAACACACCGTGCGCCTGCTGCCGCCGTACACGGTCAACAAATCCGAGATCGACCAGGCAGTCGGCAAACTGGCCCATATCTTTGATGTCCTGGAAAATTAAACGATGCAGCTAGACGGTACGCGACACGCGGTACTGCATAGCGGCGTCCTGGGAGAGGAGAAATAATGTCCGATCTGATCGTCCGTCGCGCCACGCTGGGCGACGTGGAAAATATGCATGCCCTGATCAACCTTTTCGCCGGCCGGGGGTTGATGCTGGCCAAAGCGCGCAACCACCTTTACCAAAACATCCGCGACTTTTTTGTCGCCAAAAAAAACGGCCAATTTGCCGGCTGCGGCGCGCTGCATATCTTGTGGAATGATTTGGGCGAAATCCGCTCGCTGGCCGTCGATGAACAATTTCACGGCAACGGCGTTGGGCGCAACATCGTCGAGGCGCTGGTCCAGGACGCCGTCCAACTCAAACTCCCCCTGGTCTTCGCCTTGACCTACCAACAGGAATTTTTTGAACGACTGGGCTTTGTCGAGGTTGAAAAAGAAACCATGCCCCGCAAAGTGTGGGGCGAATGTATGAACTGTCCCAAATTTCCCAACTGTGACGAGACCGCCATGGTCTTGGAACTGGTACAATCGTGAACAATCGAGGAATAGCTTGATGGAAGCCTGGCTTGTTTTAGAAGACGGTACGGCATTTTCAGGTCGATCCTTTGGCGCGCCGGGCGAGCGCGTTGGCCAAGTGGTCTTTAACACCGGCATGACCGGCTATCAAGAGATCATCACCGATCCATCTTATCGCGGCCAAATGGTGACAATGACCTATCCCCACATCGGCAACACCGGCATCAACGACGAGGACGGCGAATCGGAGCGACCGCACCTGCGCGCATTGATCGTGCGCGACGCCAGCCTGCGCGAGAGCAACTGGCGCGCCCAGCAGACGCTCACTCGCTACCTGCAAAAACACGACATTATGGCGCTCACCGATGTCGATACCCGCGCGCTGACCCGCCACCTGCGGCAATTTGGCGCGCTGCGCGGCGCAATCTCGACCGTCGATCTCGACCCCGGCTCGCTGCAAAGCAAAGCCCTCGCCGCGCCGACGACATCGGAGCAAGACCTGGTGGCCGAGGTGACATGCGCCCGGCCATATCAATGGACAGAACAATGCGATAAGCAATGGCAAGTAAAAAATCGCAGCAATACAGACACCGGACGACCATTTGCAATTTGCAATTTGCATGTCGTGGCCTATGATTGCGGGATCAAACGCAACATCCTGCGACAACTGGTTGGCGCCGGCTGCCGGGTGACCGTCGTGCCCGCGCACACCACGGCGCAAGAAACGCTGGCATTGAAACCGGATGGCGTCTTGGTCTCCAACGGCCCCGGCGATCCAGAAAATGTGCCCGCCACGGTCGCGGCGATCGAGGCGCTGCTGGGCCGGGTGCCGATCTTTGGCATCTGCCTGGGGCACCAGGTGTTGGGACTGGCCCTGGGTGGGAAAAAACGCAAACTCGGATTCGGCCACCACGGCAGCAACCACCCGGTCAAAGACCTGCGCAGCGGCCAGATCGCGATCACGGCGCAAAACCACAACTTTGTCATCGACGCCGACACACTGCCCGCCGGGGTCGAGGTGACGCACCTCAGCCTGTACGACGGCACACTAGAGGGCATGCGCCACCGATCGCTGCCGGCGTTCAGCGTGCAGTACCATCCCGAGGCCGCGCCCGGCCCGCACGACGCGCATCCACTATTTGCCGACTTTGTGCGGCTGATGCAACAAAATTCCTAGATTCCAGAGAAAAGTAAACTATGCCAAAACGTACAGACATTGAATCGATCCTGATCATCGGCTCCGGGCCGATCGTCATCGGCCAGGCGTGCGAGTTTGACTATTCGGGCACACAGGCTTGCAAAGCACTCAAAGAAGAAGGCTACCGTGTGATTTTGGTCAACTCGAACCCGGCCACAATCATGACCGACCCAGAAATGGCCGACCGCACGTATGTCGAGCCGCTGACCGTGCCGGTGCTCACCAAGATCGTCGAACGCGAAAGCCGGGCCAGCGCCGGCCATCTGACGATTCTATCCACCGTCGGCGGGCAAACCGGCCTCAACCTCGCCTCGGCGTTGGCCGAACAAGGCGTACTGGCCCGTTACGATGTCGAACTGATCGGCGCCAAATGGGAGGCGATCCGCGTGGCCGAGGA
>CAYZYE010000066.1:0-18038 GCA_964481205.1 uncultured Anaerolineae bacterium | reverse complement strand
TGTAGCATCGGCCCTCGTGGCCGTTTTTGCCCGTTCCACCTACCTGCGAGCCGCCCGCAAAGAACTATTCTGCAGACGCCCAAACCATTTGAAACACATCCCAATGATTCATCGTCTGCTCCTTGTCCAAGTACATCACCGGCTCAACCGCCGAACTCGATCAAGATATCACGCAGCAATGTCGTTTCAATGTTCCCGCCGGACAACACGCACACCACCCTCTTGCCGGCGACATCCACACTCTGATTGAGCAGCGGCACAATTGAAATCGCCCCCGAGGCCTCAACAACCAACTGGTGTCGATCCACCAGTGTAAAAATCGCTTTTCTCAACTCCCACTCGCTGGCCAACACAATTTGCTCGATCAACGCGCCGGCGATTTCCAGGGGCACCTTGCCAAAACCGCCCGCCAGCCCATCGGCGATGGTGGGACCATGATCGTATGGATCATACGCAACACCGTCGCGCAAACTGTACAACGCCGCCGGGCTGGCCTCCGGCTGCACGCCGATCACCTGGCAACGAGGCGACAGCGCGCGAGCCGCCACCGCCATACCGGCAATCATGCCGCCCCCGCCGACAGGAACCAGAATCAAGTCTGTTTGCGGCCGGTCTTGCAACACCTCCAAGGCGATCGTGGCCTGCCCGCCCACCACATCGACATCGTCATAGGCCGAAACATAGATCGCCCCCGTGTCGCGCGCAAACTGTTCACCCCGTTGATGTGCGTCCTCGTACCTGCTGCCCACCAAATGCACATTCACGCCCAGGTGTCGCATTTTCTCCACCTTGGCCCGCGGCGCGTTTCCGGGCACAAACACGGTCGCCGCGTCCAACTTGAGCGACCGGGCCGCATACGCAACGCCCAATCCGTGGTTGCCCGCCGAAGCGGTGACAATGCCGGGCAGCTTGGCGCCCTGCGCCTCGACAAGCAAAGCGACCTTGTTCAGAGCACCGCGCACTTTGAACGAACCGGTAGGCTGCCAGCACTCTGCTTTGAGCCAAACCTTGGCGCCGGTCGATGCACTCAGGTATGGGCTATAAATCAGCGGTGTATGCCGTACAAAAGACGTGATGCGCCGGTGAGCTTGCAAGATGGACGAAATACTGAACGCACAATCGGACATCGATCACGTCCCCGCCCCAAGTACGTGTCCGGCCCGCCCCTTGAGCCTGGCAAACAGATCGCCAAAGATCGGATCGCGGTGTACAAAATTGGCGATACGCACAAAATGCCGCGAACGATCCACGCTCCAGGTCAATTGATCGGTCAAGATCGGGCTGGGCACGACGTCCGTCGGCACCCAATCGCCGTCGAGCAGCCAGGCGACGCCGGAAATATCCCAGATCACCTTGGACCAGGCAAATTTGTCCCCGCGATATTGAGCAAAGATTTGCGCCAAATAATCGCCAATCGCGCCCTGCCCCTTGACATAACGCTCGATCTCTGACCAGGTGGTGAGCAGCTGCGAGGCGACCCCCGTACACGGAATCTGGATCAATGGCACACCACAGTCAAAGATCAATTTGGAGGCCGGAATGTCTTGCCCCAGATTGAACTCGCGCACGTGCGGCCAGTGCAGCGGTTGCCCGCCCAACCAGACGACGACAATGTGCTCGATGATTTTCGGCTCGATCAAAATGGCCGAAGCGACGTTAGTGATCGCACCGATGGCAAGAACGTACAGCGGCTCATCGCCGGCCGACATGGCCCGCTCGACCAGATCGAGCGCCGCTGCGCTGCGCTGCGGATGTTCCCAGTCGGGCATAAAGCCGGTCGAGCCGCGAAACACAAACCCGTCGGGGGCCACGTCCAACCGTTTGAGCAGGCGCAGAATTTCCTGATAGCTCCTTTCCATGCCATCGCCCGGCCCCGACGAACGCGCATTGTAAAACGGCGCGGCATAGATCGCCTCCAACCCCAGCTTGTCCGGCGACAAAAGCGCATAGACCACCGCAAACTGATCGTCAATCTCGTTATAGGTGTCGGTATCGAGCACCATCCGTATCTTGCCCGTCGGCGGCTCCAGCCGCGCCAGGCGCAACGCAAGATCAAGTTTTGGAAAATCCATCATTGTCCCTCCGGCAAAAACCAAAAAACGTCGCATATATTTGAATGTCGGCGATTATTCTCAATGTTTTACCCGGCGTTTCCGGCGTCCTCTGCGGCCGACGAGCGCATCACCGAAAATTTATAGATCGTGGTCGTGCGGTACGTTTCCCCCGGCCGCAGCGTCGTCGATGGAAACTGGGGGTGATTGGGCGAATCGGGATAGTGCTGCGTTTCCAGGCACAGCCCGCCCCGGCGCAGATAGACCTGCCCGCCTTTGCCCGGCAGCGACCGGGGCATCATGTTGCCGGCATAGAACTGGATCGCCGGCTCGGTGGTATAGACCTCGACCACCCGCCCCGAAACCGGCTCGTAGACGCGCGCCGCCGGACGCAGCGCGCCGGCCTGACCATTGATCACCCAATTGTGATCATAGCCGCCGCCAAAGGCAATCTGCGCGTCACCGGACTCGATCCGCGCGCCGACGGGCATAGCCGTGCGGAAATCCAACGGCGTCCCCTCGACCGGCCGCAGCTCGCCGGTCGGGATCAATGTGCCGTCGATCGGCGTAAACCGGTCGGCATAGATAACCATCTCGTGATCGAGAATCGTGTCTGCCGCGCCCGCCGTCAGGTTGAAATAAGTGTGATTGGTCAAATTGACCACCGTCGCCCGCTCCGTCGTCGCCTGATAATCGATCTTGAGCGCATCGTCGTTGCTCAACGTATAAACCACCCGCACCGACAGCGCGCCGGGGTAGCCTTCCTCGCCGTCGGGACTGATATAGCGCAGTTCGAGCGCCGGGCCGTCGGCTGTTTCGAGGGGCTGGGCGGCCCACACCTTTTTGTCAAACCCCTCAATCCCGCCGTGCAGGTGATTTTGCCCATCGTTCTGCGCCAACACATACTCGACGCCATCGAGCGTAAACCGGCCATGGGCAATACGGTTGCCAAAACGCCCGACGATGCAGCCAAAAAATGGACTGTGATCGACATACTCGGCAAGCGTATCAAAACCAAGTACCACGTCTCCCAACACACCGTCGCGGTCGGGCACAAGCAACGAGAGGACGATACTGCCATAATTCGTGATCGCCGCCGCGACCCCGTGCTCGTTGACCAATATGTATCGATCGACCACACGGTCATCGGGCAGCTTACCGTAAACCTGCTTTGTTATACTCATACTGTTCTCCTTTTTTATGCCGGCTGCACATCACCTTTACCGGCGACATACACCAAACCCATCAGCCCTTGTCCGGTATGAACCGCCAGCCCGGCCGTAAAATCGGCGATCAATACCTCGTCGGGGCAAGGCAGCGCAGCGCGCACCTGGGCCTCGAACGCCCGCGCCTGGTCATAGACATTGGTGTGGATAATCGCCAGTTTCTCGATCTCGCGCTCTTGCAATGACTCGCGCGCCAGTTCGATCAACCGCGACCACGATTTTTTTTGCGTGCGCACCTTTTCCAACATCTCTAGCTTGCCGCCCTGGATCGTCAAAATCGGCTTGATCTGCAACAAAGCGCCCATCCCGGCGGCAAGGCTGCCCACGCGACCACTCAGCGCCAGATATTTGAGCGTTGCCAGCGCGCCAAATAATTTGGAACGCTTGCCCAGATCGATGGCCCGCGCGACGGCCTGATCGGCCGTCGCCCCATCGCGCACGGCTTGCGCGGCCTCCAGAGCCATAAACCCCTGTGCCAGTGACAAAGTACGTGAATCAACGACCTTGATCTCCCGGTCTGGAAACTGCTGGCTGGCCGTGACCGCCGCAACATACGTGGCGCTGATCTCGGCGCTCACACAAACACAGACAATCGCCTCGGCACCGGCGTCCAGCGCCTCCTGGAAAACGCGGATAAACTGCCCCGGCGATGGCGCCGAAGTCGTCGGCAGTTTGCCCTCTTGGGCGACGCGCGCAAACAGCCCGGCATCATCAATATCGACGCCGGTTTCAAAACTGGCGGCGCCAAAATGCACCGTGATCGGCACCTGGCAAATGCCGTACCGGCCGGCAAGATCGGCGGGCAGGCTGGAATCGCTGTCGGTAACAATCGTTATTTTGCTCACTTTGTCTCTCCCCTTTCGTCAACAAACAACGCGAACACACTGCGGCAGCAACTCGCACTCGATGCGCTGCGCCTGGCGATCAATCAGCTCACCGTCAGTATGGGCAATCAGGCCATCCGCACAAGTGATCACCACGTGCCTGCTGCGCAGCATAGTCACATCTTTGTGCTGAACATGCGTGCCCTTGAGAAAGAGGGGGATCATGCGCAACATCTTGAAACGAGATATGTCGCCCAACAGACAAATGTCAAAATGGGCATCATCCAGCCTGGCTTGCGGCGCGATCAAAAAAGCGCCGCCGCCGCGCGCCCCATTGTACACATCCGCCATCAGCACGTCAAGTTCCAGGCGGTGGGTTTGCCCCTCATCGTCTTGATACTCGATCAGCGAGTGCGCCGGTTTCAGACCCACAAACACCGAGTGGAGCACGGCCGGCAAATAGAGCGCCAACCCGCGCAGGCGCTTGAAGCGGCGTGCCTGCACCGTGACCACGCCCTCAAAACCAATCCCCACCGAATTGTCAAAATAACGCACCTCGGTATCGTCGATCGTCAGCCGCCCCAGATCGATGACCCTGGTTTTGCGCCCGGCCAATTTCAGGCAAGCGCTTTCCAGATCACCCGGAATGCCAACCATCCAGGCAAAATCGCACCCCGACCCGACCGGCAGCAGCCCCAGATCGCCAACAGGGGGCCCGCCCGCCGTGGCCCGGCCGTCGGCCGCCGCCATCATACCATTGACCACCTCGTGATATGTGCCGTCTCCACCGGCAGCGACAATCGTGTCATAACCGTCGAGGACGGCCTGACGAGCCAACTCGACCGCCTCGCCGGCCCAGGCGGTGGTCACCAAATCAAAATCAAGCGCCTGCTCTGACAACAACTGCTTGATGCGAGGCAACGATTTGGCGCCGAAACCATGTCCGGCCAACGGATTTACAATCACCTTATAACGCATTTACTTCTCCTTGAACTGGCACGACAACGAGTCCACTGAAAAAACCGATCAATCACAGAGACAAACCATCAAAAAACATCACCAATAGTTACAAATATGTAACAATCCAGGCATTTCAGGAGACTCGACAATGTATTCTGAACATGTAACACCTCACTATGCCCGCCGTCACGAGATGCCCGATCATCGGCACAACCGGGCGCGGGCACATTTGCCGTTGGGGGCAGCGGATTGATCACCTGCGTTTGGCCGAGAAAATGCCGTTTTTAGCAAGTCACGGCCCAAGCCAGGACTGTTCAATACAGCGGTGACCTGGTCACAAATTAGAATTGAACTACAACTAGGCCCACCTGACGCCTTTGACTTTGCGGACAAACTGATTTACAATCATCTGCCAGGGTCAAAATCCTATTCGTCCTATTCCACTTGGGAGAGAGCCGATGAAACGTGTTTGTTTTCTAATCAACGATGTGCCGACGACCAGACCCACCAATTGCCTGGTGCTGGCCAATGCTTTGTTCGAGCGGGGTGATCAGGTCTACCTCGGTCTGATCGACGCCCTCGCCTTGCATGCCGGCGACGTGTTGGGGCAACTCTGGCGCATCGACGCGCCTCTTTCGCCGGGCGATCTGCCCCCCGGTGGGCCGGGCGAACAGGTCGATCTGGCCACGATGGATGATGTGTGGGTGCTGGGGTTTGGCAAACGCGAGTCTTTTTTGGACAAGATGCAGCTGTTATGGGCTTTGTCGCGCTACACCCGCGTGATCAACTCGGTCGACACATTGATGTTTCTGCACAACAAGTACCACCTGGGCATCCATCTCCACGACGAGGTCTTTCAATACCCCGAAACCTGGGCCTCGGCCGATTTTGACCTGTTGTGGGATGTATTTCGTCAGGGCGGCGGCAGCTGGGTCGTCAAACCGCCCGCGCGCAGTCTGGGCCGCGACGTGTTTTTGCTGCGGCAGGACGATCCCAACGCGCGGGTCATTTTGCAAAACATGACCGGGCATGGCACAAACCAGTTTTGCATTATGCAGCGTTATATTCCAGAAATATTGTCAGGGGAAAAACGGGTGTTGATCGCCGAGGGACAAGTGATGGGGCAGTACAAGAGAGTGGCTCAAGACGACCACCGCACCAATTTGCACCAGGGAGCGGTGCCGTCGGTGTGCGCCCTCGATCCACAAGAGGCGGCGCTGTGCAACCAACTCGGCCAATACCTGAACGAGGTCGGCGCACATTTTGTCGGGATCGACCTGGTTTATCCTTATATCCTTGAAATGAACGTGCTGAGTCCCGGCGGCATTGTGACCATCTTGGAGTTGACCGGGCAAAATCTGGCCCCGCACATAGTACGCCGGGTGATCGGGTGATCGGCACAGCACGCTCCTAGCTCAATTTCAGCGTGCTCACTTCGCCAAAAGCGGCATCTATAAACAACATCCTGTTGCGTAAAACACTTCCTTTTTTGACAAGCAGCTTGATCGTCTCTTGAACTTGCAGCGCAGCGATCATCATCGGCGAGGCCGCCGGGCAACCCTGCTCCGCCTCGGCGCCCTGCTCTGGAATCGGGCCATCGCCATAGAGCGCGCGCAGCCCGCCATCGCCGGGGAAAATGGTCATAACCTGCCCCACCCAGCCGGCAATCGCGCCATGCACCATCGGCACGCCGGCCGCTGTGGCCACGTCTTGCACCATCAACCGCGCCGGCAGCCGGTCCAGCGCATCGACCACGACATTGACGCCGGCCAAAATCGGCCCCAGATTTTCCCGCGTCGCATAATCGGCATATACCGTCACCTCGACTGCCGGGTTCACGCGCCCAACGCGCTCCATCGCCACCTCGGCCTTGAGTCGGCCCAGGTTTGGCTCATCACTCAGAATTTGCCGGTTGAGATTGTGTTCCAGAAACAAATCGCCATCCATCAACACCAGGCGCCCCACGCCCATCCGCGCCAGCCCTTCGACGACATAACCGCCCAGCCCACCCAGCCCAAGCACGGCCACACCCGAACGCAAAAGCAAAAGTTGGCCGTCTACCCCGATCGTGCCACAACTGCGCAGATAACGCAGGGGTAAAACGCCCAACTCTAAAACGGCGATCTCGGCCTCTTGGCGAGACAAACCAAATTCAGACGCGATCTGTTTCAATCCGGCCAACGCGAGCGTCTGCACCGCCCCACTCTGTTCAACGTGCTGCCAAACCGCATCGGCCAACGTGCGCACCGTCCACGCTCCTTTTCGCCCTCCCAAGAAACCGGCCCAATTCGCGCCGCCGCAGACGGCAAACGCGCCCGCTTAGACGCGCGACACGACCGGCTTGATCCCATCATAAATCCGCCGGCGGGCCAGTGTTTTGAGAATCCGGTCTGACGACCGCCCAATCTGCTCGCCCAATTCAACCGGCGTCAATGGAACGTTGCCGTTGGCCAAAAACACGCGAAAAACGGCGTTCGTCAGCGGCGTGGCCGGGGTGATATAGCTCTCCTCGAGGCTGCAATGGGTTCGCAATGCCTGCCACAAACCATCGACCGGATACACCTCGGCCGTGTCCGGATCGATCCAGTCTACCACGCGGGAGCCTCGGTGCGACGGATACAGTTCCCGGCAAGCCGGGCACAAATTCTGGTGTAAATAAACGCGCAATTGGCGATGATGTTGTTCCCACCAATCGAAATCAATATGAAATTTAGTGTTCAATGTTGGCTTGATCCAACGTGCCATGAGCATCTACCTCGCGATCAAAAAATCCACTGAAAAAACTCGGTACCGCTATCATCAACCGCAAAACAAGGCAAAATACACCGTTGACATTCACAAACGCCGGCACCACCCTACCTGACCGTCTCTGTTTGATGGCAAAACACCATAGGCGTACTGGATACACTCTAGGAGCCTATCCGAAAAGTAGGATGGCATCTCTATGCCGTCCGCCGCGCATAGGGATGCGCGGCTACGGGAGCGATTTTTCGGACAGGATCTTAATAGACGTTCTCGTTAAACATCCAGGCACCTTCATCGACGGGGACAAAATGGGGCAGTTCAAACAAGACGGCAAATATTCGCCCCGGCGGGCAGCGTCTGAGAATATTGACGCCATTGTACAACGTCTTGGCATGCACGGTGCCCAGCGAACTGAGTTTGGCGATCTCGAGAAAAACCTCTTGAATCACCTGATCCAGCGGTCGTTGCCGCTCTTGCTCTCGCTGCCACAACTCGTCGGCGATCTGGTCATCCATTTGCATCAAGAACTTGGGGTCATACTCGCACGCAATGGGGCTTTTTTGCACCTGAAACCGCAGGCCGCCTTGATCGTTTTTGAACAGCGTACACACCCACTCTCGTTTCATCCGTCGCGGGATAATATCAATGGCAACGCAGTTTGGATCGCCGGTTTTCTCCAGCTTGATGTACGCGCCGACCGGCACCTGGTTCGTCTTGTACCACTCGCCCAGCCCGTACACAAACTTGTCTCCACGCACAACCCAGCCCGGAAACTCGGCGTTCTGGTGGCGATCGATGAATGTGACGCGGGTGTGTTGATCGACATGTCCGGCGGGGAAAAAACGCCCGGTGCGATCGGTGAGCGGCAGAGAACCAAGACGCCGGTGCGGGTAACTCAGGATCAAGGTCAACGACTGAGCATCAACCGTACTGGGCAACGCCATCACCCCCGACAATTGATCGTCGATCTCGCGTTCCAGCTGCAAATGAGTGACATCCAACCTGGTGCGATCGTATGGCGTCGGTTCGTACTTGAACCAGGCCGGCGTAGAGACCACCTCTTGCGGCTCCCAGCGCCTCAACCCCCAAACAATCTGCCCATTTGCTCCAACATCGTCAAACCGCTCGTCTTGCGTCATCGCGTAATTGAGCGAAAACACCTTGAGCGCCGGAGATATTTCTTGAGGCAAATCCAGATCGGGCAGCAATTTCTCGGTTGGCAACGGCTTTGCTTGCATATCCAACACTGCCTCGGCCAAATTCAGATGGCCGACATGCACTTGGGCCAACATCTCGGCCGCGAGCCAGCGATCGCGAAAGCGCACAAAAGCGCCGTTTTGAGTCAACTGCCGCTCCAGCTTGTCCGCGACAAGATTGCCGTACAAATCATACAACGTTTCGACCGACGGAATAAACATCTGCTCAATGGACACATCATCTGGAAAGGCCAGCTTGTGCTCGATCCCCAACCGCGCGGCAAAACTGCGCTCCTCTTTTGCCAGCCGGACGGCAACCACCTGAAACTCGCCGTATTCGGGATTGTTTCCCTCTCGAACGTCCACCACCTCGCCTTGAGCGAAATCCAGGTGAGGAAAAACCAACGTCTCGCCCACGGCAAACGTCCCATTCGGTCGATACACCGTCCCGTTGGTCAAACTGCGCCGAATCAAGTTTTTCTCCCGCTGGCAATAACGGTCGATCAACGCCCGGCTCAACTCGGCCAAAGTCATCGGCGCCTGGTTTTCCAAATAAAGCTGGACAAGACTTTGAACATCCTGTTTTGTGATAACAAATTCCTCTTGCCAATACGCTTCGGTTTGAATTTTACGCTCAATCACAACAGGAACCCTCCCAAAACATAATTGTGGAATAAATTGCCCAAATCAAAAATTTTCTGGCCTACTCGCCCGAAACCACTTGTGGTATAATACACCTGGGAGGAGACCATGTTCCGAAAACAAAACGATGAAAACAAACTGGTCGCAATTGCAACCGTCTCGGGGATGCTCAAAGCCGAAATTCTAAAATCACATCTCCAAGACGCCGGGATTCAGGCCATGCTGGAATACGACAGCGCCAGCGTCCTTTTTGGCTTGACCGCCAACGGGCTAAAACTGGGCCAAATACGCATCCTGGTCACAACGCAAAACGCCGAGCAGGCCAAACAAATTCTAAATACCCCACCCGCAGCCAACTGGGAACAAGAAGCAACATCTGACCTCGACGCCTGACCGGCGCACGCCGGCAAACACAAATTATCACAAACTTGTTTCAGGCTCTGTCTCTTGGACCACCCCATCGTCCGGCAAATCGGCGACCTCTTGATCTGGGGCGTCTTGCTCTTCTTCTTGCACCAGATCATCGACATCCAGGACGTCGTCCTCGCCCAACTCTTCCAACTCGAGTTCGGCTTCCAAATCAAACCCGTCCAGATCGACATCGAGATCATCCAGGTCGAGTTCGGCGTCGACAAAATCGGCAAATTCCTTGTCATCCAGATCGAGCGGCGCCGGTTCGGCCACCTCTTCGACTTGGAAACCCGTGCCTGCCGGGATCAACTTGCCAATGATCACATTTTCTTTCAGCCCCAAAAGCCGGTCGCTCTTGCCCTCGATGGCCGCGCCGGCCAGCACCTTGATCGTATGCTGAAAAGACGCCGCCGCCAAGAAACTCTCTGTATTCAGCGCCGCCTTGGTGATCCCCAACAATACCGGTCGCGCCGATGCCGGCTGCCCGCCCTCTTGGACGGCGTCGGCGTTGATCTTGGTAAAGATATGGCGCTCGATCAAATCTCCGGGCAGCAACGTGGTATCGCCAGACTGAACGACAAACACGCGCGAAAGCATCTTGGCGATAATCACCTCAAAATGCTTGTCATGAATATGCACGCCCTGCGAACGGTATACCTTTTGCACCTCTTGCAAGAGATAAAGCTGGGTCGCCTCACGGCCCAGCACATCCAGAATAGTGTGCGGATTCTTGGAGCCTTCGGTAAGCTGGGCGCCGGCCTCGATCACTTGATTTTCGTTGACCAACAAACGCACCGAAGACGGAATCTCGTATTCGTATTCTTCCAGTTCGTCATAGACGACGACGATTGCCTCGCCCTCGTTCACAACCCGCCCACCGTGCTTGGCGCAAAGCTCGCGCTCGCCGCGCATGGCGATCACCTGACCATCCTCGACCGTCTCTTGCTCTTCTTCCAGCACGACTTTCCATCCGCGCTTGATCGGATACTCGTCGCGCACCAGGCGGCTGTTCACAATCTTGACCGTGCGCACCCCCTGCTCACTGCGATGCACCTCGACCCGTCCGGCAATATCCGAGATAAGAGCCTCGCCTTTGGGGTGCTTGCGCGCTTCGAGCAACTCTTCGACGCGCGGCAGACCGTGGGTGATGTCGCCACCGTGGGCGATACCGCCGGTGTGAAACGTTCGCAGCGTCAACTGCGTGCCCGGCTCGCCGATCGACTGCGCGGCCATAATCCCCACGGCAGTGCCCAACTTGACCATCACGCCCCGCCCCAAGTCTCGCCCATAGCACTTGCGACAGACGCCATGTTCGAGCTGGCAAGTCAGCGGTGAGCGAACGAAAACCTGGTCAAAGCCAGCCGCCAAAACCTTGGCGACCGCCTCTTCGTCCAACAATGCGCCGCGCTCCAAAACGACATCGCCGCTCTGCGGGTCGATCAACGTTCCGGCCAAAATCCTGGACAAAATACGCTCGCCCAACTGCGGCAAATTGGGATCAAATGCGTTATCCGACACTCGAATCCACAACCCGCCGCGTGTGCCGCAATCGTCCTCATTGATCACCATATCCTGCGCCACATCGACCAGCCGACGGGTCAAATAACCCGCGTCGGCCGTGCGCAGCGCGGTATCGGCCAAACCCTTGCGCGACCCGTGCGTCGAAATAAAGTATTCGAGCGCGGTCAGCCCCTCGCGGAAACTGGACAAAATCGGCAACTCGATGATCCGCCCCGAAGGGTCGGCCATCAAACCGCGCATACCGGCCAGCTGGGCGATCGGCCCAAAACCGCCTTTGGTCGATCCCGACGAAGCCATCACAAAAATCGGCCCCTCGGGGTCCATCGCATCGTGAACGGCGTCCGTCACCTTGTCCTTGGCCTCAGTCCACAACTCGATCGTGCGCGTATACTGCTCATCCTCGGTCAGCAAACCGCGCCGGTACTGGCGAGTGACCTCGCTGACTTGATTTGAAATCTGGGCCAAAATTTCACCCTTGGCCTCGGGCACAACCAAATCGCTCACCGCAATGCTCGAACCAGAACGCATGGCATACTTGAAGCCGACATCTTTGATCTTGTCGGCCACATCGGCAGTGATCTCTTGGCCGGCCTGACGGTAACACTGAGCGATCAAGGTCTTGAGCGTTCCTTTGTCCTGAACATCGTTCACAAACCGCATCATCTCGGGCAAAATATCATTAAACAGCACCCGCCCCACGGTCGTTTCGATCGGCGCGCCGACGCTGTCGGCGGGGTCTTGCGTCCACGACCACAAACTGATCCGGGCGTGAATATCCACCTTTTTCAGATCATAAGCAAAAATGACCTCGTCCATATTGGCAAAGGCCATCCCCTCGCCCTTGCGGCCACTACGCTCCATAGTCAGATAATAGCAGCCCAGCACCATATCCTTTGACGGGCCGACGATCGGCTCGCCATCCGCAGGTTTGAGCAAATTATGAGATGACAACATTAACTCTCGCGCCTCTTGCACGGCCCGCTGCGACAACGGCACATGCACGGCCATCTGGTCGCCATCAAAGTCGGCGTTAAAAGCCGCACACACCAGGGGATGCAAATGAATCGCCTTGCCCTCGACCAGGAGCGGTTCAAAAGCCTGAATACCCAGGCGGTGAAGCGTCGGCGCGCGGTTGAGCAGCACCGGGCGATCCTTGATCACCTCTTCCAACACCTCCCACACCTCGGGACGCTCGCGCTCGATAATACGCCGCGCGCTTTTGACATTGCTGGCATAATTGTATTCGACCAATTTGGCAATGACAAACGGGCGATACAACTCGAGAGCCATCGTCTTGGGCAAACCGCATTGGTGCATCTTGAGCTTGGGGCCGATCACGATCACCGAACGGCCCGAATAATCGACACGTTTTCCCAACAAATTGCGGCGAAAACGTCCCTTTTTGCCCTTGAGCATATCGGAAAGCGACTTGAGTTCGCGGTGCCCCCGCCGCGACAACGCCTTGCCGCGCCGCGAATTGTCGATCAATGAATCGACCGCCTCTTGCAACATCCGCTTTTCGTTACGCACAATCACATCGGGCGCGCCTAGATCGAGCAAACGCTTGAGGCGATTGTTGCGGTTGATGACACGCCGATACAGGTCATTGAGGTCCGAAGTGGCAAATCGACCGCCGTCCAACTGCACCATCGGGCGCAAGTCAGGCGGGATGACCGGCAAAACGGTCAAAATCATCCATTCGGGACGGTTGCCGCTGGCGCGCAGCGCTTCGACAACCCGCAGCCGCTTGGTAGCGCGCTGGCGCCGCTGCTTTGATCGCGTCGTGCGCACCTCATTCCACAATTCGACCGACAGCTTGTCCAAATCCATATCCTGGAGCACTTCATAAAATGCCTCGGCGCCCATACCGGCGCGGAAAACATTGCCCCACTTGCTCTTTAACTCGCGGTAACGCGCTTCGCCAAAAAACTGCATCGGCGCCAAACTCTTGAGCTCGTCTATGTCGCTCTCGTGCTTGATCTGAAGCGCCTCCAACTGCACTGCCAGCGCCTCTTGAATTTGCCCTCGCTGCTCACTCGTCGCTTCACGAATATCGACATTGATCGCGTCGATCCGATTGGTCGTCTCTTGCCGCTCGTCGCCGACCTCACTCTGAAGGCTACTCAGCGCCTCCTGAACCAATTCATTCAACCTGGCGCCATGCTTGCGGCCAACCTTTTCCCCTTCCTTGACGATCGCCTGCTCTGAAAAGGAAAGGTACATATCCTCGCGCGCCGGCCGCCCCATCTGGTTTTCCAACGAGATGGACAGCACTTTGGCTTCATTCATAATCTCTTCGGTTTGCCGGGCCAGGCGCTCGTCCAGGCTCTGCCGGGTAGTCATCAACTCGCCGGTGGCCCGTGAAATGAGCAATTTCATCTCATCATCGATCGAGGCAAACTCGCTCTGCGAAGCCTCTTCGAGACGCGCCTGCTCGCGCTCAAATTCACTGTGCAGCCGGTGCAGCGCCCGCTGCCGCGCGTCCTCGTCGACGCTGGTGATCACATACTGGGCAAAATAAAGAACGCGCTCTAGATTTCGCCGCGTCACATCCAACAAGACGCCCAAATAACTCGGCACGCGCCGCGTGTACCAGATATGCGCCACCGGCGCCACCAGGTCGATATGCCCCATCCGCTCACGCCGTACCTGCGAACGGGTCACTTCGACGCCGCATTTATCACAAACAACGCCCTTGTATCGAACATTTTTGTACTTGCCGCAATAACACTGCCAATCTTTGGTCGGGCCAAAAATAGCCTCGCAAAACAAACCGTCTTTTTCCGGCCGCAAACGACGGTAATTGATCGTCTCCGGCTTGGTCACTTCACCATAAGACCACGAATGAATCTGATCGGGTGAGGCAAGACTGATTCGAATCGCTTGAAAATCCCTAGTTTCCAACACAAACCTCCTGAGGTATGGGGCAAAACATTCCCAAAAGAGATGACGAGTAGCAGGAGAAAAAACTCGGACATGTAGTGGACTGCGTTGTCCGTTGTATGACGTGGTTCACACTTTGGGATGTGGTTTTCTCCAAATGGAAAATGTATGCTGCACCACCAAGGATGGGGGACAAACCCGATATTCGCACAAAAAGAGCGAGGCAAAGTTATCGAACCACTTTTTCGCATCGCTCTAAAAAACTCGACTTGGTTGGTGATATATCACCTATGTGATGTAGCATAACTATACGATTATACCACATTTGAAAATTTTGTCAAACCTGACAAAAACCCAAGAACGCCAGGGTCGCCTGGCGACCTCGGCGTTCTCTATGGTTGGCAGGAACTTGAGCGACTTTTTTTTTCCACAGACCCGTTGCTCATCAACGAGTCAAAGTACAGATCGCGCCGGGGCGCTTGATCCGCAAAACGAGGCTTTCCAGAACACGAAAACGGTAATCCAACTCTTCGTTGCCCAGATAAGCCGTTACCAGGTCTTGCCCAACAACCAGATCGATATTGTGCTTGCCCAACGAGACGACGACCCCCTGATCGGCTTGCAGGCATGGCGAACGGAACATCCCACCCTCGACCACATCCTTGATCAACTTGGAGACCATACGCCCCATACCCCGCGACACGCGCTGTGTCCTGGCGTACAAGGCCGGACTGAGCGCCAGGGCAAATGGGCCGAACAAGCCGTCGTCAACCAGCGCCTCGGTCGCGGCGACCACATCGTTCAAAGCCGCGCCCGGCTCGCTCCAGTCGCTCAACTCGACGCGCTTGCTGCCGGTTGCGCCGATCAACGCGCCGAAAATCATCTCGTCCTCGGCTCTGGCGCACGCAGCGGCGGCAGCAGCAGCCGGCCCAATCTCGATGCCCACGCCCTGCGCTTTGGCCGTCTCGATATCCAGCGCCGACAGCATAAAATCTTGCTGGATCATGCGCATGGTCAGAAAATCGCGCCGGGTGACTTGAACAACGCTGCCTTGCACACCAACGCCAAAAATGGGCACCGTCTGCACGCCAATGCCCAGCGGGCCGGTCAATTCGATGAAACGCCGTCCAACCAACAGTTTTTTAGCCACGCCGGTCACAACGCCATCGATCGCCGCCCAACCTTTTGCGCCAAACGGCGCATCATCCCGCATCAAAAAATCGGTCATTTTATACCTCCCGTATCATGCTAATCTGGTTTGATCAAACTGCCCACGGTAAATGTGTCCCGCGCGTTCGCCTCGCCCGGCTCTTCTGGGGCGGTCGGCGCAGCCTCTGCCTTTACCCCGATGAACAGTTCCTCGACCTGTGCACTGAGAAAAGCCTCCTGGTTGACCATGTGCTCGACTTCGATCTGCAATGTCTTGTGTTCGCCCAGTTCCTCGTCGGCCAGCAAAGACTCGAAACGCGCCTGCGCCTCCCTGGTCAAAGCCAAATTGTTCTCGACCGCGCCCGCCAGGTCGGCGCTTTGAGCCAACCCGGCCGAGGTCGCAAATTGCGGCGCATGTCCCGACTCGGCCAGCTCTTCCGCCAGGTGCGAGAGATGTTTCATGTGCCGCATCGCTGCCAGCTCTAGTTCGGCGCTGACCTTGCCGTCGTCCTCAAAGACAAAAGCGTCGCGGAGGTGTTGCAGCACGATCCGGTATTCGCCGGTCATCTCGCTTTGCAGCCGTTCGAGCATCCGTGGCGAAAACGCCCCACTGTCTTGAAAATGCCTCGGTTCTTGAGCCGCCTCACCGAGCTTTTCGAGCCAACGGGCAAAGCGTTTGCTGTGTACCGCCGACTCGATGCTCTGCTGCATCAACACCCGCTTGATCGCCGCGTCATCGACCAACTCGGCCTGCCGGGCATACTCGACGACCAGATTGTCCTCCCAGGCGATATAAGAACGCAGCAATGAGGCGTTTGACGTCGGATCGTGTGGATAAACGCCGGGGCGCATGTCCGGCTCTGCGCCCAGATCTCCCAGCACGTCGCCCAGCCAATCGGTGTGCCACATCTCTTCGCGCGCCATCGAGAGCAACATTGCCCCCAAAGGCGTATCCTCCCCTTCCTGGTAGGCGTGGATCAGGTATCGAATAATCGAAATGTGCTCATCGGCCAGGTCTTGATTGAGCATTTTAACTAACGCATCTTTTTCCAAATTACCGCGCTCCTTTTTTTTCAGCACGCTTCCAGTGAAAATCACATGGGTGTGTTTCAAACGATTTGGGTGTCCGTAGCATCGCCCCTTGCGGGCGCCCCGTGGTCGGGTGGAACAGGCCAAAACGACCACGAGGGCCGATGCTACAAAGCAAATGAAACACACCCAAATCACATAGACAACTATCCAAGCACCCTCTTGTACACCGCTTCGTACCGTGGAACGATGTCGTGATAATCAAAAGACTCGATCGCGCGCCGGCGAGCCGCCTCGGCAAAACGTTTCCGCACCCGGCAGTCAGCAAGAATCTCGATCGCGTATTCGGCCATTTGCTCGACAGCGCCCAATGGGGCAAGATACCCCGTCTCGCCGTGCTTGACCACTTCGGAAATGCCGCCGACGTTGCTGGCAACCACGGGCACCCCGCTGGCCATCGCTTCCAGACCCACCAGGCCAAAACTTTCCATCTCGCTGGGCAACAAAAACAGATCGGCAACCTGCAAGAACGGCGCAACCTGATCGACCACACCCACAAATTTGACCCGATCCAACACACCCAGCGATTGCGCCGCCTCGACGGCCTTGCCATAGTCGGGACCGTCACCAATCATCACCAGACAGGCGTTCATCCTTTGAGCAACCAAAGCAAAAACCTCGATCACATCGACCACCCGCTTGACCGGCCTAAAGTTGGAAATGTGCATCAGCGTCACTTGATCTCGACATTGGCAAAAGCTGATACAGGATGGAACAGGACGCCTATGCCGCTGCGGGTCGATGAAATTGGGGATCACCTCGATCTCTTTGTCAACGCCAAATTCCTGCACCGTCGCATCCCGCAAATACTCGGACACGGCCGTCACCGCATCAGAGGCACGGATCGTCATCGTCGTCACCGGTTTGAACGACGGATTATTGCCCACCAGCGTCACGTCGGTGCCGTGCAGCGTGGTCACAACCTTGAGATCGGGCACCATCTGCCGGGCCAGCAACGCGGCGGCGGCAAAAGGAATCGCATAATGGACGTGCAAAATCTCGAGATTTTTCATCCGCGCCACCTCGGCCATTTTCGAGGCCAGGGCCAACGTATAAGGAAAATTTTTCAGCAGCGGGTACTCGACAATTTGCACCTCGTGAAAACTGACCCCGTCCGGCAGATCGCCCAACCGCAGCGGCACCGAATAGCTGATAAACGCCACCTCGTGCCCCATCTCGGCCAAATGCTTGCCCAACTCGGTAGCGACCACGCCGCTGCCGCCGTGGGTGGGGTAACATGTGATCCCGATTCGCATAAACACTCCTACCTGTATTGGCTACACTATCCACCCTACACATTTGACTTTGGCCGGCGCAAAATCAATTTAGGGGGCAACCATG
>CAYZYE010000065.1:0-18094 GCA_964481205.1 uncultured Anaerolineae bacterium | reverse complement strand
TCGGCGCGCCGGCCTGGGCCGGCGCATCGGCCAACCGCAAGGCCATCCCATACGGGCACTCGCGCGCAGCGACCGCTTCAAAGCGCACCAGCAGCTCGTTGACGCCCGCTTGCAGCGCGGCCTCAAAAGTCACGCTGCGCGGCTGCTGATGGTAAAAATGCGCCTGTCGATGGACATGCCGGCCGTCGAGCCAGACATCGGCGGGGCCGTTGGTGGCCAGGGTCATCGTCACCGGCCCTGCCACCGGGCTGACGATCTGGGCATAGGCCCAGGCGCGCAAATAAGTCCAATTGTGATAAAAAGTCGCCAGATCGATCCGGTGATCGATTGGGCAGCGGCGGTACTGCCACTCGAACTCGTCCCCGCCGCCCACGCGCAAGCGGCCACGGGCCACGGGCGGTTCGGCCATATCGGCCCCGCCGCCGGGCAAGACGCCATAGTACTCGGCGATCTGCAATTTGCGCGCCTGAGACTCGAAACGCTCCGGCGCGTCCACGGCGATCGCCTGCGGGCCGGCCACCAACCAGTTGTCGATAAAACCGTCCACGAGACGGTATTCCAGGTAAGACGTGGGCATCAGGTATGAAACCTCCTTTACCAGGGCTTTTCCGGTTTTCAAAATGTCCCAAAACTTGCACGCACTAACATTATTCTATGGCCCATGCCGATCTGGGACAATTATTTTTCTGGAATTGCCTAAAGACTTGCGAGCACCTCTTGAATGGTGCGCTCTTGATCCATGGTTTGTTCAAAATAGCGGTCGATAAATTCGCTGCGTCGGAGACGCAGGGCCATCGGCGCGACGGCGCGCGCGTCATCGTCGGTAGCCATCGTGCGACCGTCGGCGGCGGCATAGGCGCGGGCCGCTTCCAGGGCAACGTATTCGGTGCGATTGGACGAGATGTTGAGCCGCAAGATCGCTTCCATGATCAAATTTTCTGCCGGCGGCGTGACGGTGACGTGTGGCACGAGTCCCTGCGCCTCGTCGATCTCGTCGCTCATTGCCAGCAAATCCTCGGCGTAATCCTCAATCATCGCATAAGGGGCTTTGGCAAAACGAAGCATGCGATGATAAACCTCGACCCGATCTTGGGCCTGATCCAGCCGTTTGACGATCACCCGCAGCCCCAGCCGATCCATGATTTGCGGGCGCAGTTCCCCCTCTTCGGGATTCATCGAGCCAATGAGGATGATCCGCGCGCGATAGGTGGCCGTCAACGCCCCGCGATGGACGGTGTAACGTCCCTGGGCCGCGGCGTCGAGAATGGCGTTGGCGATCGACGGCTCGAGCAAATTGATTTCATCGACAAACAAAATGTTCTTGTCGGCCTTGGCCAAAATGCCCTTTTCGATGCGCACGCGCTGGTGCTCGACCGCCGCGCGTTCATTGATCCCGCCGATCACGTCGTCCAGGCGCGCGTTGAGGGGCAGTTCGATCAACTGCATGCGATCGGTGCGCGTGATCGGGTCGCCGTGCGCCAACTTGGTTGCACAATCGGTACACACGGCGTCCATGCCGCCCGTCTCGGCATCCTGTGGTTCGCACCCATAAGGACACAAACTGCGTTCCACCGGCGGCAGCAAATCGATCAGGCCGCGAACGGCGGTCGTTTTGGCCGTGCCGCGCGGGCCGATCAGCAAGACGCCGCCCACGCGCGGATTGATCACGGTCAATACCAGCGCCAGTTTCATCTCGTCTTGCTTGAGAATGGCCGTGAACGGAAACTGGACGTAATCGGTCAACAGACCGCGATCTTGTCTGCGCTGGTCGCTCAAAACGCTGTGCGCAAAACCCGGTTCGAGCAGTTGGAGCAACATCGATTTTTGGGGCATCGTGACCTCTCAATCAAGTATGAACGAGTTTTTTCAGCCGACGTGGTGATACGTTTCCAACAATTCGCGCGCCGCTTTGCGCCAGGTAAATTGTGCGGCACGTCGCAGCCCGCGGGCGATCAAATCACGGCGCAGCGGCGTGTCATCCACAAGCGTCTCGATGGCCGCCGAGATCGCCGTCACGTCGCTTGCATCGACGAGCAGCGCGGCGTCGCCAACGACTTCGGGCAGCGATGAATTGTTTGCCGTGATGACCGGCGTGCCGCAGGCCATCGCCTCCAGCGGCGGCAGGCCAAATCCTTCATAAAGCGATGGAAAGGCAAATATATCGGCCAAATTATAGATCGCCGGCAAATCGACGTCATTGACAAAACCGGGAAAAAGAACGCGCTCACCCAGGCCGAGATCGACGGCGGTTTGAAAGATGCGCTCGTACAACCACCCCTTGGCGCCCACGATGACCAGCGACAGTCCATCGATCTGGAGCCGCGCAAACGCCGCGATCAGTTTGGCATAATTTTTGCGCGGTTGGATGGTGCCCAGGCTGAGGACAAAATGGGCGGGCAGGTTGTACCTGGCTCGAACGCGGGCCAACGCAGCGCCGTCGTCAATCGGGCGAAAGCGCGCCTCGACCCCGCAATAAATCGTTCGCACCCGGTCGGCCGGCACGCAAAGCAGTTGGATCACATCCTGGCGCGTGTTTTCCGAATCGGCCAGCACACAGTCGGCGCGACGGACGGCGCGCGGCACGTGGGCATTCAGGTAATCGAGCAACGCCGGTTCAAAACAACGCGGCAACCGGAGAAATGACAGGTCGTGGACGGTGACGATGGTGCGCGTGCGGCGGCCGGTGGGCGGCAAGGTGAAATCCGGCGAGTGAAAGAGATCGAGCGGGCCGACGACCCACTCGACGGGCAGCGGCAGCCGCAGCCGGTACCAGATGCGCTGCCACCACCGCTCGCCGATGCGCGTGCGCACTTCGCGCCAGTTGGCGTTCGCAATCCCCGAAGCGATATTGCGCGAATGCGCCACTGATGGTGGAAAAGGCAACTCGCGCCCCCGGACCAACAACACATATTCATGCTGCGCATCGTCGATGGCGGCCAAAGCCTGGACGATATGGCGCGTCAAGCGCCCAATGCCGGCCCCCTGGTGCGCCGCCGCCGTATAGTCGATGCCGATTCTCATCACTCAAACTCGTTCTTGTGTCAGTCTAGACAGACAAATATACCATCGGCGAAACAAAGGACACTTGGAAGCGACGACCTGCGGATCGATCGTTAGCAGCAGCCGGGGCGTGTGCAAAGCTTTGGAGTAACGGCTATTTCCCCGCACCTGGGCAGCTTGAATGATAGCGTCGGAAAGTTTGTCTGCACAAGCATCTCGCCTCTCGTCATAAACGCTAAAAGTTTCTGGCGCGTCGAACGAGACGCCTTTTTCATGGCTCAACCACCAGCGCATCCCCTGGTGATGACGGCGAAAATCCACATCCCGGGCAACCGAATTACGCCAATCGGCAATGATCCATGCCTCCAACTCGGGCGCAGCGAAACCAATACACCTGGAAATGCCCTTTGCGCCGGCGACACTGTCTATGGCGCGCTTGAAACGCATTTCCTGCCGAACGGCATCACGGCAGTCCAGATCATCGAGCACCAAAATCAAATCGCAGTGTCCTTTTTTCATCAGCGCGGCGCGCAATCGTCTTGCTATTTGTTGTTCCAGGCTTTTGCCGGTATAGCCGTACCCATTTTGAACAGCGCGTCCCCGCGCGGGTCTGGGTCCTGGTTTTCTTCGGACGGGCGTCTTTCTCTCCACGAGACAACCCAAGTGCTTTCGGAGAAAAGGCACCAACCCTCTGATTTCCGATTCGCCCCCTCCGGCGAAAAGCCACACTACCACGGCCAGCCTCCAACATCGGGAGCGCCCACCCGGTACAAGTCGCCCAGCTGCCATCCCTGCTCAAGTTGCTCTTGAACATCGCTCCGAGACAAGCGCCTGATCCCAAAATTGTGTTTATCGTGTTCTGCAAGACCAAAAACCGCAACGCGATCGACTTGATCGGTAAAATGATCGAGCAGATCCGGGCTGTGGGTACAGATAATGACCCGAGTTTTCTGTGCCGCATCCTTGATCCACTCGGCCAGGATGGGCAACCAGGCGACATGGATGCCCATTTCAGGTTCGTCGATGACCAGCAGCGAAGGCAAAACGGGCGAGTGCAAGATGACCGCCCAACAAAGCATCCTCACCGTACCGTCGGACATTTCGTCCAGATAAAGCGGTTCGTTCACATGGTCGAGATACCATTCGATGGTCAACGACAAACGTCCCGACGGAATGGCCCTGATCCTGCGCGTCATCGGCAAAATGGCCTTGATGGCATTGTTGAAACGATCCTCAAAATCCAGGCTGTCCCGTGTCAGATTGTAGAGCGCCAGGACCAGGTTTTTGCCCGACGGAGCAAGAAATTTGTCCATGGGGCCGATTTTGGGTTCAAAGTGACGAATTTCTCTTAAATTCATCTCGTTGGCATTGTAAAATCGCCACTGAGAGATGGTATCCAAAAGCTCACGGCGTAACTTGTAAATCGGCGCGCTTTCGGGAGAAAATTCGCTGTTCTCGAGCAGTTGTGGAATGGTCACCAACGCAAGTTCGTTGACAGGGATGTCGGATAATGTTTCAAAACGAGTCTTGCTCAACGATGAATTTTCACGAATGGACACGACGCCCTGGCCGCTTAGTCGATCATGGCATTTGTAATAATAAAATGGCTGTTGGGGGCGCGAACCGGGAGCATACAAAAGTTCCTTGTTCACGATCACCGGTTGCTCGGCACTCTGCACCAATAGTTCGAGTTCCAAGATGTCGAGATCATCGTTATCAATAGAGCCAAATTCAAATTCAAATCCAATCCGGGCAGGAGGCCGGATTGTTTTAGTGAGCATTCTCGAGCCACCCAGTCCATAGATGGCATCGTCAAATCCGGTCTGTCCTCTTGCTTCATCTGGAGGGGTTGCAATGGCGTTTTTCAAAAACTCCAAGACGCTGGTCAAATTGCTTTTTCCCGAGCCATTAGGCCCGATGAAAATGTCCAAGTTGTCCAGTCCAAGTCCGTTCTCGATGTGCAGATTTTTATAATTCCGAGTTATCAACCTCTTAATCGGGCGACTAGACATAACTCACCTCTTTTTCTCGCGCCTGGTTATTCAACCTGATCCACGTCGTTGAACGTCCACATGCGGTTGGCGAAAAAGTTCCAAAAGAGCACAATGCCGGTAGCGACCACCTTGGCCATGTTGGAAGAAAACACCGGATGTGCCATCCCGACCGCTGCTGCGGCACAAGCGACCAGGCCGGAAAACAAGCCGTGCGGCCCGAACAACCAGAGGTCGGCGCCTCGCAAAATGCTGGTGTTCAACGCCACCGCGATGACGCTGACCACCACAAAGCGCAGAAATTTTTTGCCGCCCTGACGATCCCTGGTTTCTGGATAGACCCAATAACGACTCCAGGTGTAATTGTTGACCACGGCGGCGCTGGTCGACATGAGATTGGCGAGAATGGTATCGACGCCAATGATATTGTGCAATACATTGAACAATCCAAAGTCAATCACCGTTCCAATGACGCCGACAATGGAAAATTTGAGAAAGCGATCAAGCTCTTTGCGCTTGCTCGTGACAAATGTTGTAATTTGAGTGATCAAATGATTTGCTCCCGTGTCTAACCAAATTGAACGTTATTTTAACCAGCTTGATATATGCCGGCAGCCGGCACATCAAAAGACAAATGCAGATTGGGCATATTTTACTTTAGACTCTTGACCAACACAAACATATTGGAAAATGGGTTGCTCGCGCTTGTGAGCGTCTCAATCATCACGGAGATTGGCGCAGCACCACAGGCGCATAGACTTGAAACCAGAATTCATCGGCGCCAATGTCATAGCCCGCGCCGGCCGGACGAGCCTGTCCGTCGATATCTGCGACGACGTCGACGGCCGTACCCTGGTTGAGCGCGGCCGAATCGGGGCTGATATGGTAGCCATCGGCGAGAAAAACGGGATCGCCATATTGCGTACCCGAATGATTGATCGCGCTGTTGTTGAATGGCTTAAACAAAATAGTGTTGCTATATGAAAGCGTAGTAAACAGATCGACCCGGTTGACGTCGGGCAAAGGGCTATAGATGACGACGCCAAAATCGTGCGAGTAAACGATCGTGTTGGTCAGATACACGTGGCTGGTGATGGCGCCGTCGCTGCCGATGTACAGCCCGTCGCCCTGGTGACGCGCCAGAGTCAGGTGTAGAAAGCGCGGCGACGCGCCAGCTATGTAAATGGCGGTTCTCAACCCCAGGCCCGCGCCCTGATCCACATTGTCGGCGACAACGGTATTGGTCAAAATGGGCGAACTGCGTACAATCGCCAACCCGCTTCCTTCGCCGTTAACAGACGTGTTCCAACGAACCATCGTCCGGTCAAAAAAGACCGTGCCGCTATCCCGGATATAGACACCGCCCCCGTCATCATTGGTCGTATTGCTGTAAAAGCGATTGTTTTGCAGCATCACATTGACGCCGTTCCCGATAAACAGACCCCCTCCGTTGTCATTGGCCGTGTTGCTATAGACACTGTTTCCGGTCAACGTGATCGCGTCAACGGCGCTGAGGAGAATCCCGCCGCCCGACCAAACGGTCGCCACGTTGCCATATATCTCGTTGCCGCTCAGGCTGTTGTTTTTGCCGTTGCTCAGATAAATCCCGCCGACAGATCTGCCCCTATTATTGTATATCGCATTGTCGTTCAAGGCAACATTGTTGCTCGAATAAAAATAGACGCCGCCGCCCGTGGCATTGCCGGCCGTGTTGGCATAAATCTGGCTACGGATCAGCCTGACATTGTCGCTGCCATAAAAATACAGGCCGCCGCCGGCATCGGCGGTGTTGCTATAGATCCGGCAATCGCTAACCATGGGATGAGCATTCACGGCATAAATACCACCCCCAGCAGCGCTGCCCCCTCCCCCGGCCTGCGCCGATCCACAAGCAACAGACAAGCCACTCAACGTGGGGCTGACATCTTGGGCAATATAAATAACACGCCCCAGGCTTTGTGCATCGAGCACGGTAGGATAAACGTCCGGATCCCAGGCGCTAAAATCGGGGCTGTAACCGCCCTGGACAACCAGCGTTTTGCTGATGTAAAGAACCTGGATAACCCCGCTGCGAGCGTGGACGCCGGTAAAAGTACCGGCCGCGACGAGCACCTGATCGTTCGTGCTGGCGGCGTCTACCGCGGCCTGAATGTTGTCAAAAGGACACCCGCCATGTAGACATACGGTGATGACGTTGCCCGATGCCGGTCGCGGGTTACAATCAGGCGACGCAGCGACGACACACGATGATGCGTCAAGGAAACACAACAATGTCAACGCCAATCCAATCCCCACCGTGAGCATAATGCTGATTCCGACGATTAAACGTTTCATGTCAATACCTCCTGGTTGCTTTACTGAACAAGGTCAACTGGACGTTAAATCGTTTGTTCAAGCTATGACTCAATTGCAAAAAAGGGCGCAGCACGCTGCGCCCCTGGATTCCCTGCCTCCTCAATGCCGGGGCGGCGGCGAGATCGGCAATTTGACCGTAAACACTGCGCCGCGCTGACCATCGCTCTTGACCTCGATCGTGCCGCCATGCTGCTCGACAATGCCGTAACTGACCGAAAGCCCCAAACCGGTTCCCTGCCCCACCTCTTTGGTCGTGAAAAAGGGATCAAAAACGCGGTGCAGATTTTCAGAGGGAATGCCAATGCCCGTGTCCTCGAAAATGGCGTGAATTTGATCGCCAACCCGTTTCGTCACAATCCGCAGCTCGCCGCCATCCGGCATAGCCTGATAGGCGTTGATCAAGACGTTGAGAAAAACCTGCTGCAACTGGTTCACATCGACCACAATTTGGGGCAAATTGGGCGCAAAAGTCTTGAACGTCTTGACATTGGCATTGCCCGCGCGGTGCTCGACCAGATCGAACGCGGCCTCAATGATCTCGTTAATATCCGCCCGCCCCGGCCGGGGACTGCTCTGGTGCGAAAAGTCTAGCAACCCCTGGACGATCTTTTTGCATCGCAACCCCTCGCGTTCGATGGTCGAAAGCGGTTTGAACATTGGACTATCCTGCGACGTGCGCTTGAGAAGCACCTGGGTAAAACCCAGCATCACGCCAATCGGATTGTTGATCTCGTGGGCCACACCGGCGGCCAGTTGGCCGATCGAGGCCAGCTTTTCGGATTGAATCAATTGATTTTGCGCCTCGCGCAGTTCGCGCGTGCGCTCCTGGACTCGCTGCTCCAACTCTTGATTAAAGCTCTTGACCGTTTCATACAACCGCGCATTATTGATCGCGATCGCCGCATAATCGGCCAACGCTTGCAACAAATAAACATCATTCTCTGTAAAAGCACGCGACGATACCTTGTTATCGATCAGCAGCACACCCAAGACGTTGCTGCCCATCTTGAGCGGCACATAGACCAGCGACTTGACCAGATAACCCGTCTTGACCTTGAGCGCCTGCGCATCGCCGGATTCCAGATAGGGTTCTCCGGTTCGCACCACCTGCCCGGCGATCGTATCATCGACTTTGACCCGAAACCCCTTGGCCAGTTTTTCGCCCAAATTGCGCGCCGCGCGCATCTCCAGGTTGCCCGTTTTCCGGTCGATCAACAACAAAGAACCCTCTTCGGCGCCGGTAATATACAACCCGGCCTGAACGATCCGGGTGAGCAACTTTTCCACATCGAGCATTGCCGTCACCGACTTGCCGACGTTATAGATGACCTGCAACTCTTTGACGCGATGCTCCAACTGGCGATTGATCTTCATAATCCCCTGATGCAGCTGATCGCGCTCTTTGCGCAAACGCACCTCGGTCAGCGCGCGATCGATCGCCTGGAGCATTTCAGAAGTGTCATAAGGCTTGATGATATAATCACGCGCCCCCAGCCGAAATGCCTGCACCGCCGTCTCTTCGGAACCATGAAAGGTCATCAAGATCACCGGAATATTGGCGTCGCGTTCCTCAAGCGCGGCCAACACCTCAAGCCCCGTCATCTTGGGCATCTTGAGATCCATAATGATCAGCGCCGGATTTTCAGACAGCGCCAGTTCCAATCCTTTGGCGCCATTCTTGGCCGTGATGTACCGGTAGCCGTTGGGTTGTAGAATATAATCTGTCAAGAATTGTAAACTATCATCGCGGTCATCGACGACCAAAACCAATTCTCCGGCCACAGAGGCCTCCTTTGCCTGCTGCCCCCATCCTCGACGTCGTCAGCCGGGGCGATCAGCCGAACAAATCATCGACCAACGACTGCACCTGCCGGCGACGCCGCTCTGTATCATCCAAATCCGCTTGCATCTGCACAACCACACACTCGCCCGCCGACAAACCGCGCACCACCGGGCAATGCAGCCACTGCGCACCCAGCCGAATTTGCATCTCTTCACCGGCCGCCTGAGCCTGCACCGCCACGACGCCCGTCCACGCGCCAACATCCTGCTGCGCCGCCACATCGAAACCGGCCCGCACATCCAGAACGACGGCCACACCCTCGCCGGCCTCCGGTGGCAGACGGTCTCGCGGCCAATTCAGGCGTTGCTCATCGTCCAGCGCCACAACCGCCCACTCGCCCTCCAAACCATCAATCACCCCGCGCAACACCGCCGCCTCGATCTTGTCAGACATAATTACCGATCATCCTCAATCACGCGCCAACCCGTCCCGTCGATCTCGACGGTAATTGTCCCCACCTGGTCGGTGCGATAAACTTGTACGCCGTGCCGGGCCAGCCGCTCCAACACCTCGGCATGTGGATGCCCGTATTGATTATCCGCGCCGGCCGAAATCAAACCCACCTCGGCGTGAACCGCGTTCAAAAAAGCATCGCCGCTTCCGCTGTGACTGCCGTGGTGCGACACCTTGAGCACCTGCGCCGCAAGATCGTACCCCTGTTTGAGCAGCCAACTTTCCTCCTCGATCTCGGCATCGCCGGTCAACAGCACACTCACCGCGCCGTATGTCAGCCGCAGGACAATCGAAGCATTGTTCTTGTCATCCCCCCGGATCGCCGCATCACTGGGAGCCAGCACCTCGACGCGCACATCCGCATCGAAAGGAATCTCGGCCCCGGCAACCCCCTTGATCACCGTCGCGCCACGCTTGTCGCGCGCGTTTTTGACCTCGGTTAGAAACTCGGCGTAAATCTGCGTGGTATGAACCTGCCCCGTCGAAACAATGACCTCGACCGGAATCCCGCGCAACACGGTCGGCAGGCCGCCAACGTGATCGGCGTCCGGGTGGGTCAGCACCATCACATCGAGCCGCTCGAAACCGTGCTGCCGCAAATAGGGCAAAATCACCTCGCGCCCATCCCGGCTCGAGTTGCCGCCGTCGACCAACATGCTCTTGCCATGCGGCGAAATGATCAAAATCGCGTCGCCCTGACCAATATCCAGAGCCACAACGCGCATCGTCCCACCCGGCGGCGGCGACGTGGGTCTGGGCGTAGGCCGGCACAGGCAACCCAACAACAGCAGCAACAACAAACCCGACAAAAACGTCGCCCGTCTGCGCATTATGCGTCCCCCGACGATGCTTCAAACGCGCCCAAGACGATCCGGCGCTCCAGGCCGGCCTCATCATAAAGCACGTGCCAATACGGCATCCAGACCACACCAAACGCCTCGACGAAAATATCAGACTTGCGGGGCCGCACGAGCACCGTTTGCAATTCCTCGTCCAACTGTTCGGCCACCCCCTGCCATCGCGCCTCGATTTCGGCCTGCTCCTCTTCCATATCTTGCGCCAACGCCTCGATCTGGCTTTCCAGATCGGCGATGGCGTCCAATGACTCGTCCACCTCGGCCTTGGCCTGCTGGGTGAGCCGCCGTTTTCGGCTGGCCGTCGACAACGTCCGGCGAGAACGTCGCTTGGAGAACAAACCCAGCACCGACTCGCCCGCCGAGAGCAGTTCCTCCCGCTTGCGCGCTTGAAACTCGATCTCGTCCTGCTCTAATTCGCGCTCTTCGCGCCGGATGCGCGCCTGCAAACGCTCGATCTTGGTCGTATAACTTTTATCGACCTTGGCCAATTCGGCATCCCGCTTTTCGGCAACCCGCTGATAGCAACGCCGCTTGAAGCGGCTCTCCGGCTCGTCGGGCCGGGCCGTCAACTTGAAGCGAGGACAATACAACAGCGAAATGGCCGTCTCGCGGTAAACATAATCCGTAAAAGCGCGCTCTAGCGCGCCAATGCGCCGCGCGTCGCCAAACTGGGACGGAAGCGACTCGAAACGCGCGCCTTGCGATGGCCGGCTGTCCAGCGCATCCGTGTCGACCACAAGCGGTTCCGCGTCCCAGGCCAGCGATGAACGATCCTCCGGCGCCGGCAAAACGCGGGAAACCGTGACCCGTTCGTGGACATTGCGCGTGTCGTTGTCAATGCGCGCCGTCGCGCGGGCCAGAAGCGCGGGACGATAGACCAGCTGCCTGTCCCGGTAAATGATCGTCCGTCCATCCCGTTCGGCATCGCGGATCGCCCATTCGAGCGAGACCTGCACGGGCAAAAAATACTCGGCGATCCCTGTCGGCAGCACGGGCGGCGTTTCCGAAAAATCCGCCCAGGGAGACCCGGCCGGCGGTCGAGGCAGCGCGGCCGCCGGCATCGGCGCAGCCGGCCGCCGCTGTGCGCTCGCCGTCGCCTCGATCACCGGCGCCGGCGCGGCGGCCATCAAAACGCGAATCTGGTCGCGCGTCAACGGGCCGCGCAAATAGCTCATCGTGTGGCGCGTTTGAAACAAGCGGGGCCCCGGCGCATGCACATTGTTCACCAGCCAGGTACGCGCCCCAAGCTGCGCCACCATGCGGTCGATCTCGCCCCGGTTCAAGGACATCCCCGCCTCGGTCGACGCGCCCGCCAGCCCCTCCAGCACCCGCTGCCGATCGTTGGCCGTCTGCAACTTGCCCACAAACCACGTGCCCGCATTAGACAACGCCTTGTAATCCAGATCGACCGGATTTTGCGTCGCCAGCACGACCCCCAGCCCTTGCGAGCGCGCCTGCTTGAGCAACGCCAGCAGTGGCGCTTTGGTCGGCGGGTTGGCCGGATGCGGAGGCATAAAGCCGTACAATTCGTCAAAATAAAGCACGGCGCGCAAATCGACCGTGCCCTCTTGTGTGCGCAGCCAGGCGCGCAGCTGTTCGAGCAACAAAGTCACGAAAAAGGAACGCTCACCGTCAGAGAGATGGGCGAGTGAAAAAATGGCGATCTGTGGGCGGCCATCCGGGGCGCGCAACAAGGCGTCAACCTGCATCGGATCGCCCTCTAGCCAGGCAGAAAATTGGGGCGACGCCAGGAGGCCGTTGAGCGCCAGCGTGAGCTTGAGCCGATCTTTTTCGGGGAAAAAGACCTCGAGCGGCAGCACGCCCAGCCGGTCGAAAGGCGGTTTTTGCACCTGTACAATCAACGCGGCCAGGTCCATATCTTGGCCGGCGCGCCAGGCCTGCTCGATGATCGTCGCCAACAAACTGTGCTCGCGCCCGGTGATCGGATCGCTCTCGACGCCCAGCAAGGCCAACAACGCCGACACGGTGCCCGATATCGTCTCGCGCAGCACCTCGGCGTGGGTGCGCCAATCAAGCGGCGGCGCTTGCAGCGAACGCAAAATGCTGATCGACCGCCCCGCGTCGCTGCCGGGGGTATAGATCACAAAATTGGCGCCGGCCTTCAAGCGGGCCACACGCGCCTCGTCGATGCCCCAGGCGGCAAGCCCCTGGCGCCAGGTACGTGCGACCTGTTCCGCATAGGCGTCGAGCGACAGGTCGTGGGCGCGGGCGCTCTCGACATCAACCCAGGGATGAAAATCAGAGGGAAGGAGTTTGGGGAAAGCCAACAAGAGGTTGGTCACATCGCCTTTGGGATCGATAACCAGCGCGGGGAGGCCGTTGAGGGCGATCTCTTCCAGCAGCGCCACCCCCAAACCGGTCTTGCCGCTGCCGGTCATCCCCACACAAACAGCGTGGGTGGTCAAATCACGCGCGGCATAAAAAAAAGGGTCGCCTGCCGCTGCGCCGCCGTCTGATTGGACATATCGACCGAGGTACAGTTGGCCTTTTTGCTCTCGAATCTGCATACCCCAGCCTCGCTTTTTACATCACAACCAGTTCGACCAAAATGACGGTAATATTGTCCGGCCCTCCGGCCTCGTTTGCCTCCCGAACCAGGCGGGAACAAGACTCGGCCAAACTTTTAGAAGACATTGCCCCTTGCCACAAGGCTTCGCCGGACAACATGCTGCTCAACCCATCCGAGCACAATAACAATCGATCGCCAATGCGCAGCGGTTCGACAAACACATCGACATCGACCTGGTCCGAACTGCCCATCGCGCGATAGACAACATTGCGGTGAGGATGGACACGCGCTTGCTCGGCGGTGATTTGGCCGTCGGCCACCAACCGCCCAACGAGGGAATGATCGCGCGTGATCTGGCGAAAACCGCTGTCATTCATCACATAGGCGCGGCTGTCGCCGACATTGGCAATATAGGCCACATCTTCGAGCACCAAAGCCCAAACGAGTGTGGTGCTCATATTGCTCTGCATCTCTTGCCGGCACGAACGGACAAGTTGGTTGGCCGCGTTGGTCACCTCGATCATCCACAAGGTTGGATCGGCGAACGGAACCGCCCCGGAATTCAAATATGGCGCAATGGCCTCGATTTGGGCCTTTTGCGCGATGGCGTCGACGGTCAACTTGCTCGCCACCTCGCCGGAGGCCTGCCCGCCCACACCGTCGGCCACGGCATAGACGCCAATCGGCAGGCCAACCGAGTTGCTGATCCGGTTCGCCTCGATGGTGAGCAGACTGTCTTGATTTTGCTGGCGTTTTTGACCCGGATGCGTCATCCGCCGCGAGATGAGATCGATGCACAATGAACACAGTTCACCGCTTTGCTCCCCGTCCATCACCGCCGCAAACTCGGCCCAAGTCGTAGAAGCGTCCGAGTCGGCATGATCGAAAATTGGAGACTGGGGGTCTGTTGTCTCGCCCTCGGGGCAAAGTGGCGCCATTGTTCACTCCTCCCCGTGACCCAACATGCAACGCCAACCGCATGCCGTGCTCACGGGTTTGAAGCTGAAACACGAATCAACAAAGTCAGTATATCACGAAACGAAAGCGAATGCAACCCAAAAATCCATCGGCACACCTGAATCCACCCTGGGTTCCGCGCCGGTCAGATCGAACAAGCCCCATCTTGACGATGGGGCTTGTAGAGATCGATGACGACACCGGCGTTACTTGATTTCGGCGACAGCGCCTTCAGCTTCGAGCTTGGCCTTGGCTTCTTCAGCGGCATCCTTGGACACCTGTTCCAGGATCGTGCTCGGCGCGCTATCGACAACCTCTTTGGCCTCGCGAAGCCCCAAAGACGTCAACTGACGCACGGCCTTGATCACCTGAATCTTTTTCGGGCCGATTTCCTTGAGAATGACGTCAAACTCGGTCTGCTCCTCTTCCGCTTCGGCAGCGGCGCCGCCGGGCATCATCCCCGGCATAGCGGCCATCGCCATCGGCGCGGCGGCGCTCACGCCCAGTTCCTCTTCGAGCATTTTGACCAATTCCGAGGCCTCGATCAAAGACAATTCTTTGATTTCTTGAACAAGCTTTTGCAAATCTGCCATGGTTCTTATTTCCTCCTAGGATAGAAAATGGATAGAAAACGAATAAACATTACCAACACTTATGCAGCGTCCTGCTCTTTGAGCTGACTGACCCGCGCTTGCAGCACATTGACCAACTGGCGACCACTGCCAGCCTGCAAGACATTGACCACGCGACGCACACCATCGGTGAGCGCGCTCACCAACTGCGACGCCGGCGCATTGATTGTAGCCAAAAGCTGCGACAAGATCATCTCGCGCGACGGCAACTTGGTCAACGCCAAAGCGCTTTCCGCGTCCAACACATCTTGCTCGATCAAACCGCCGATCACTTTGAACTCGCCGGGATCGCTGACCGAACCGGCAAACTCTTCCACGGCCTTGGCCCCGGCGGCAATGTCCTCGCCGCAAAAAACCACCGACACCGGCCCGTTCAAAAACTCGGGCACGGGTTTGTCCAACTGTTTCAGCGCCAGTTCGAACAATGTGTTCTTGACCACCGAGTACCTGGCTCCAGCCTCGCGCACCTTGACGCGCAGCTGCGTCACGTCATTTACGCCGACATGGCGCAAATACAAAAACATGGCGGCCTGGCTATTCTCCAACAAATCGACATACTTTTGAACAAGCTCTTGCTTTTTCTCTTTTGAAATAGCCAACTAGGTTCCTCCTCAATAAACTAGAACGCCTTTGCACGCAATACATGCAAAGGCGCCATAGAACGATGAACATTCGCGCCTTCACAAACGTGAAAACGCAGCCATCACTCTTTTTGCCTCTGCGGGATATTGAGCGTTCGATACAAACCGAAACGCACCTGCGGTCTTGGGCAAAACAATATGCAATTATCTCTGCCTCGTCGCCGGCCAAGAGACCGTATGCCTTTAGGCCGACAGATCGATACCTTGGGCCAACAGTGGATCGACCCTGATCGCCGGGCCCATCGTCGAAGTCACGATCATTTTGCGCATATACGCGCCTTTGGACGCCGAAGGCCGCGCGCGCCGGACGGCATCGACAAAAGCAGCCATGTTTTCGAGCAATTTGACCTTTTCGAAACTCACCTTGCCGATTGGAGCGTGCAAATTGGCCGTCTTGTCAACGCGAAACTCGACGCGCCCCAAACGAGATTCCTGAATCACGCGCGCCAGATCATCGCCCTGCACAATCGTGCCTGCCTTGGGGTTGGGCATCAACCCGCGAGGCCCCAGCAAACGGCCCAGCCGCCCCACAACGCGCATCATCTGCGGCGTTGCCAGCACGACATCAAACTCGAACCAACCTTCCTGAATCCGCGCCATCAAATCCTGCCCGCCAACATAGTCCGCACCCGCTTCTTCGGCGATACGCGCGTCCTCACCTTCGGCAAAAACGAGAATGCGCACCGTTTTGCCCAGGCCGTTGGGCAGCAAAACAACCCCACGCACCATTTGATCGGCGTGACGCGGGTCAACGCCCAACCGGATATGCACTTCGACGGTGGAATCAAACTTGGTAAACGCGACCTCTTGGACCAGTTCGATGGCCTCCTGCGGTGTATAAACATTTTCCGGATCAATCTTGCTCGCTGCTTCCAGATACTTTTTTCCGTGCCTTGACATTTTTCTCTCCTGTGGTCATAACGGACGCCTGGTCCTGCCACGCCTGAAATTAAAAATCCACGCCCTCGACTTCAACGCCCATACTGCGCGCCGTCCCGACAATTTGCCGTTCTGCGCCTTCAATATCGACCGCATTCAAATCCTTGCTCTTGATCTCGGCGATCTCGCGCAGCTGCTGCTTGCTCAACTTGCCCACTTTGATCCGGTTGGGTTCGGCAGAACCTTTTTCAATACCCACCGCTTTGCGAATCAGGTCAAAGACCGGCGGCGTCTTGGTGATAAAGGAAAAACTGCCATCGGCAAAAATCGTCAACTCGACCGGAATGATACTGCCAGCCTGACTCGACGTGCGTGCATTGTACTCTTTGCAAAAGGCCATAATATTGATCCCGTGCGGGCCTAACGCCGGCCCCACGGGAGGCGCCGGGGTCGCCTTGCCGGCCGGAATTTGCAACTTGACAAACGCTCTCACTTTTTTCATACTCTATCCTCCTAAAACCGGGATCGACCAGGCGCCTAGACTTTTTCGACCTGCAAAAAGTCTAGTTCGACCGGGGTTTCCCGCCCAAAAAACGAGACCATCACCCGCACCTTGCCTTTTTCCATATTGATATCGTCAACCGCGCCGATAAAATCGGCAAAAGGCCCCTGCACAATGCGCACTTTTTGCCCGTGCTTGAACGTGACCTTGACCGTCGGCGCTTCGGCGTCCATACGGTCCAAAATGCGGCTCACTTCTTCGTCGCGGAGCGGCGTGGGCTTGGTGCCCATCCCCACAAACCCGGTCACGTTCGGCGTGTTACGCACCACCGACCACGAGTCGTCATTCATCAGCATTTCAACCAGAACATAGCCCGGAAAAATCCGTCGCTTGTACTCGCGGCGCTTGCCATCCTTGACCTCGATCTCGTTCTCGGTTGGCACCACCACCCGAAAAATCTGGTCTTGCATATTCATACTGGCAATGCGCTGTTCCAGATTTTGCCTGACCTTGTTCTCGTACCCAGAATAGCTGTGGATCACATACCACTTGGGCTGCAAAGCGCCGGCCGGGTCTTCCCTGGCCGAGTCTTGCTCAATTGTCACATCATCGTACAACTCGTCGTCGTACATATCCCACAGTTCCTTTGCTCAAGGCTTTACCCCAAGCTGGACAGTTTTCAACCCGATGACTTGACCAGAAAACTGAACAACAAAGAAAAGAGCCAATCAACCAGCCCAAGCATGACCGACATGGCAACCGTCACCGCCAGCACAATACCGGTCAATCTGGTCGCCTCTTGTCGAGTCGGCCAGGACGTTTTTTTCAACTCGGCCCAGGTCTGGCGAAAGTAGCGCACAACCACATTTTCTTTGCGCCGCCCGCCTTTGGCCTTTTTGCTTTTTCGAGCCTTGGTGGTTTCTTTTTTGGTTGACTTCACACGCGACTCCCTAACCCGGACAAAACAGAACCAACAGGTCAAACCTGATGGTTGAACCAAACCCTTGTTCCGGCTTGATCAATCACTTACGATTCAAGACACCGCCCCGATTTGCGTTGGGCGGTGTCTTGGACAACAGGCGAGGCAGGAATCGAACCCGCAGCCTACGGTTTTGGAGACCGTTGCTCTGCCAATTGAGCTACTCGCCTAAAAAAGGGTCACTCGACAATGGAGCGACCGCTTATCTTGTCTCCCGGTGCAACGTATGTGTACGGCAACGGCGACAATACTTTTTCAACTCTAAACGGCCCGAATTGTGCTGACGATTTTTCTGCGTCAAGTAATTCCGTTCCTTGCACTCGGTGCAAGCCAAAGTAACCGGTAACCGGACTGCCTTTTTTGCCATTGTTTATCTATAGCAACACAACCAGGTGTAAAACACCTCCTTGTATCGCCCACTCCTTCCAATTTACTCAATGATCTCGGTGAGCACACCCGCGCCAACCGTCAAACC
>CAYZYE010000064.1:15500-18542 GCA_964481205.1 uncultured Anaerolineae bacterium | reverse complement strand
GCAACTGTTCCCCCCGCCCACAAGGGGCTACAGACACCCCAACCATTTGAAACACACCCATTTCCATCCAGAGTCTTGGCCCCCTTGCAATTTTGGATCGACTCAGTCTTGAAACGGCCATCGTCCTTGGAGGCGCAGCGGTTGTTCGAGTCCGGCGTCAATGATGGCCTGTTTGACCTGCCTGGGCGATTGGCGTTGCGCCGGCAAGCCGTCCGGTGCAACGGCCATGCGCAGCACGAGCCGCGCGGCGGTGGCGACCGCCTCGTAGAGCGGGCGGCGTTCGATCTTGTCCAGCGTGTCGGCGATGGTGTGCGCCCAACCACGTCCCGCGCCGGGAGGCGAGGTGACGGCCATCAGCGAGGCGACGCCGGCCAGGGTGAATGGAAAATGATCGGAATAGGGCACCAGCCGGTCGTCGACGACCCGCGCGTCCAATTTGTGCAGCGGCAGCGCGTTGAAATAACGCGCCAGCGCGGGGCTGTTTTGCACCATCAGCATCAGCGGCGCGGCCAGACCGACAATGTCGGCGTTAAAGACGGCGCGGATTTGATCCAGTTCATCGGCGTGGACGTGGACATAATTTTCAGAGCCAAACATGCCCAACTCTTCACCGGAGAACAGGACAAAACGCACGCCGGCGCGGAGGTGCGCTTGCAGCGGAGCCAACAGGTGCGCCAGTTCGAGGGTCATCGCCGCGCCGGTGGCATTGTCCTGCGCGCCCTGGGCGATGTCGTGCCCGTCATAGTGCCCGCAGACGACAATCCACCCGGCGTCTGGCGTCGCGCCGGGCAGGTCGGCGACGATGTTGCGCGCAGTGATCGTGCGCGTCTGTCCGCCGGTGCGCAGTTTGACCCGAACGGGGCCTGTGCCGAGGCGGCGTCGCAAAAAAGCAGCGGTTTCCATCGAGATGCCAACGCCGGGCACGGACGCGGGTTTGTCGCCCAGGTTCAAACTGCCGGCCGGGATGAACATACCGGGTCTCGAGCTGGCGAACAAAAAACCGGACGCGCCGGCCTGGCAGGCCGAAGCGTATTTTTCCAACCGGTGCGGCCTCTGGCTGCCGGCAAGGACGATTTTGCCCTTGACGCTTTTGCCAAGCCGCGCCAAGACCTCCGGCGTACCCGCCCCAATGTCGATGAGCGCCCCCTCCACCTGCCCGGCCGGCGACCCGGCCAAGACCATGCACGGCAGCTGGCGTTGCTGATCGCCGTCCGGCATGACGAGTTGGCCGTCGCCGCGCTGCCAGCCGCGCATTGTAAACGGTTCGGCATGGACGTTTTCCAGCCCGATTTTTCCAAACTGCGCAAGCAAGAAATCACCGGCTTTTTGCTCGTCATCGCTGCCGGCAAAACGCCCGTTGCATTCGTCACACAGATAGCCGATCGTCTGCCACAACGTGTCCGAGGTCCACACTTGGCCCAAGATGGTTTGTTCCAGGTCGGTCAAAGTCATTGTTGGCGTCCTTTGCAGATCAATGAACGGTGAGATAAGGCACGATAAATAGAAACGGGCTGGCGGCGCAGAGCAGCAGCAGGGGGGCATAGGCCGCGGCAAACAGCCACTTGCGGCTCCGGTCGGGCAACAGACAGCGCCCGCCCAAAAACGCGCTGCCGAGGCCGAGCCAGAGCACGCGCCACTTGTCGCTGCACACGTTGGCGATCCAACGGAGCGCGCCGATGGCGGCCGCGAGGCCGAGTACGACGCCGGCGGTCAGCGCGTTTTCTCGACTCAGGATCGCGTTCAGCCCGATCACCCAGGCCAGACTCAGGGGGATCAAGGCCGGAAAGAGGTAACGGCCTTGCGCCTGGTAGAAATCGAGATTATACCACAGAACCGAGGCCAGCGTCATCAAGCCGGCGCAGGCCAGCAATATGGCCGCCGGCCGAACGGGGCGCTTGTGCGTCCCAAAATCGATCCACCACAGGCAAAAGCCGAGCAGGATGACGCCGCTGAGCAGCCCCAAAAGGGTGTAAATCCGGGCGTCGATGGGCACGGCCATCCAGCCAAACTGTGCCCAAAAACTGTGAAACATTGTCGTCAGCCAATGCCCAAGGACGGGCAGGGCGCCATCTTGGGCGATTTTGTCGGCGGTGCGCAGTTGCCCGACGACGACCTGTTCGTGGCGCGCCAGCCCCAAAATATCCAGCCCGCCGTACACGGCAGCGTTGCGGGCAAACCAGGGCAGGCTCAACAGCAGCGCCGGCCCAAGCAAGGCCAACAAGGCTTTGAGCGCCGCGTTGACCCTGTACGGCGGCTTTTTCTGCCGGAATTTGAGCCAGACGGCGACGAGCGCCAGGGGCGCGGCGATATAGGCCGTGGTCTTGGTCAGCAGCCCCAGGCCAATGACGATGCCTGCGCCAACCAGTTTGCGCGTCGATGCGGGGCGAGCGGATTCGAGCCAGCGGATCGAAAACAGCATGCTCAAGGCGAGGAACAACTCGGCCAGGGTGTCGTTTTCGACGGCGGCGGACATTGCGATGTGCTGGGGAATAAAGGCGATCAGGGCGGTCATGCCCAGCGCCATCCACGGGTGGGCAGGCAGCATTGTTTTGCCAACCAGATAGGCGGTGACGAGGACGCCGCCGCCCAGCGCCACGGACAACAGTCGCAGCGGCAATAAAGCGCCGTCGAAAAGGGCATAGATCGGCGCGGCGAGTACATAGTACAGCGGCGGCTGGTGAAATTCGTAGCGAATCGCGTCGATGGACAGGGATGGATGAAACCTGGCCGTGGTGATCTCGCGCATATAGCCGGGGTCATAATCGCCCGGCTGCAAAACGGGAAAACGGCGCTTTTCAACCAGATAGCGGACATAGTTATAGTGAGCGGGTTCATCGGGCGCTTGCCATGGGGGGGTCAGGACGGCATAGAGGATACCCAGCAGGGTATAAGCTATGATGATCGCGATCAGGATCAAATTGTGGATATTGCGAAACCACTTGGTTATCAACTTGTTTTCCCTGGTTCTGCGGCTGTTTTGCCGGCCAATCGGCCGCTGGACTCACTATTGTATTCATCTTGCGTAGACTGTCAATTGGGCGG
>CAYZYE010000064.1:0-15400 GCA_964481205.1 uncultured Anaerolineae bacterium | reverse complement strand
GGCGGCTGGACAAGCTGAATGCGACTGCGTTCGCCATTTTGGGCCTGGATTTGGCAATCCAGGCGGCGGATTGGACCAACCCGGTGTATGATGAGGGACGTGAATTTTGCGTGAAAGCGCATTTGCAAATTTTCTTTTTCCATAGTATAATTTGCCCGTTGTTTAATAGACGAAAGGAGGGATACTGAATTGACATTCAGTTCCAGTCTGTTCATTGTCCAAATCATCTTGTCAATTGCCTTGGTCACATTGGTCTTGCTTCAAACCAAGGGAGGGTTGGGCGGCATTTTTGGCGGCGATGGCGGCAGTGGTGTGTTTCACCGTCGTCGCGGCGTCGAAAAAACCTTGTTCCAGGTCACGGTCGGGCTTTCAGTTGTCTTTTTCTTGAGTGCATTGGCGACCGCGCTCTGGGTCTAACCCATCGGCGGTGTTTCCCCGGCAGGAGCACCGAGTTTTGTTCCAACACTAGCGTATGGGTGTCACACGGATGCTATCCAAGCATGGTATCCGTATGACACCCTTATTTTCGTTATATTGAGGCCGACGATCCGGCCGGATCGAGCAGACACCAAGAGAGCCCGAGTTTTCGTATTCCAGCCACAAATTTCTTGCCTGAATACCAAAACCCGGTCACGATCCGTGCTATTCGTGGCACAAAGCGAGCGTCAAAATACTTTTGTGTCTCTTTGTGCCTTCTCTGAGGGTTTCCGTGTAACTGCTTTGGGAAAAAGTGTCCGGTAGTGAAATATTGGACAAATTTGCAAGGAGACACAACTTTTGACCGTTGAAACGATCTGCGTGGACACACAACCGCAAGCGATCATTCGCGCAGCGCAGCTTTTGCGCCGGGGCAGCGTTGTGGGGCTGCCCACCGACACGGTCTACGGCATTGGCGCGCATGCCTTTTTGCCCCAGGCCGTGGCCAGACTGTACACGATCAAACGTCGCCCGCGCGACAAGGCGATCCCACTGTTGATTGCCGGCCTCGAAACATTGCCCCGCGTCGCGGCGAGCGTGCCCGGCGTCGCTTACCGGTTGGCCGAACGTTTTTGGCCCGGCGCGCTGACGCTGGTGCTGCCCCGCGCGCCGCAGCTGCCCGACGTCATAACCGGGGGAGGCGACACCGTCGCCGTGCGCGTTCCCGATCATCCGGTGACGCACGCCCTGCTCGCCGAATTGGGCGCGCCGTTGGCAACCACCAGCGCCAACATCTCTGGACGGCCCGCGCCGGCGACGGCGCAAGGCGTGCTGTCCCAACTCGACGGGCGCATCGATCTGCTACTCGACGGCGGCGACTGCCCGGCCGGAACGGCCTCGACCGTTCTCGATCTGACCGTGTCTCCACCTCAAGTCTTGCGCGCCGGGCCGTTGCTGGCGGCGCTGAAAAGTTGGCTGTGACCATCTCTCGAACCAGAATCGTACCGGCGCTCACCGGGCTTCGCGCGGCGCTGGCCGGGATGATCTTTTTCTACCATTGGTTTTTCCAATACGTCGAATCGCTGCCGCTGCTGATCCGCGCGCCATTTAGAGCCGGCTATGTCGGCGTGCCGGTGTTCCTGGCGCTGTCCGGCTTTTTGATCGCCGTGCGCTATTATCCGGCGCTGGAAAAGGGCAATTTTGCCTTTGCCCCCTATCTGATCAAACGCCTGACGCGCATCTATCCGCTCTATTTGGTCGTGCTCACCCTCTTTGTCGTGGCCTTGGGGCGGCCGGAAAACATGATGCCCCACGGCTTTAAGGCGTTCATGGCCGTTTACACCCTGACCCAGGCCTGGTTCCCCAGCTTGCTGCACATTGGCACGACGGTCGGCTGGACGCTGACGGTACAAATGGTATTCTATTTGTTCGCCCCGCCGATGGTGAAATGGCTCGGCCGGCCGCGCGCTTTTGCCGCGCTCATTGGCCGCGCGTTGCTGCTCGGCGCCGGCGCGGCGGCGTTGGGGCTGCTCATCGCGCGGCTGCCGCTGGCCGGGCTGCTGCCCGACACGCTGATCGGCGCGCCGGATACCTATATTCTGCATTATTCTCCCTTTGGACACCTGGGCGATTTCGTGGTCGGAATGGCGGCCGGGTTGGCGCTGCTGCGACCCAATGTGACCGCGTGGCTAAAGCGCCATTTCAACGCCGTGATTTGGGCCGGCACTGCGGGCGCGTGGGGATGCGTCATCACCCTCGATGTCGTCCCCACCGAGTTGGGATCGCCGCTGAACCGGCTGCTGGCCTTTGGCGTCGCCCTGTTTGCCAGCGCGGTCATCGCTGCGCTGGCCGGCGACGTCAAACGCGCCAACCCGCTGACCCGGCTCTTGAGCGCGCGTCCCATCGTCTATTTGGGCGCGATCTCGTATGCGCTCTTTGTGATCCAACTCACCGAACCTTGCCAGTGGATGTATTGGATTTTCCTGGGCGAAATGGGCGGCGTCGAAAACCGCATCTGGCGCGCCATCCTGCTTTACGGCATCGCCACCGTCATGGCGATCATTTTGCACGAAAGCGTCGAAAAACCGGCGCACCGCCTGGCGCGGCGGATCGGCGGCCGCGCTTAAACCGCAAAATCACAGGGAGTTTCTATGCCTCGAAAACGTCTTGGCGTCGTCACCGAAGGCGCCTTTAACGCCGGTTTGACCGTCCGGCTCGACCCCGACGTGACCACCGAGCAGATGCGAATCGGCGATTTTTGCATCGTCGATGGCGACCAAAACCTGTATTTCAGCATGATCAGCGACATGCAACTCTGCGCCACCGACGCGCGCGTATCGGCAGACCCGCCAATGAACGCGCCGCCGTTCATCGTCAACGCCCTGCGCGGGGCACTGACCTACGCCACGGTGCAGGTCAAGCCCATGCTGATGATGCCCAAGGGCGACGAGGACGATTTCGTAGTCGATCTGCAAGGCCCGCAGCCGGTGCGCACGATCCCGATGCATCTGGCCCTCCTCAGCGAAGCCGATGCAAGCGATTTCCGCGCCGTCTTTGGCGACGAGCAAAAAGGCCAACAGTATTTTGCCATGGGCACACCGCTGACCATGGACATTCCGATCTGCCTCAACCTGGAACGCCTGGTCGAGCGTTCTAACGGCATTTTCGGGCAAAGCGGCACGGGCAAGAGTTTTTTGGTACGTCTGCTGCTCTGTGGGGTGATCAAGAGCCGGGTGGCGGTCAACCTGATCTTTGACATGCACAACGAGTATGCTTTTGGCAAAGAAAGCGAGGACGGACACTTTGTCAAGGGACTGACCCAGCTGTTCGGGCGCAGCCGGGTGCTGGTCTATTCACTGGACCAGGACACCGTTGCTCGCGGCGGGCGCAGCCCGGATCGAATCATTCAAATTGGCCTCAACCAGATCGAGCCGGAAGACGTATTGTTGATGGCCCAGGAACTCAACTTGCGCGGCACCGCCGAGGCGACGATCATTTTACTGCAAGAACACTATAAAAATAACTGGCTGTCGCAGCTGGTGACGATGAAACCGGACGAGATGGACGCCTTTTGCGCCGAGAGCGGCGCGCACATTGCCTCGCTGCAAGCGTTGCAGCGGGCGATGAAACGTTTGCGCGCCAAAAACTATGTCGTCGTTCAAGGCAATTTCAACCTGATCGACGAAATCGTTCAGGTCTTGGACAATGGTCAAAATGTGATCATTCACTTTGGGCGCTATGATTCTTCGCTCGACCACATGCTCGTCGCCAACCTGATCACCCGGCGCGTGCGCCAGCTGTACCGCAAAAAGGTCGAACAATACGAACAGACACAAGACAAAACCGACAAACCGCGCCCGCTAATGATCACCATCGAAGAAGCGCACAGTTTTCTAAACCCTTCAGTTTCCAGGCAAACCATTTTCGGCACCATCGCCCGCGAACTGCGCAAATACCACGTCACCCTGATGGTCGTCGATCAGCGGCCCAGCAGCATCGACGATGAGGTGCTGTCGCAGCTGGGCACGCGCATCACCGGCAAACTGACCGAGGAACGCGACATCGAAGGCGTGCTCACCGGCGTCGCCGGGCGATCTTTTTTGCGCGGCGCGCTGGAAAGCCTCGACACGCGCGAGCAAGTGCTGCTGATGGGGCACGCCGTGCCCATGCCGATCGTCGTGCGCACGCGCAAATACGACGAGGCCTTTTACACAGCAATGATGACCGACCGCGACGGGCGCAAACCCAAGACGGCGTCAGAAGCGACCGCCGAACTGTTTGATTTCTAGTTTCAGGATTTTCAAAAGACGAGGAGAAGCATCAATGAGACTGTCACACCTGTTTGGCCGCACCCTGCGCGAGACGCCCGCCGACGCCGAGATGATCAGCCACCGGCTGCTCTTGCGCGCCGGTATGATCCGCCGGCTGGGCGCGGGCATTTACACCTATTTGCCGTTGGGCTGGCGCGTGGCCAACAAAGTGATCGACATTTTGCGCCAGGAAATGGACGCCATCGACGGGCAAGAACTGTTGATGCCGGTCGTACACCCGGCCGAGATATGGCAGGCCAGCGGTCGTTGGGAGTCGGTCGATGAGACGCTGCTCCGTTTCCAAGATCGCACCGGTCGCGACATGGTACTGGCCATGACGCACGAAGAAGTCGTCGCCGACCTGCTGCGGCGCGAAGTGGATTCGTACCGCCAGCTGCCCATGACCGTCTATCACATCCAAACCAAGTTCAGAGATGAACCGCGCTCGCGCGGCGGACTGGTGCGCGTGCGCGAGTTTTTGATGAAAGACGCCTATAGCATCCACGCCAACGAACAAAGTCTAAACGAATATTATCCCAAAATGGTTCAGGCATATAAAAATATCTTTGCCCGCTGCGGCCTGTCGCCCATTCCCGTCGAGGCCGACACCGGCGCGATGGGCGGTTCCGATTCGCACGAGTTCATCTTGATCAATGAGCATGGCGAGGACACGATTGTGACCTGCGCCAACTGCGATTACGCGGCCAACACCGAGCGCGCGACCCTGGCCAAACCGCCTGCCGGCGCGCCCGGCGCCCCGGCGCCCATCGCCGAGGTGGCGACGCCGGGCTGCAAGACCATCGCCGACGTGGCCCGCTTTATCGGCGTGCCCACAACGCAAACGCTCAAGGCCGTCTTTTTTGCCACCGAGGGGGCCGAGCCACGGCTGATTTTCGCCGTCATTCGCGGCGACCTGGAGGTGAACGAGACCAAACTGAGCAACGTCGTCGGCGGCAAGCCGCTGCGCGCCGCTCGAGAGGACGAGATCGCCGCTTGCGGCGCGGTGCCCGGCTATGCTTCACCGATCGGGATTCACGGGGCCTTGGTCGTCGCCGACGACTCGGTCCACCTGGGCGGCGATTTTGTCGCCGGGGCCAACAAAGAGGGCTACCACCTCAGCGGGGTCAATTACGGGCGCGATTTCCGCGCCGACCTGGTTGCCGACATTGCCCTGGCCCGCGACGGCGACGCCTGCCCGCGCTGCGGCGGCGCGCTGCGCGTGCAGCGCGGCATCGAGCTGGGACACTGTTTCAAACTGGGCACGCGCTATACAGAACGAAACAATATTATGTTTAACGATGTCGATGGTGTGGAAAAGCCCTTTGTGATGGGGTCTTATGGCATCGGCGTGGGGCGGCTGATCGCCGCGGTGATCGAAGCGCATCACGACGAGTACGGCATCGTCTGGCCGGAAAGCGTGGCCCCGTTTGCCGTACATTTGCTTGCGCTGGGAAAAACGGGTCAGGTCGCCGAACAAGCCGAAGCGCTGTATGAACGGCTGACGGCGGCGGGGATCGAGACGCTGTACGACGACCGGCCCGACCTCAGCGCCGGGGTCAAGTTTAATGACGCCGACCTGATCGGCTGCCCGTTGCGGATCACGGTGAGCAAACGCAGTCTGAACAAGGGCGGCATCGAGGTCAAGCGACGCAGCGAGCGCGAACGGACGATCGTGCCCCTGGAACAGATCGACGCTTATCTCGCTACACTGCGCGGTGGGGACTAAAAGTCCAGGTGTGATGCGATCTGCGTCTATCTGGGGTATTTGGGGATTGCTTTTGCAATGACAACCGGCGCGCATTGTCATTGCGCCGGACGCACAATCATCCCGGCATTGTTGGCGAATTTTGAGCGGACGGCGAATACGGCCCGTACACCCCTTTGACATGGTACGTCGTCGTCGTATCGTCGAGGACGATCACCCAATAACGCTCGCCGCCCGCTTCGACGCGCACCACCACGTGCCCGTGCTGGCTTTGATAGGCCCGGTCGAGCCAATCGCCGATTACGACGCGCGCAGCGGCCAACATGTCGGTGGCAAACAGGTCGCGCGGGCCGGGGTAGAGCCAGGTCGAAGTGAGACGTTTGAGCACGCCGTGTCCGGGCTGGTCGGCCGACCAGACCTGCTGGATCATTACCCGGGGGCGCAAGGTGCGAACATAGAACTCGTTGTGCGTGTTGCGATAGCCGTGATGGTTGAGCACATGGACATCGACCGCGCCGATCGCCCGCGCGACCGGCGTTTCCAGGTCATACCAGCCGGGCAGATCGAGTTCGACGATGCCGGGAATGTCGGCGCCGTTCCAATAGGAAAACCGGCCATAGCCGATGCGAATGCCGACGCTGCAAAGGTTTTCATCGGGCAGCAGGCCGCCGGCGATCAGCGTCTCGATGGGAGGAATGTGCCGCTGCGCGCCATCCCCCTCGCCGCTCCACACCTCGCCGTTTGCGCACACGACGCGCACCTCGAAACCTGGATCATTGCCCTGTTTGCGTTGCAGCCCAATCTGATCGCTACGCCCCGCCTGCGCGCGTTCGACGCGCAGGCCATTGTGTTCCTGCTGCCAGGCGAGAAATTGAAAATAGTTTTGCATCGTCAAGGAAAATTGGCGATACGACTCGATCATGCCTGGGTGCTGCGCCAGCCAGACGGCGACTCGCGGATCGTCCAACGCAAAGGGATAGTCATAGTCAGGGTGGCCGCGATCGAGCAGGGTGCGGATTGGGAGCAGATCGCCGACGCCGGTGACGCCGCTCTGCCGATAGACTCCCGACGGCGACGGCGGCGCTTTGTCGGTGGCAATGCCCATGTGATCGTCGTGAAAGTGGGTGATCAGCGCGTAATCCAGCGCCGGCGTGGACTCGTGAGCCAGCATGCGCCGGATATAGCGGGCGATCCACTCGTGCGGCGGGCGCGAGCCGTTGGGGCGCGGCGGCGTGTTGCGCGGCGAGTGCGTGCGCGGATCGGTGGGGTCGAGTTCGCCGGCGTCGAGCAGCATCGTCGTGCCGTCGGGAAAAATGAAAAAGGCGGCGACGCCGAGTCCGGTGCTGATGTGGTGCAGATCGAGCAGCCCCTCGCGCCAGGGGGAAAGCGGTTCGCCAACGTGTTCCATCGTCAACTCCTTTGCGGGTCAGCCCAAAAGCTTTCTCAGCCAGGCGTCCAATCTGGGGTTCGATTTGTGTTCCTGCAGCATCGACTCGCCCCACTCGTAAATGGGAAAGAGCAGCCGCGCCAGCCGGCCGTACCAGGTATTGAGCACCTTGAGCGAGCTGACCGAGTGCGGGCCGCCAAAGCAGCGCATGCCCAACAGCGGATCGAACCCCCACGGGAAATCGGGCGGACGCGGTGCAAAGTGAAAGGGATCGTCATAGACGTTCTCGTCGATGACCTGGCCGCGATGGGTGAGCCGCAGGAGGATGGTGTACCGCTGTTGCGGCGACAATTTCCAGTCGAGCAGGTGGACGCGGTGCGCGCGCTGCGCGGGGATGTCGATCTGCGCCGAGCCGCGCGTGACAACGCGGCCGCTTTGCTCCTTGACCTCCCACTCGACCAGCGCGCGGATCAAGGGGCGCAACCGGTCATTGGCTACCCAGACGGCAACCGGCCCGTCGCGATTGTATTCCATGAGCACATGAACCGGCTGCGACGCCGTTTTCAAGGCCTGAAACCCTTGCCTCGGCCGGCGTTTCACGTCGAGTACGCCGCAGCCGACCTGGGGATAGAGGTCGACAAACATGAATTGAATGTACCCGCCGCAAGGGGCCAGGCGCGTGCAGCGATACCACTCGATTTGATATTTGAGCAGTTCGGCCTGATAACGCTGCAACTCGGCTACCCTGGTTTCGAGATGCGCCAGCCGCTCGTGCAGCAGCGGCGTTTCGGCCAGTGTTTTCCGGTCGGGCGGCGATTCACAGCCAAACTCTGTCACCAGCCGGTAGCGCCGCCCGTACACGTCGAGATAGTGCCCGCCGTGCCCGCCGCCGATATAGGCGTGCGCGTCGCCGCTGTGCATCCAGTCTGCCTCGTTGCGCCCCGAACTGATGAACAGGGAACGGGAGGGGTCGCGGTCGCGCAACTCGCGGTAGAGGCGTGGGTCGGGGTGTTCGGTCAAATTGCGGTCATGGAACGACAGTGCGTTTGGTTCATTGTGGCAGCACCAGGTCACGATCGAGCAGTGATTTTCGAGCATGTCGACCATTTCGTGCAAGATGCCGAGCGCGCGCCGTTCGAACCGCGGCGAGGGATCGTGAATCCAGTTGAGTTCGAAATCTTGCCAGATCATGATCCCGCGCCGGTCGCAGGCTTGGTACAGTTCTGGCGGGGCGACGTGGACGTGCAGGCGGATCAGGTTGAGGCCGCATTCCTGGATGCGATCCAGATCGGCCTCGATCTGCTCAGGCGTGAGTTGCGAGAGGTACAGGCCGCCCATATAAGTCGCGCCGCGCACAAAAATGGGGGTCTTGTTGATTTGATAGTGCATCGAGGTCTTGGTGCGCATCATCCGCGTGTGGCGAATGCCGACCACCTGCTCATGCACGTCCAACTTGGCGTCGCCGTCATACAGTGTGCAGCGAATGCGATACAGGTCGGGGTCGCCCAAATCCCACGGCCACCACCAATGCGGGTCGCCAATGCGGACGGTCTGCTCGATGACGCTCTCTCCCGGCGGCACATCGACCAGGAAATTGTCATCGACGCGCACGCCGGTCATCGTCTCTCCGGCAAGATAGATATGCAAAACAGCGTTGTTTACCGCTGTCTGGCGACGGTTTTTGATGTGCAAGCGCAACGTCACCTGCGCCGATTTGTCGTACTCGTCCTCGGTCACGCTAAACGGCGCACGCTCGATCGTTACCTCAGCGTGCGTTTCCAGCCACACCGGCCGCCAGATGCCGATCGGGTTGACGTCCGGGGGGATCAGCCCATCGGCGTGGGCGTACAATCCCTTGACCATACCCCGGTAGACCTCGTCGGCATAGGTCAGCCCTTTTTTTCGCACGGCGTCCCAGGGGGACGTGACCCGGACGACAAGGCAGTTGTCGTCTTGCAGCAGGCCGGCGATGTCGAACCAAAAGGGGGTGAACCCGCCCTCGTGCCGGCCCAGGCGTGTACCGTTCAGCCAGACCTCGGCATAGTAATCGACGGCCTGAAAGAACAGGCGGCAGCGTTGGCCGGCCGCCGCCGGCGGGCGGCGAAAGCGAGTCCGGTACCACCACGCTGTGTCGTTGACCGCACGCACTTGATCGCCCCAATACGGGTTGTCGGGGTAGAGCCAGGGCTGGATGTGTGTGGCCGGGGGGATGTCGCGCCACGCCGCGTCGTCAAAATCGGCGCGGGTGCAAGCCGAGGCCGGTTTTTCGAGGCCGGTTTCGCCGGCAATTTTCCACGGGCCGGTGAGTTCAAAACGAGCGCGCAGCGGATACATCACATTCCCCCTCGTCGGACGTCATTCGATGATTTTCAGGTGCAGCTCATCCAGCTGCTGCGGATCGACCGCCGACGGCGCGTTGGTCATTGGGTCGGCGGCGCTGGCCGTTTTGGGAAAGGCGATGACCTCGCGGATATTGTTTTCGTCGGCCATGAGCATCACCGTGCGGGCGATACCGGGGGCAATGCCGCCATGCGGCGGTGCGCCGTACTCGAAAGCGTCGAGCATGTGGCCAAAGCGGGCATAAGCCTGGTCGATGGAATAGTTGAGCAGATCGAACACTTTTTCCTGGATGTCGCGGCGGTGAATACGGATGCTGCCGCTGGCCACTTCATAGCCGTTGCACACCAGATCGTAACAGTCGGCGCGGATCGCGGCCGGGTCGCTGTCTAGCAGCGGGATGTGTTCTGGTTTGGGCGCGGTAAACATGTGATGCACGGCGTCCCAGCGATTTTGCTCCTCATTCCACTCAAAGAGCGGAAAGTCAACCACCCAACCAAAGGCCAGCAGGTCGGGATCGACCAGCTCGAGTTTTTTGCCCATTTCGGCGCGCAGCGCGCCCAGCGCGGCGGCGACGATCGCGGGGCTGTCGGCGACGATGGCGATCAGGTCGCCGGGGCGGGCCTGGACGCGATCGATGAGCGCCTGCATGGCCGCGTCGTCAAAGAATTTGGCGATCGAGGATTTGACGCCGTTTTCCCGCAGCGCGATCGTTGCCAGACCTTTTGCACCGTATATTTTGACAAAATTGCTCAATTCATCGACTTGCCGCCGGCTGTAGGCGGCGCAGCCGGGCAGCGCAATGGCTTTGACCTGACCGCCGCCGGCCACAGCGCCGCTAAAGACTCGAAACTCGCAATCGGCGACGAGATCAGAGAGGTCGCCAAGTTCTATGCCAAAACGCAGGTCGGGTTTGTCGGTGCCATAGCGGGCCATCGACTCGTCGTAGGTCATACGCGGAAATGGCTCGATCATTTTTTTATGCGGTGCGAGTTTGTGTACCATTTCGATATAAAGTTCTTCGATCAGCCTGAGAATGTCCTCTTGTTCGGCGAATGACATTTCCAGGTCGAGTTGGGTAAATTCGGGCTGGCGGTCGGCGCGCAGGTCTTCGTCGCGAAAGCAGCGTGCGATCTGGAAATATTTTTCAAAACCGGCGACCATCAATAGTTGCTTGAGTTGCTGCGGCGATTGCGGCAGGGCATAAAACTTGCCCGGCTGCACGCGGCTGGGCACCACGTAATCGCGCGCGCCTTCGGGCGTGCTTTTGATCAAGATCGGCGTCTCGATCTCGATGAAACCACGCTGGCTGAGAAAGTTGCGCATAAAGAGCACCACCTGGTGGCGTAGCCGGAGGTTGCGCTGCATGCGTTCGCGGCGCAAGTCGAGGTAACGGTATCGCAGGCGCAAGGTTTCGTTGACCGGATCGTCGCGGTTGATGTAAAAAGGAGGGTTCTTGGCCGGGTTCAAAATTTCGACATCCTGGGCGACCACTTCGATCTCCCCGGTGGGCAGGTTGGGGTTGATCTGGTCATCCATACGCGCCCGCACGACGCCCTGCACCCGCAGCACGAATTCGTTGCGCGTCTGGGCGGCGATGGCGTGGGCGCCGGGTCTGGCGTTGGAATCGAATACGATTTGCACGATGCCGTCGCGGTCGCGCAGGTCAATGAAAATCAGGCCGCCCATGTCGCGGCGACGGTGTACCCATCCGGCCAGGGTGACGGCCTGCCCGACGTGTTTGGCGCGCAAGGCGCCGCAGTGCTCTGTTTTTAGCATGTCGCTTCTCCCCTTTGTAAACCTCGTCCGCCGGTTGGAACGCCGGCGGACGTCTGGCAAACGAAAATTTGATCGGTCAAGAAACTATATCATGCTGCAAAACGCCAAATTTGTCAAGCAAAGGTTTTGTCAATGGGGCGCAGCGCAGCGCGCGCGGATTTGTTGGAGGCAGGCAGAGGTCTGGCGCAGCATTTGCGCGGAGGTAAAAGAGAGTATGTTTGGCCCAGATGGCGGCGCTTGGCGATCACAAAAGATGATCACCGGCGCGGCCGCGCATTCGATCACAAAATCGGCGTCATAGCGAACGCCGGATTCGTACAGTTCAACGTGGCGCTCGGCGTCGATGCCGCCGGCCTTGAGCGCCGCCCACAACGCATCCTGGCCCCGTCCCTTGTCCCACAGATCATTGATCTCGCGGGCGGCGAACAACCGGGGCAGCGTGGTGGGGATAAAGGTGATCCGCCGGAGTTTGTGGCTGGGGATCGGATGATCGAGTGTTTGCAGGGCGCCGATTTCCAGCTTGAAATAGCGGTTTTGGGCGCGTGGATGGGCCGCTTCTTGAGGCAGCAACTCGACGCGCGTCGCCAGGCGGTAGGCAAAAATGGGGGCGTAAAAGGTGACGTGGTGTCCAAGGTCGGGTGGAAACGCGCCGGTGAGGTAAAAGGCCACCCAGTCCGCGCCGACGCGCCTGGGCGCGCGGGCGACCGGGATGCGGTACCAGCCTTGCTCGCGCGCAATGTCCAAATCGCGGGGGCGGTTGATGACGGCCACCAGGACCCTGTTTCCGCTGCCGGGGTCAATTTCTTTGATAATTTGAACCAGGTATCGATTATTTTCATTCACTTGACTGCTCTTGTGAACCACCCGGATGACAAAAAGCCGAATGGTGGGGCGCGTTTACAGTCCGTCGAGCCGCGCAGCGATCAGTGGGACGAGCATTTCGCGGGGGGATAGTCCGCCGTGCCGCCCTTTGGTTTTCAGGTGGTGCTCGTTTTGCGCCAAATAGTAACGGCCTCGCGCAACGCCGATCAGGTCGCCCAGCCGGTGTGGGGTTTCGGCATACATTGGCCCCGGCCCCAGCAGCCCGCTGTCCAGGACCTGGTCGCGGGTCAGGGTGATGAATGCACGGTTCAGGCGGCTGGTCAGGTAAGCATAGGCCGAGTCGCGCCCGTCGCCGCGTGTATACATAAAGGGGACGCGCGTTTCGCCGAGTGGCGGCATCGTCAAAAGGTCGCGCAAATCGGGGTGGTGCTTGAGCTGAATGGCGTCTCCGGGCAAGGTGGTCACGCCGCCGTGATCGGCGGTGATCAGGAGCAGTGTGCCGTCTCGCTGCGCCGGGGTGAGCCGGTTCAAAAAACCATCGACCATCGTCCGCGATTGCGCGCGCAGTTCCAATTGCCAGGAGGCGTCATCGGGGCTGTACTGGTGGGTGATCCCGTCGATGCTGCCGCAGTAGAGGGTCAAAAAGAGCTTTTTGTCCAAATGCTTTTCGAGGGCGCGTTGCAAACCCAACCACATGTCGCCCTGGCCGACAAAGCCGGTCGTTTCCTGGACGCCTCGCTGCAAAATGCGCGTCAGCGCCGAGGCGGCATACGCTTTGTTGATCAGCGCGTGTGTAACCATTCCTTGCGCGGCCAATTGCTCGCCCAGTCCGGGGACGGGAACAAATGTGTCGGGGTCGATGCCCCACTTGAGCAGCAAGTCGCGCTGCCGGTAGCGGGTGGGCCAAAAAAAGAGCAGGCTGGCCGCGACGCCCAATTCGCGCATAAAGACCTCAAAGGCCAGACTGCCGTGCGCGGCGGGCGCGTAGCCGCTCCACAATGTGTTCAGGACGGTACACGTCGTCGATGGAAAGGTGGAGGTGATGGGGAGCATGCTCCCGGCCTCGGCGAGACGATGAAAGATCAGGCTGTCGTCGCTGCGCATAGCCTCGTTGAGTTGTAAATAACCCAACGCATCGAAAACAATCAGGATGATGCGTTTGACATCGCTGCCCCAGTGCGCCCACAGGTCGCGGCGCAGCGGCGGGAGCGCGCCGGGGAGGTTGCCGCCCAGCACGGCGGCGATCGTGGCCGGGAGGTTGGCGATGCCCAGCCCGTCGTAATGGGGGAACACAAATTCGCCCGGCGTGAACAGGTCGCCCAACAGGGGCAGCGATCGCGCTTCGAGTTCGGCCTGGATTTGATCTGCTTGTGGCATGATATTGACTCCATTTGCATCTTGCAAGAAAGACGGGTTTTTTCCATCCCACTCCCCTGAACGCTTGAGCAATTCCATAGATTTGCTTATTTTGTGCCAACATTATTCTATGGCCTGTGCTAATCTGGGACAATTATTTCTCTGGAATTGCCTTACTCGATGATTGGCGACAGCGCCGGCGAGTTTGGGCAGTGGGTTCGCTACATTGTACCGTGATCGTGACCGGCAGGCAAATGCACCCGCATGCTTCCAGGCCTTGACAGTGGTAGCAAAAACACCGATAATACAGCAACAAATGAGTGTTCCGAGGAGGCCGTACTATGAGCATGCAATCGATCACCGAGAACAAAATCACCTGGCTCAATATCACCCGTGCCGATCAAGACGACATTGCGCACCTGAGACGATATTACCCGTTTCACCCTTTGGACCTGGAGGATTGCCTCAGTCAGATCGAGCGCCCCAAAGTCGATGAATACGACAATTATTTGTTTATCGTCATGCATTTTCCGATTTACGATTCCAACGAGAGGATCAGCAGGATCAGCGAGGTCGATATTTTCATCGGCAATGGCTATCTGATTACCCTGCACGATGGGGCATTGCAGCCGTTGCTGCGACTTTTTGACGAGTGTCACAAAGATGAGCGCGCCCGCGCCAGACACATGTCCAAAGGCGCCGGGCAGCTGCTCTATGGCATCCTCGACCGCGCCGTGGACGATGTGATGCGGATTTTGCTCAAGGTTGGTCAGCGGATCAACGAGGTCGAAGAGCACGTCTTTACCCGGGATATGCGCCAGATCGTGCAGGACATTTCGGTCATTCGACGCGATGTCATTGCCCTGCGCCGCATCATCAAGCCGCAAATCGCCGTCGTGTCCAACCTGGAGCACAAGGATCGACCTTTTATCCGCGAAGAGATGGATGTCTATTTTGGCGATATTGCCGATGGGTTCTCACGCGCCTGGGACGAGTTGGAGGATCACCGCGAAGTGATTGAGGGGTTGAGCGCCACCAGCGAGTCGATCACGTCATACCGGATCAATGAGACGATGCGCGCGCTGACGGTGATTTCGGTGCTGCTGCTGCCACTGTCGCTGCTGGCCGGCATTTATGGGATGAATGTCGAGCTGCCGTTCATGCGTCACCCATACGCCTGGATCGGCATTTTCGGCGCGATGCTGGTCATGGTCGTTGGGCTGCTGGCGCTTTTTCGCATCAAAAAATGGCTCTGATTCGCACCTCGGCACAGCGACAACAAATTTGCGCCCAACTTGGGGGATTGGGCGCAAATTATCCAAGATCGAGTTGTATTTGTCGGCTATTCCACCTTGATTTTGGTGGCTTTGCGCCGGGGTGATGTTTTGGGCTTGTCCATATTTTCGATGGCGACATCGAACAAACTGCGGAACGCCAACAGAAATTCCTTGCGCGACGCTTTCATGTGTTCTCGAAAACGCTCCGGCACCAGGCGCCCCCTGGGAAAATGAACACTGCCGCGAACGCCCTGGACTCCTTCAGAGACCCAACTGCCAAGGCTAAATTCTTCAGACATATTGACCTCCTTTGGAACATAAAACGAGACAATTTTATTCAAATATCCCGGTTTGTCATGACTTGTATGAACTCAGTATACCACAAGTTTGCCGTTGGCACAATTGTATCTGTGCGACGGGTCTATTTCCAGTTCGGGGCGAAACCCAGGGCTGTTCAATTCGTGACTAAAGTCACCGCTGGCGGGCCAAGGCCGGGCGTCCCACCTGCGTG
>CAYZYE010000063.1:0-18691 GCA_964481205.1 uncultured Anaerolineae bacterium | reverse complement strand
CCTTGATTGCACGATCACGAAAATCGGGTTATAATCCTGGCATCTCGAGGACTCGATATTCCGCTTCAAGGGGATGGACAAATCCCCACCTTTGGCGTCGAGGCATCGCCCGCGCGGGGATCAATTCCCCACGCTACGATACTGAGACCCATTTTTTCAACAGCCCCGGCAGCATCTATGAAACAGATCAAATTGCCAAACTATTATCGCATCCTGGGCATCTCGCCGCTCGCCGATCAAGATCGGGTCCGGCGCGCCTACCGGGCTTTGGCCAAGCGCTACCACCCCGACACCTATCCCCCGGAGCGGCAGGCCTGGGCCAAAAAACAAATGACCCGCATCAACGCCGCCTACCAAATTCTCCAGGACGCGCAGCGCCGCGCCGATTACGACCGCCAGCGCGGGTACGCCGCGCCCCCCCCGGCCGGCGCATCGACGCCGGGAGCTGACGCCGGCAGTACCACCCTCTGGCGCAGGCAGCGCGCGCGAGAACGAGCGCGTCGACGGCAGGCCAGGCGCTGGCAACGTCTGGCCACGGCCAGCGCCGTCGCCCTGGCAGCCGGCATCTTGATCGCGCTGCTGGCCGCGCGAACGCGGCCGGCCGGCATCATTGCGATCGCGATCAATGGCGCCATTGCAATCTTGCTGGCCGCCAGCCTGATCATGGCAAACCGATAATGCTCCGAATCGCCATCAACGCCTGGTTCATCGAACAGCCGACCACCGGCAGCGGACAATACCTGGTTCACCTGCTGAACGAATTCCTCGCCGCCCATCCAGAACACCGGTTTTTGCTGTGCGGCCCGGCGGGCAGCTCGTACAACGGCCCCGGCGAATGGCAAACGCTGCCCACGCCCTTGGACCGCGCGCACGCCCACCTGGCCAAAGTCTGGTTCGAGCAAGTGGCGTTTCCCCGCGCGTGCAAACGCTGGCGCGCCGACCTCATCCACGTGCCCTATTGGGGGTCGCCGCTGCGCTGCGACATCCCGGTCGTCGTCACCGTCCACGACCTGATTCCCCTGCTCTTGCCCGCGTACCGGGGCAGTTGGCAGGCTCGATTGTACACCCGGCTGGTCAGCGCCTCGGCGCGACGGGCCGCCCTGGTGTTAACCGACTCGCAAGCCTCGCGCCGCGACATTGTCCAACACCTGGGCATCCCGGCGGAGCGCATCGACGCGATCTGGCTCGCCGCCGCCCCCGATTTCCACCCCATTCGAGATGGCGCGACCATCCAACGGGTCCGCGAAAAATACGCCCTGAACGGGCGCTACCTGCTCTACCTGGCCGGGTTCGACGTGCGCAAAAACGTGCCCGGCCTCCTCGACGCCTTTGCCCGCCTGGACGCGCCCTTGCTCCAACTCGTCATCGGCGGCAAACTGCCCCAACAAGACCGCCCATTCTCCCCCGATCCCCGCCGCATTGCGCGCGAGTTGGGGATCGCGGATCGCGTTCATTTCACCGGCTGGGTCGATCAAAAAGACAAACCGGCGATGTATAGCGATGCCATCGCGCTCGTCTTTCCGTCTTTGTACGAAGGATTTGGCCTGCCGCCGCTCGAGGCAATGTCTTGCGGCACGCCGGTCATTGTCGGGGCGCGCGGTTCACTGCCCGAAATCGTCGGCCGGGGCGGGCTGTGCGTCGATCCGGAGGACATTGACGCGCTGGCCGAGGCCATGCGAAAACTGGTTGTCGATGACGCGCTGCGCACCGAATTGAGCGCCGGCGCGCTGGCCCAGGCCAAACAATTCAGCTGGCGCGCCACGGCGCGGCAAACCTGGGCCGCCTACCGACGCGCGCTCGACACATCCTTTTCGCTCAAATCGAGCAACGCCCGTATGCGCTGACGCCCCGCGGCCGCATCATCCATAAACCACGGTTTGATCTCGAGAATCATATCCCCGTCATAGTCGGGCCAACGGTCAAAAATGGCGCGATAAGGTATCTCGCCCCACCCCGGCGGCAAATGCACATCGGCCTCGCCAAACGCCCAGCGGTCCGGTTCACTGTCCACGCCGCGGTCCAGTTTGCCAAAATTATCGCTGAGGTGAACGTGCTTGAGCCACGAGGCCGCCCTGGCGATCGCCGCCAGATAATCGAACCCCATATCATGGGCGGCAATGTACAAATGCCCGACATCGAGGGTCAGCCCTACGTTGGGGTGATCGATTGCCTCGAGCTGGCGCACCATCGGCTCGATGTGGATTCGCGCGTGGTGCTGCGACAGCGCCGATCTCGGCAGGCCAAACCGGGCGATCAGCGCATGCTCCCATTGATGCGTATCGCCATTTTCCATCCCAATGATCACACCGCCGTCCGCGGCAACCGGCGCCAACGCCCTCAAGGCCGCCACTTCGCGCCGCGCGCCGGCGACCAGCTCGCTTGGGGTCAACAAGGTGCGTCGCACCCCGTACCGCACCTCATCCAACGCCTGCAAACCACTGTGGTAAACCAGACGACAAGCGCCCATCGCCCGGCAAATCTCGATCTGGCAGCGCATGATTTGCCGGCACAGCGCATGGCGCGAATCATAAGCCAGGTTCAGCCTCGACAGCCCGTGAACGGTATAGCGCAAATCGAAATTGCGAACGACATCCAAAAACATTTCCAACGACGGTCGATGGATCTCGCCGTTGACGATCAAATGAAACGGCGTCAGATCGATCTCGACCAGCCGAAAGCCATTGGATCGAACATCATCCAACTGCCGCTCCAACTGCCGAAATTTGGCGCGAGCAGCGATCCGATCCAGGTTGATGCCAATATCGTAAACACTCATCGCCCCATCCAATCTCCGAACTGGTGCGCGCGGTCAAAACGAAAAACGTGAGGCCGGACTTGACCTCACGTTTTGCCATCGCGTCGCGCGTCAAATTACACAATATATCCCAAATAGTCCTTTTGCAACTCCAACATGGTATCCAGCATCTCTTCGCTCGCAGCGCATTGATCCACAATCGGGTCGACCAGCAGCGCTTGCAACACCGCCGCTTTAGAGCCGGTGATCGCCGCCTCGGCAGTCAGATCGTGTACTGCCACCTGGTTGTGCAGCAGTCCCAGCATCCCCCGGGGATAATTGGGCAGCGATACGCCGTGAACCCCGTCCTTGTCGATAATCGCCGGCGTTTCGACGGCGATCCAGTCCGGCAGGTCGGCGATCAAGCCATTGTTGGGGATATTGACCGCCTCTTCCTCATAACCGGAATCGGCGAGTATACCCTCGATGATCGGTACCACGCGCTCGGTCAGCCGCAACTCGATCTTGGGCGGCCCCGCTTGAGACAACCAGCCTTTGTAAAACCGGTAAAAGTCGATAATGCCGCCATGATCCACCGCGTCATAGGCCCACTGAATGTACTCGCCCAGGTGACTGTCGGTGGTGATCGGCAGCAGGCCAAACTTTTCCAAAATGACCTTGAACAGGCCGCGCTCGGCCCACGGGCGCGTCGTTTCCAGCGCCTCGATCTCGCGTTGGATGGCCGTTTCATCGCGGATCGCCTGTTCCCCTTCGCGCTCGCGCTGCGCCTGGGCCTTTCTCCAGATTTCGACGATCTGGCGCATCGCGGGCAAATGCTCAAAATAGGCCGGCGCCTTTGCCAAAATTTCGGGATAGGCATCCTGCCCCGTGTCTTTGTAGACGCATTCCAACAGCACGCTAAAGTGATTCAACCCACCGGCGCGCACCTTTAACCGCTCATAAGGCACGCCGAGGATGCGCGGCAAATGGCGGTGCAGCGATCCGATCTCGTGGCACAAGCCGACAAAGTTCAGGTCGGGGTATTTGCGCTTGACGGTGGTGCAGATGCGACTCATCGGGTTGCTGAAATTGAACACTTGGGCATCAGGGCAGATTTTCATCACATCGCCGCAAATCTCCAAAATCGGCGGAATGATCCGCAGCGAGTGAAACAGACCGCCTGGCCCGCCGTTCTCGCCGTACACCTGACGAATGCCATACTGCTGCGGCACGCGCCAATCCTGCTCCCACAACTCAAAGCGGTCGCCAACTTCGATCGAGCTGATGCAAAAATCGGCGCCTTGCAACGCCTCGGCGCGCACCGTCGTCGCCGAAAGGGTAAAAGGCAGATCGTGCTCCTCGATAAAGTCCCGCCCGGCCCGCTCGACCACCGCCAGCGTGTCGGGATTGATGTCGTGCAGCACCACGTGACTGCCTTCCAGCGCCTTGCTCTGGAAAATATCGCCCATCGTGCCGTACCCAAACTGCGCGCTACCCGCGCCGATCAAAACAATCCTTTTCTGCATGATTTCTCCTTGAGCAAACCCGCTCTAACGTTCTTCTAATGAACATGCGCTAGAATAAACCAGACGGAAAAAACCAGTTCGTATGAGGTGATGTATTATGCCGATCTATGTCTATCAATGTGAAACATGTGGGATGACCTTTGAAACGCGCCAGGCGTTTTCCGAAAAACCCTTGCGCGACTGCCCCGAATGCGCTGGTCGCGTCCACCGCGTGATGCAGCCGGTAGGCGTGATCTTTAGAGGCTCCGGCTTTTACGTGACCGACAATCCGTCCAAATCGCCGGCGCCGTCCGGGGTCAAAGCGCCGGAAAAAACACCATCGCCGCCGGACAACACCTCCGACTAGGAACGTGCTGAAAAAAAAAGATCAACAAGGACGCCGAGATCGTCTTGTATTTGCGAACATCTACGGTGCTACTCGATGTTTTATTTCTTTACGACCTCGGCGCCCTCTGCGGTTGGCGGGCGCGCCTGGGTTTTCCAGCACGCGCCTAGGCGCTCAACCGTACCGTCTTGATCTCAAACGGGCGAAAATCGAGCGCGATCTGCCCGTCTTGCAACGTCAAATCACCTTCTTTTTCCTCAAGCATATTCGTCTGCACCGCCTTGCCCACCGGCAACGTCGTGGTCAACGTACAGCGCGTGGCCGTGCGCATCGACTCGTACAGGCGAACCACCACATCGCCACTTTTATCCTCGGCCGGCTTGACCGTCTCGACGATCACGTTCGGCGCATCGACGCTGAACAGCGAGCGCGCGCCGCCGTCACCCTCGGCGGTGACAAGCGGCACATTGAGGTCATAGCCCTCCTGCACCAACCCGCTGTCAAAAAACGCGCCATTCCAGACGTAAAAGGCAAAAGTAAATTCCTGACGTCCCTTGTCGGCATACATGTCCGGAGCCAGCGCCGAGCGGAGCAAGGTGAGGTTGATACTGTTGCCATCGACGTTGCAGCCGTATTTGCAGTCATTGAGCACAGCAAAGCCGCGATTCCCCTCGACCAGCGCCGACCACTTGTGCATCGAAACCTCGAACCGGTCGCCATCAAAAGGACGCGACTTGTGCGTGGGCCGCGCCAGGTGGCCGAACTGAATTTCGTGCAGCGCCTCGCTACTATAAACATTGACCGGAAAATTGACCTTGAGCAGCTTGTGGCTCTCTTGCCAGTCGATCACGGTGTGGAAATCGACGCGGCGGCTGTCTCGGCGCAAACTGATCGTCTGCGTCATCGCCGAGTGGTGCAAAGTACGTTTGACCTGCAAACGCGCCACCAGCGGGCCGGCATCAAGCACCGTGATCGTCGCCGCCGGCGCCAATTCGACCGGCGTGTCCTCGTACATACTGTCCAGGTCCCAGGCGTCCCAGTTGGTCGGCACATCCTTGTACATCTTGATCTCGTTGCCAAGACCTGCCGCCAACTCGCGGCCGGCCTCTTTGTCATAGATGCGCGTGATCCGCCCCTGGGCATCGAATTCGACGCGCAACAGGGTGTTTTCGAGCAATGTCGGCGCAGCCCGCAGGCCGGTGTCCACCGCCGGCGGGTCCTGGGCATAGATCGTCGTCCAGCCGCAAGGAGGCGTCGCCACTTCGACCCAGATGTCGCCGTCGATATTTTGCGTGGTCAACAGGCCATTCTCGTCCTTGGCCCCGCGCCAGCCGGCGGGCAACGGCGTCAACACCCTGCGCGCCCAACTCAACGAGTTGAACACGGTCAGCGCCTCGCCGCCCTGCGCCAGAACCGCCGTCGCATCCCGGGTTACATCCCGGACCTGGGCGATCACGTGAGCGTAATCGGCCTCGGCTTCCTCGTACACCCGCTGGATCGACGAACCGGGCAAAATGTCGTGGAACTGGTTTAGCAGCACCAATTTCCACAACTCGTCCATCTGCGCGGCCGGGAAAACAAAGCCTCGTTCCGCCGCCGCAACGCTCCACAGTTCGGCTTCGCGCAGCCCAAACTCGCTGCGCCGGTTGCCCAACTTGGTCTTGGCCTGCGAAGTATAGGTGCCGCGATGGGCCTGAAAATACAACTCGCCGACATAGCGCGCCGTAACCGGCTTGCGCTCCTGGTCCTTGAAATAGTCGAGCGGCGAGGCGATCTTGGTCCTGGGCACACCTTCCAGGTTCCTTTCACGGCGCAGAAATTCGAGGTGATTGCGCGTTGGCCCGCCGCCACCGTCGCCCCAGCCAAAGGGCACCAGGCGAGTGTCAAAGCCGTCCTTTTGCACCCGTTCCTTCCAACGCTGGATGATCGACGCCGGGTTGGTGCGCGAATTGTAATCGTTGTGCAAATGCACCAACACCTGGGTGCCGTCGATCCCCTCCCACCAAAAAGTGTTGAGCGGAAACTTGACATCGCTGTTATAAGCCCAAAAAATCTTTTGCGTCGAAAAATACTTGATCCCGCAGCCCTTCATAATCTGCGGCAGCGCGCCGGAATAGCCAAACACGTCGGGCAGCCACATCAGTTCACAATCCACATCGAATTCATCCTTAAAGAATCGTTTTCCGTGGATAAACTGGCGAATCAGGCTTTCGCCGCCGGTGACATTTGTGTCCGGCTCGACCCACAAACCGCCTTCGGGAATAAACTGGCCCTTTTTGACCGCCGCCTTGATCCGCTCGTACAGCCTGGGATACTTGTTCTTGACCATCCGGTAGAGATGCGGCTGGCTCTGCAAAAACTTGTGTTCGGGATAAAGATCGAACAAAGACAGCTGATTGGCAAAAGTGCGCACGCATTTGCGCTCTGTTTCGGCCAACGGCCACAACCAGGCCACGTCGATGTGGGCGTGCCCAAAAGCGTACATTGTCGGCGCAGTCGAGCCGTTGACGCATTCGAGCAGCGGCTTGAGCCGCGCGCGGCATTGACGCACCGTTTCGAGCATTTCATCGTTGGGCAATTCGAAATCGACGATCGTCGTCAAGTCGCGCAGCCCGGCGTCGATCTCGAGCACGCGCAGCGAATCCTCGTCCAAATTCTCGCGCACCTCGTACAACGTCTCCACATCGATAACCAGCTGGTAAACCTCCTCTTGCCACACGCCAAAACTGCACGCGCCAATCTTGGCCTGTTGAGGCGGAGGTTCGGGCACCGTCTCCCGTCCCGGCGGAGTTGGCCCGGCATAAGACTTGCGCGGACCGTGTCCAGCATAGCCTTCGATCATGAGATCATAGCTCTGCCCCGGCGCGCCGTCGAGCGAGAGCAGCAACTCGTGAAAATACATTGCCCGGTGTTCGGGACGCATCCACGGTGGATAAGACACCGCCGTGCCGATCGCCGCGCCGTCCACATAGACCGCCGCTTCGCCGCCCACGTCGAGCATCATGACGATGCGCTTGCCCTGGGCCGCCTCTGGCAACGTCACCTGTCCCCTGAACCAGCCATATTCCCACTTGGCCCCCCACCTGGTGCCGGCGGGAAAAGGCGCATAACCGTCTTGGGCCGCGGCTTGTTCGACCGTGAACTGATCTTTGGTCACCAGGCCATCCAGGGCAATCTCTCCCAGCGGGCGGTAAGCGTGATTGACCAACTCTTTGCGCCAGTTGTCGACGCGGCGTTTCCACTCAATGGTTAACATAACATCCTCCTATGATATAAAATGTCTGCTGCGTAACAAATACGAGTGCGTTTCGTTTACTTTGTAGCGCCGGTTCCCGTGGCCGCTTGTGCCCGCGCACCTCGCCACGAACCGCCCACAAGGGGCGATGCTACAGACGCCCAAATTGTTTGAAACTGCTCAGTCCCTATCGCCTTGACGGGCCGCCAGCCGCGCAAAGCGGATCGCCGCCGCCGCCGTCAGCACATCGGCAGAAAACCAAAACAACATTGCCCAAACCGAACCCTCGTCGGCCGGGGACAGACGCACGCTCAGATTGATCCCGTTGGCAACGCCATAAGAGAGCGCGCCGAACAGCAGCAAAAGCAGCGTGCCCGGCCACGGCTCGACCGCCCCTTCACGCCATTTGCGCCCCAGGATATACAACAATCCCACGTCGAGGACGACATAGATCGCCACGCCGAGTACCTGGACCCACGGGCGCTGTGCAGCGACCTGACCGGCGCCATAGATACCCAGCCACAAAAGCAGAGCCGCCAACAACACCAGACCAACCAACCCGCGCAGCCGCCTTTTTTCCCACACTGTGGGGTACCGCCAAAAAGCCCAGCCGAGGCAGGCATAGCGCGCGACGTAAAACGTATCCACCCACGACAGCGGAGGCAAGCGCGTCGCCGCCAACATGTCGTGGACGATCCAGATCACATTGCCGAAGATGTTGAGCGTCCAGCCCAGAGCCAACCAACCCCAAAACCGCCGCGCGCTCGCAAATCGCCGCGCCAGCCACCACAAGCCGCCGGTTAAGGCCAGCGAGACGAGAAACGGCGTCGCCAACATGATCAGGTCAAATGTGTCCTCCATTGCTCACCAACCTCCACCGAACATCGAATACTTGCTTTCGACCTGAATTCTCCGGCCTCTCCGGCCGCTGACGGGAACACCAGGACGCTTCGGATAAAGTCAATCCGCGAACGCCAAGACTGGCTTGTATTTGCGAATATTTATGGTGCTACTCGATGTCTTATTCCTTTGCGATCTCGGCGCTCTCTGCGGTTGGGAACTTTATCAGCACGCTCCGAGTTTGTCAATCAGCCGGCCTGACCGTCACGTCGCCCAGGATCAAATGATCCTGAACGCGCCCGGTTTCATCCCGAAAAGTCAACCGCTCACCCGTCGCCCAATAATACAAGCCAATTTCCAGCTGATAATCACCGCCGGGAATATCAGCTGGAAGCGGCAGGGTGTGACGATCGACAATGATCTCGCCCGGCGTCCAATAAATGGTCGGATACGAATCACCGCCGGGCTGCTTGTCAAACCCCGCCCACAGCGGGCTGCCGGTCGCCGGATTGGTGTCGCCCAGCAAATGAACAAAGACCGTGTACGGCCTGGACATTTCCGCCAACGCTTTCCAATAGAATACCAATTCAATTTGACCGCCGGGCGCATAGGTCGAGGCGTCCACATCGAACCCCAAAAGGCGAAATCTGGCCTGCCAGTCGATTTGCAGCGCATGCTGCGGCGCGATCTGTGGCACTGCGCCCGACGGAACCCGGTAAACCAGGAAATAAGGCTGTCCATAATGAAGCGGCCCCTGCGCTACGGTGCGCCCTTGGGGGTAAAAACGAGCCAACGCATCCAAAGATTGTGTGTCTTGGTGATGCACAATGACATAATGTGTATCATATTGTGCGTGATCGCGCAAAACCAGGCAGCGCCGTCCATTGAAACTCTTGACCGGCTCTTTGCCTCCCGACGCAAAAGGTATCGACGCAATGTCGATCGGCACCGGTGAGACGTATACCGCCTCGTGTGGCGCCGTCGTCGCAATGTATTGGCCGATGGCCAACGGCCCCGCGTCAAAGTGGGTAAACAGGCCGGGATTGTTGGCCCAACGAACGAAATAATCCCGCCCGGTAGCCCACCCGCTCCAGACAAACCCGCCGAGTCCCACCAAGGCACATACGATCTGCGCCGCGCTGCGCCACACCGGCCGGCGCGCCGCTCCCCAAGATGTGATCCTCGACCAGGCCCAAACACTCCCCACAGCGACCAATATGGCCATCGGCGGCGCGCTGCCGATGGCGCGCAAAAAGTGAGGCGCTTCCGGGGTGAAAATCGAAGGCAGCAACATCACCCCCAACCACAGGAACAAAGAGCCATACTGAGGCTTTTTTAGAGAGAACAAAGCAACTATACATCCAATCCAGAACCAGAGCGACTGAAACCCGTCCAGCGCGGGACGCCCCGAAAGATTGTGCCGGTCGAGCGGATCGCCTTGCCAGCTAAAAGCCAAAGCCCACTTGAGCAAATTCGCCTTGATCGCTTGACGCGAACTCGAAGCGTTGTCGCCAAAAGGGAGCAAAACCACCTGGCTGGCGCGACGCGCGGCCAGATGCGGATGAAGCAAAAAGGTACAGCCCAACGGCGCAAAAACGACCAGGCCAACCACCGCAAACACGATCAAATTCTTCCAGTGCGTGCGCCAGAAGCGGGGCTGCGTCCAGGCGCAATAAAGCACCACCAGGATCATCAGCAGCGGCAGCAAATTGGCGGCCAGATAGGTGTACAAACACAGCCCCACCAATCCCCCGGCCCAGCCAAAAGCCCATCTCTTGTGCTCGTGAATACCCTTCCACAAAAACGCCCAGGCCAGCGCAGAGAGCGGCGGTAATGAAATGGCCCGAAAAGCGACGCGCCCCAGATCCACCATCCAAAACAAGGTCGCCGTGGTCAACGCGGCAATCAATCCGATCCACCGCGCGCGGTCGTTTTCTTGCGCCGTGTTCTCCGCGCCGGAAAAACTAGATCGCGCAGCAAAATAGACAGTCAGCGGCGTCAGGCTGCCAATGATCACCGAAGCCAGACGCAAAGTGAGCGGCGTTGGCGGCAAAAAAGTGAGCAACCCGGCCTGTAGATAGATATAAAGCGGCTCACGTCCGTTGTTGCCCTCAAAATACAGCGGGTGGCGTTCCCCCCGCGCAACGGCCAAAGCGTCCAACCCATTGTGCGCCTCGTCGCGGTACAAACCCGGCGGCAGCTCGTTGATCCGGTAGAGTCGCAAGCCCGCAGCAATCACGGTGACTCCGAGCACCAAGATCGCAAACAAGGTTCGACGTGACAAATATCTGCCTATGGTCTCGAATTCCACCGCCGCTGATAAATCTCTCGACGATGACCAATGGTACATCAGCTCTCCCAAAAAACTGGCCCGGCGGCCCGCAATCCGCGCCTCTATGAATTCGGCTTGGGTCATTCGCGCTATCGTACTCGCCTCAACCATCCCTCGCTGATAACCCGACCGAGACAACGGCCTCCTCAACCACCAACCGCTGCCCGGCGCGGATCGTCGCCAGCGGCGACAGCGTCAGCTGCTGCGCCGCCCATTGCGCCGACGCGATCTCGCCATCTAGTCTCACGCGCGGCGCCGCGTTCAGCTGCACCGTTCCCAGACGCAGCGTCTTCAACGCCAGCTCACCATACTCAACCGCCAGCGTCACCTTCCACCCTTGAGCATCGTGTTTTTGCTCAAAATATCCCCAACCGGAACCCATCGACCAAAAACAGCGGAAATTTTCGGCCTTGAGGCGCGGCGTAAAGCCCAGGTACCCCCGTCCGGCATCGAACTCGAACCCCGACAGCGCGGTGAGCAGCCCCCACGAAGCCATCGACCGCGCATAGTGGCTGCCGCACTCGAACTCGTTCCACGGATTGCGCCGCTCGCCGTCGAACCGCTCGCGCAGCCCCTTGACGATACTCAACCCCTCGTCGACCAGACCTTCATAGATCAAATGGCTTGCCACCTGGTACTCAAAGCCGGGCCAGACCTCGTCCGAGTAAGGAAAAGGCAACTCGGGACGCCCACCGTGCGGCCAGGTGCAAAGCAGCAACCCCTTTTCGTCGTTCAGGGCATAGACGCGCTGCGCATTGGCGTGATCCCAGAAATCGGTGCGCCAATTATAATCGAATATGGATTGCAGTGTTTTGCGTACATGTTCACCATCAAACAAATGCCCCAGCCCAACCAACGTCGCCAGCCATTGCCCAAGCAGCTGATCGGACAAACAGCCCGCGCCGTATTGGTACTTGGGATCGCCGGGCACCTGGCCGCCCATACTCTGTTCCAACGCCAGCGGCGACGTTTTGTACGCCTCGCGGTTGACGTGCTGCACGTAAAACTCGCCGTTGAACAGATCGGCGTCCATCTTGGCCCGGCCGCGCTCGTACAACGCGCGATACTCGGCGGCCCGTTCGGCCTCGCCCAGGTAACGAGCCATCTCTTCGGCGGCGCGCAGTGCGCCAAGATAAAAACTGCCCATCAAGCTGTTCGGCCCCCAAAACTCGATGTCATAAGTGTTGTGCTGCACACCCTCCATCACCCCGTCGCGGTCGATATCCCAGGCGACCCAGGCGTAGGCCAACGACTTTGTAACCTGCGTCCAAATCGACCGCAGCCACTCGTCGTCGCCGCCCAGTTTCCAATCGCGGTACACCTTGAGCAGCCCACCCATCTGCCCATCGGCGGCGGCGTGAAAGTCCCACGGCGGCGTGCCCAGCGGCAGTTGGATACGAAAACCCATATGCCCATCCTCGCCGAGATTATAGGTATAATCGGCGCTACGCATCGAGCGTTCCAAAGCGGGAAAGAGAAAAGCCAACGTTTGCGCATAATTCCACACATGCGTACAAGACCCCTCGCAACAACCGGCCGTGGTGTGACAACCCTCAAAGCCGTAAAACGTGCCGTCGGTAAGACGCAGACAGGTGGTCGTCTTGAGCGTGGACATCTGGCTCGAAACGGCGTCAAGAACATAGGGAGGCAGCGTAGAAGAAAACAATGTATCGTGAAAGCGTTTCGTATCCGCGTGCAGCCGTGCGATGTTCCGGGCAATATATCCGGCGACGGCCCAGGCGTCGGCAAAGCGGGTGGCATAATGATTCTTCCACGTCGGGCGAGGCAACTCGTTGCCGTCCATACCAGACGGCATTTTGCCCCAATACTTGGAGAAGTTGGGAAAATACCAGGTGATCGCCACCGGCAACGTCACCGTCTCCCCCGGCGCAATCTCGGCCTTGAGCACAATCGATCCCACATCGCCCGCGCCGTCCGGCGACGGATCGTCATACACGCGATCCTGAAGCGCGCCGGTGGTCGAAAACTCGTCCCAAAATTTTTGCAAGGCGTCAAACCACGCGCCGCGAAACCAGCAGGTCTGGCGATCGACCGCCGCCCACCAGGTCGACAAGGCCATCGAACCAAAGCGGGGATCGCCGGCGGCGTACCTGGACGTGCTGAACAAGAGGCCGCGCACACCATCGTCGTCGCAATAGGCGTTGACGCTGCCCCCCACCGGCGGCGCGTTGAACGGCCCCTCGCCCCCGTACCCAACCGCGTTGTACAGATTCGCGGCCAACGCAACGCGCACCGGCTTGGGGCCGGGATTATGCAACTCAAAGTGGAAAATCGCCGCCGGCAGGCCGGAATCATCGGCGTCGAGGGGGATAAAAGGGTTAAAGGCGTGCAGCGTCACATCGACGGGAAGATCGGGGTCGGCAAAATCGAGCCGCGCCAGTGGATACTCGCCATGAAACACACACTCGCGCAAATGCGGCAGTCCCGCGCCATTGTCCCGACTCACGCCAAAGCCAAACCCGCGATACGTACCCGCCCCGCCGCCGGAAAAAGGCGGCTGCGGCGGCGCTTGCACCACTTTGCACACCGGCGGCTCGTCTTTGGCCTGCGCCCAGAGGGTAAAAAACGAGTACGGCATCGTGCTGCCGATGTTGGGACGATTGAAAATCTCCCAATCGATCAGCGCGCCGCCGCCGGACAACGAAACGCTGCCCGTGCCGATGCCGCCCAGCGGAAAAGCGATCTGCGATAACTTGCGTCCGGTATAGGGCGCCAACGGGCCGAATTGATACAACTCGTCACGTAAATAACCTTCCTGTTTCATCGCCTCCCCCTTGCTCAAATCTGTCGACGCCTATTCCGACTTGAGAGAAACAGGCGCGCGCGCAAACTCGACGACCTCGTCTCCACACAAAACGCAAAAAGCACGGTCACTCATCTTGAAAGTGACATCTGGCAATTCATCTGGCGTACATTCCAAAACCTGGTGAATCGGCGCTCTGATATACCTGGTCAGAAACAAGCCCATAACCCGGCCCGCTGCGCCTTCCAGATGTCTCCACGCAGCGTCGCCCACAAAAGCATCCCCTCCCGCACGCTGAAAAGCAGCGACAAGTTCATCGAGTTTCGGGTTGCGAGTTGAATCAAGTACGATCAATACGGGTCTAAAGCCGCTCGCCTGACAATCCAGCGGGAAATCCAATTCTTCTCGCCACCGTCCCTGTCCAGAAGCCGCAATGGTCACCCGAATCTTGATCTCGTATGCCAACTTTTGCCTTATACAGTCAACCTGACGTCCCCTGGCGCTGTTCTTGTGCCTCTTGATCGGACTTTGTGCGGCGCTAAAAGACGCTCCGCCAATCGCATGGGCAATAATCGGTTCAAACAAGTATCCGGTTTCCTGACCGGCCCGGTTGTCAATGTCATAGAGCCATTTTCGCCACAAGAGAAATCCGGCCAACGCCCTTGAACTCATCTGCCCATACTGCAACAAAGACCTTGGCCCAACTTGGGACATCGTCGGTATGGGTTGATACTCGAGTATGCGAGCATATTTGAGGCGGCTCTTTTCAAGCGCTGCCAGACAAGCGAAAAAAGTATCCGCATCGGGGACCAACGCGATCAGGCGCTCAATCAAGTCCAAAAAGACCAGACCGTGTAATTCCAGTTTCCTGGAACCGGTTCGCTCAAAGAACCCCGGAAAATCTTGGGCAGCGATCTCGGGGAACTGGTCTACCAACCCAAGATCCCGGATCATTGTGGCAACAAGAAAAACACAAGCATCGTTGTTCAAACCCGCCCCCAACTCGCCGCCGCCGGCCGTCCGGGCGCGTTCGATCAACGATTTTTGAGATTGAGTCAGGGCCATAATGACAACTGCTCCCCGGCAATAGACCGATGCACAAAAAAGCGTTCATCGATCAACTCGCACACTCTTTGCAAGACAGGACTCGTCCCAGACGAATTAGTGGGAACAAAGGACAAAAGAGCGCCTTTTGTCACTGCCGATCGCCCCCGGTTCGCACGCAAATCATCCCCCAGACTCAACGCCACCGATTGGGCAAGCAAAGGAGGAACAGCGTTTCCAATCTGAAGGATCACCTTGGTCGCAGCGCCAACAAAAACAAAATCGTCCGGCCAGGTCTGCACCCTGGCGCACTCGCGCAGAGTCAAGAACCGGTCTTGCACAGGATGCACAAATTCAGAGATTGCCCCACTCGTGATCGCCTTTGAAGGTTGATCGCCATACAATCTGCGCAGGCCAAATGGCGCGCCGCCGCGACGTTCCGTAGGCGTACCGTCCTTTACACGCCGGCAAGCTCGACGCCGGTAGCTACTATGCCATAACGCTTCGGGCAAATCTTTCATCGACTGACCGGGTTTCAATAACTCGATACGTCTACTGTCCAATTCAGAGATTCTGCGAACATAGTGCCCCTGGGGAATGCCAGGCGGCTCTGGTGTGGGCTGCGGAAGCCCGGCCAGCGCATCCTGCAAAGTTGGACAGCGCGCCAAATGTCGAAACACATTCGCTGCGCCGGGCGCGCCAAAAGCCATATACGTTGCTTCAGGATACGTTGGATCCCATCCAAGAGCGCCGATTGCGATCACACGTTTGCGGTGTTGAGGCACTCCATAGTTGGCAGCATTGACTTTTCTCAGATGGATTCGATACCCCACTTGGACCAACGGTATAAGCAAATCCAGAATGCGCTCGCCATTGCCTGTCGTCAAGAACCCCTCGACATTTTCGAACACAAAAGCCTTTGGTCTATGGCGCGCAACCAACTCGGCAAAAACTCGAACAAGACTGTTGCGCCTGTCGTCAGAACAACGCCGCCCCGCCGATGAAAAACCCTGGCACGGAGGGCCGCCAACAATCACATCCACCGACGCCAATCGGGTTTCCTCTGTGATCCAATCCTCGATAACGTGATCCTGGAAATTGAGTTTATAGGTCTCCACCGCTGTCTTGTCACTATCAATAGCGCAAACACACCGGAACCCCGCGCGCCTGAAACCAAGCGAAAGCCCCCCCGCTCCGCAGAACAAGTCAATAAAAGTAAACTCGGAATTGGCATTCCGCCTGACGCTTCTCACTTGTACTGCTCTCCCATCACCTCGCGCCCGGCGACAATCGCCGCATACCATGTCGGCGACACCTGACGCAGCTGCTCAAACTCGGCTGGCGTGTAAACAAACAGGTCGACGCCAACCAGAAAGCCTACCGGCAGATACGCCGCGGCGCGGTCTCCGGGCCGCGGCTCAGAGCTGGAAACAATCAGGCAGAGATCGACGTCGCTGCCCGGTGTGAGTATTCCATTGACCCAGGAACCAAACCAGATCACCCGTTCCACCTGGACGTGTTCAGCGCGCAGTTGGGCGACATAGTCGCGCACAGCGCGGGTGATCCGCTCCCTATTCGCCGATTTGATCGCCACAGAACTCAATGATCGCCCCCGCATACTTGATCGCTTCCTGGGCCGTGTAAAAATCCGTCGGCGCGCCAGATGCGAACCCATTTGGATACCGGGTCGGAATATAGTGCTTGTCCAACATACGCGCATAGTCGATCAATATCTCCGGCGGGGCTGCGCCGGAAGGCAAATTGCCGATCAAAGCCGTCAACGTGTGCCCCCAGGCATCCATACCCAACCGTTGAAACAACGCCTTGAGCGCCTTTTCGGCGGCCTGCTGCGCCGCAAAGCAACTCCATTCGTAATCTTCAGATTGCAACGCATTGCGCGCATGGCGCAAATCGGCTTGCGCCTGACGAAACCAATCAGCGTAACGATTGCCCATGCGACGCCTCCCGTGTCACATAACAGTTGACGATCTGTATAAAATCATCTTTTATTTCAAAGCATCCTCGAAAAACGCCAATATCTTTTCCTTGTACTCGTCCTCGTGCCCGGCGATCGGGTTTACGTGCGGCACACCATGCACAACCCACAGCGTCTTGGGCGCTTGCGCGGCCGCGTACATCCGGTAGGCGTGCTGCACGGGGAACAGCGTGTCGTCGGCGCCATGAATGATCAACACCGGGCGAGGGGACATCGTCGCCAGATCGTGGGCCGAATCGACCTCGCGGGCCCGCAAGCCGGTGCGCAGCTGCGCCAGAGCCACCACCAACGGCGCAAAGGGCCACCTGGGCAGCCAGGCAAAATTGTCAAAACCGTCCTCGATGGCCCGCTGCAAACTGCTGTAACTGCTCTGCACCACCAACGCCTCAATGCGCTCGTCGCGGGCGGCAGCGCGCACCACGGCGGCGCCGCCCAGCGAGTGCCCAATGACCCCCACCCGGCGCACCTCTGGCAGCGCACTCAGATAATCGACCGCCGCCTGCACATCAAGCGCCTCGTCATAACCATAGGTCAACATCTGCCCTTCACTATAGCCATGCCCGCGCAGATCGATCAGCAGCAAGCCATAGCCGGCCGCAGCGAGAATGCGCGCCTGCGGCAACAAATAAGCGCGGTTGGCGTGAATGCCATGCACCAGCACAATCGCCTCGGCGCGCGTACCCGGCACATACCACCCTGCCAGGGTCAGACCATCGACGGTCTGCAAAGTCACATCCCGGTAGGCCAGATCGGTGGGGGAACCGATCTGGCGGTCCCGGACGGGCGTGGTCAGCTTGACCGCCTGAAGATATGTAAGCATAAACATCGCAGTCAAAACAATGTCCGCGATGAATAACGCGGCAAATGCGATCCGCCGGCGGCCCCCGGCGCCGATCCTCCACCCCGGCATCGTTTACAAATCCACCTCGACCTCGCGCCCCAACCCGGCCGATCGCTGGATCGCGTCCAACACCGCCATCACGGTCAGACACTCTTGCCCGGAGGCGATCATTGGCGCATCCGGGTCGCGGATGCAGTCGATAAAGTGCCGGCGCGGATTCAACCCTTCACCGGCCTCGACCTCTTTGATCTCGACATTGTCGGTGTGCAACTCGCCCCAACGTGGTTCTGAAAAGACCTTGGGCGGATAAACCTGGAACCCGGCCCTGGCGCCAAAAATGCGCACATTGATCTCGTTGTCCTGATTGGCGGCCCAACTCACGTCAAAAACGGCGACGACGCCGTTTTCAAAACGCACGAACGCCGACGACAGTTCGTCGATATTGTATTTTACCCCGCGTTTGGCAAACTCGTCATTCCACAAGTTGCGATAGCTTGCCGCCGACACTGTGACCGGTTTGGGATTGCCCATCATCCACCAGGTCAGGTCAAACATATGCACGCCAATGTCAAACAGCGCGCCCGCGCCGGCCTTTTCGCGGTCGACAAACCACGCGCCGCGTCCCATCGACCCGCCGGAGGCAAAGTGAATCACCGGCACACCGCGACGTCGAATCCAGGTCGTGCGCGCGTAATAAATGTCGCCCAACTCGCCCCGCTCGACCAACCCGTGCAGCGCCAAATTCTCGGGCTTGAAACGCTGGCTCATGCCGATCATCAGCCGCTTGTTCTGCGCCCTGGCCGTTTCGACCATCCTTTTTGCGTCGGCCAGTTTGGTCGCCATCGGCTTTTCACAGTAGACGTGCAGCCCGCGCTCCAACGCCTCGATGGCGATCTGGGCGTGCAAAAAATTGGGCACGGCGATGCTGATCGCGTCGAGGTTGGGTACCGCCCATAGGTCGTGATAGTCGGCGACAACGGTATCCGCGCCGTATTCTCTGGCAAACGCCGCCGCCTCTTGCTGGTTCAGATCGCACACCGCCGCCAATTGAACA
>CAYZYE010000062.1:0-18947 GCA_964481205.1 uncultured Anaerolineae bacterium | reverse complement strand
GGCTGTGTATCCTGGAAAAGGAGAGACGATGCCGCCCATTATCGACCAACATACACTGGACTTTATCAGCCATAGCGCCGAACAAACGCGACGTCTGGGCGCCAGACTGGGCCGGCTGCTCACCGGCGGACAGGTCTTGTTCTTGACCGGCGAACTGGGCAGCGGCAAGACCTGTCTGATTCAAGGCATTGGGCGCGGCCTGGGGATCGAGGAGCGGATCACCAGTCCCACATTTACGCTGGTCAACGAATACCGGGGCCAACACCTCACCCTCTATCACATCGACCTGTACCGGATTGTCGATGTCAAAGCCACATTGACCCTGGGGCTGGACGACTATATGTATGGCGACGGCGTTTGCGCCGTCGAATGGGCCGAGCGCGTCAAAAAAATCTGGACGGACGAATATCTGTACATCGGCCTGCGCCATATCGACGAATCGAAACGCGGTTTGTCGATGCGTGGCGTGGGAAAACAATACGACCTGCTGGTCAGGCAGTTCAAACATCAGGCCTTTGGTATTTGAGCGATGACAAAAAAACCATTGTTACTGGCAATCGACACGGCCACCCGTTTTGCCGGGCTGGCGATCTATGACGGCGAATTTGTCCTCGCCGAATCCTGGTGGTTGTCGCAAAACAACCACTCGGTCGAGTTGATGCCGGCGCTGGTGCGCATGCTCGACCGGCAAAACATTGCTGCCGGCGATCTGTCGGCGGTGGCCGTGGCCATTGGGCCGGGGTCATTCACCGGGCTGCGCATCGGGTTGAGCGTTGCCAAAGGGCTGGCCGTCGCCAACAACATTGCGCTCCTCGGCGTCCCCACACTAGACATTTATACCGTCGTCGGGTCGAGACATGTCGTCTACAATATGCCGCTTCCGCAAACGCCCCCCCAGCCCGTCCTACCCGGCATCGACCGGATGCTCAACTTTTATCCCACCGAACAGCGTCGCCCACTGCTGGCCGTCATCCAGGCCGGCCGCAAGCGGCTGTGCGCGGCCCGGTACGAGTATCGCGGCGGACAGTGGAAACAACGCGGCGCTTTGCAGCTCACCAACCTCGAAGGACTGTCCAGGTTGATCAGCAGCCGCATCCTGGTCTGCGGCGAATTGAGCAAGGAGGAAATTGCCTATCTGTCCAGGCGCGTCGAAACGGACGTCGCCTTTGCGACCCCATCCCAGGCCATCCGCCACCCGGCTTGTCTGGCCGAGCTGGCCTGGCAGCGATTGGAGCGCGGCGAACAAAGCGACCTGGCCACCCTGTCCCCCATCTACCTCAAAAGCCCGCAAACCTGAATGTCGGATTTAACGCTCCCGCCAAACTTTCCTTTCGACGACGCGGCGGTGTCCTATTTTGTGACCCCGATGCAAGCCGGCGATCTAGACCTGGTAATGCGCATCGAAGAACGGGCATTTCCGGCGCCCTGGCCCGCTTCGGCGTACCGCTATGAACTGGCCCAAAACACGCTGGCCACCTATTTGACGCTCAAACAACGCCGCGCCCCGCCGCGCGGCCCGCGAGATGCGCTTCGATTGTTTCGCAAAAAACCCCGCCCGCCCATCCTGGCGTATGGCGGGTTCTGGCTGATGGTCGATGAGGCGCACATCAGCACCATCGCCACGCACCCGGACTGGCGTGGCCTCGGGCTGGGTGAAATGATGCTGATCGCCTTGATCGACGCGGCGATATGCCGCCGGGCGGCGCTGGTCACGCTCGAAGTGCGCGTTTCGAACCTGACGGCCCAAAACCTGTACCAAAAATACGACCTGGCCATTGTCGGGCAGCGCAAAAAATATTATCATGACAACAACGAAGATGCGCTGATCATGACCACGCCGCAACTCGACGACGCCGTGTTTTTGACCCATTACGCGCAGCTCAAAGCGCGTTTGCGAGACCGCCTGATCGATGCAACAAAGAACGATGCAATGACAAGAAAAGGGAAAAACAATGGTAAATAAAATGCGCCCCGACGGGACACCCTACAATCGACTGGAGCAAAACCTCAAACGGCTGGGCACAAGCATGCTCGTCTTTTCGATCTATGACCTGATCATCGCCTTGCTGTTCTTGCTCTGGCCGCAATGGTTGCTCATCCTGATCGGCGACACTGCCGCGCGATACGGATTTCGCACCTTTGCCCTGACTCACCTGATCTTGCCCTGTTTTTGCATGCTGGCCTGGATGGATCCCAAACGCAACATCGTCATCGTCACCGGCGCCATCATCGCCCGCGTGGTGTACGCCCTCGTCCTGGCGATCTGGATATTTGGCGAGCATGTCCCGCCGGTGTTTCTGCTCTTTGCCGCGATCAGCCTGGTCTTTGCGGTCGTCCACTATGTCTTTTTGAGACTCAGCGACTTTGGCTTTTGGGAAATCCTCAGCCGCGCCGGCAACCCCCCCGGCGTGCGCGGCAAGAGGTTTTAGCCATACCAAAAGAGTGTGTTGCAAACGAGTTGCGGGGTTGGCAGCATCGCCCCTCGCGGGCGGCTATAACCGGAGCAGAACACACCCATCCGAAAATGGTACATCTGATGCAGAATCTCGTGAAACATCTTACACCATTTCAAATTATCATCACTTGCCTGGTGTGTCTGGCGTTGGCGCTCAACCTGGGCGTGATCACCTTTTTGGTCGTCGTCGCCCACACGGCCCGCTCGATTGCCGACGATGTCGCCGCCGAGTTGGACACTCTGGCGATCAGCCACATCGAATACACCGTTCACATCAGCCAGACCGTGCCCATCCTGACCGAGGTCGCCGTTCAGCAAGAGATTGCCGTCCCGATCAGCCTGACCGTCAACGAACTGATTCCCGTCCGCGCCGACGCGCCTTTGAAAAAAACGCTCTCTGTGCCGGTTGAACTCGACATCGACCAGACGCTTGCCATCGACACCGTCATCCCCTTTGAAGACGAGATCGTCGTGCCGATCGACGAAATCATCTCTATCAACGAAACCTTTGGCATCCCGATCAAAATCCCGCTGTACGGCGTCAAAGTCATCAATGTGCCCATTCGCGCCGACATCCCGGTGCAAATGGATGTGACCGTGCCGATCAGCAAGCGCATCCCCGTGCAAACCGACATCCCGGTCGCGTTCACCATTTCAGACGAAATCCCGGTCGAAATTGACATGCACGTGCCGATCTCGATGACCGTGCCGATAAATGTGCCCATCGAGACCGTCGTCGCCGTGCCCCTCAGCGAGACGATCCCGATCACGGCCGAGGTGCCGGTGCGCTTTGATGTGCCCATCGACATTGCCCTGGGCGACACACCGTTTGGCCAGGTTCTGCTCGACCTGGGCAAACGACTGCGCCGCCCCCAACACTCGCCCACCCGGAGCAGAAACGGAGACTGACTCGCTTGACTGGCCCCGACGAAACACCATTTTTACCGCCATCTGTTCAACGCCGCAACATTTTTTACGTCACCCTCGATGGCGTCCTGATCGGCTTGATGGGAGCGGCCGGCTCGTTCGTGTCCGTTTTCGTCGTTCGCCTGGGCGCATCGGCGTTTTGGGTCAGCATGCTGTCCTCGATCCCGGCGGCGATCCGGCTGTTGATGGCCTTGCCCTGGTCGCAATTTGCGCAAAAGCAGCCGCGCCCGCAGCGCGTGTTTGCCCTGGCCCGCCTGACCGCGCATACCGCGTATGCGCTGCTGCTAATCATCCCTTTTTTCCTCAACAACGAATGGACGGCGCGGATCATTGTCATTGCCTGGTCGCTGATCGCCTTTCCGGGCAGCCTGCAAAGCGTCATGTTTTCACTGGTGATGGGGTACGCGGTGCCGCCGGAGCGCCGCTCGTTCATGATGAGCCGCCGCTGGATGTTTATGGGCGTCGCCAAGATGGTGTCGCTCCCGCTGATCAGCCAATTGATCGAACGTGCGCCGTTTCCGCTGGGCTACCAACTGGCCTTTGGCATCAACTGCGTCATCGCTGTCGGCGCGCTGTACACGGCCCTCCAGGTCAGATCGGCGCACAGGCCAAGCGGCCTGACCCAACCAAACACCAGGCCAACCTCTCTGCGCGCCTCGCTCGGCGACGAGATCGCCGCCGTGTGGCAGGCCAAAGCCTTTTTGGGTTACATTAGCGGGCGGTCGATGCGCAACCTGGGCATCGCCATGGTCGCGGCCGCGGTGCCGATCTATTGGGTCAAGCACCTCGAGGTCACGGATACGTGGGTAGGTTATTTCAACACCGCGCTGTCGGCGGCGACGCTGCTCGCTTATTTGCCCTGGGTGCGAGTCAAGCGCAAGATCGGCACCTGGAACACGCTGATTTTGGCCGTGTTCGGCACGACGCTTTACCCGGCGCTGCTCAGTTTGACCCGTTCGCCGCTGGCCGTCCTGCCGGTGATCGCCTTTCACGGTTTTGCCGGCGCGGGCCTCAACCTGGCCTATTTTGACACCCTGCTCGCAACCTGCCCGCCGGACAAACGAGAACGTTTTATCGCGCTCAACGTCACCGCCGTCAATTCGACCAGCTTTATCGGCCCGGCGATCGGCGCGGCGCTGCTGGCGGCGTTGCCGATCCGCTGGGTGCTGGTCATCGGCTCGTTGACCTCGCTGCTGGGGTTGATCATTTTCATCGTCGTGGGTGCGCGCGCCAAAATACCGCAGCAACTCGAAACAGGTTAGAAAAATATGTCCAAACCCGCTCAACCTGCCTTGCTGCCCTCGGCGCAGCAGCGCAATATTTTATATGTCATCCTCGACGGCGCCGGCATTGGCTTGATCGCGGCCGGCGGCTCGTTCGTCTCTGTGTTTGTCGTTCGCCTGGGCGCATCGCCCTTTTGGGTCAGTTTGCTCTCTTCTGTGCCATCGATCATTGCCCTGACGATGACTTGGCCCTGGTCGCGTTTTGTAGAGCGCCAGCCTCATCCGCAAAAGGTGCTGGCCTGGGCGCGGCTGATCGGCTATTTGTTTTATCTGCCCATAGCGATCGTGCCGTTTTTGTTCTGGGGCGCATGGACGCCGAAACTGATCGTCATCCTCTGGTCGCTGACCGCCTTTACCGGCAGTCTGGTCAACCTGACTTTTACCCTGACGATGGGCTATGCCGTGCCGCCCCACCAGCGGGCGTTTTTGATGAGCCGCCGCTGGATGGTGTTGGGCATTGCTCAGGCCCTGGCGCTGCCCGTGGTCAGCTGGCTGATCGATGCCCTGCCCTTTCCCCTGGGCTACCAGGTTGTGTTCATTGCCAACGCCTTGATCGCCTTTTGGTCGTTCTATTGGACCCAGCGCATCCGGGTGACGGAACGCCCCGCGCCGCCGCCGTCGACGCCGGGACGGCGCCCAATGTTGGCCTCGATGCGCCAGAGTTGGGCCGAAATCTGGGCCGCCAAACCGTTTTTGACTTTTATCGGCGGCAGGACGCTGTTCAACCTCGGTCTGACCATGGTGGGCGCTTTGATCAACATCTATTGGATCAACCATCTCGGATTTTCAGACACCTGGGTTGGCGCAATGATTGCCACGGCGACGGTGGCCACGCTGCTCGCTTATCTGCCCTGGGTGCGGATCAAGGGCAAAATCGGCACCTGGAAGCTGGCGATTGCCACCGTATTTGGCGCATCGCTGTACCCCGCCCTGCTGGCGCTGGCCGGGTCGCCGGGCTGGACGCTGCCGGTGGTGGCGCTCAACGGAATCATGGGGGCCGGTCTCAACCTGGCTTTTTTCGACGCCTTGCTCGAGGTCTGCCCACCGCGCAAAGAGGAGCGTTTTGTCGCCCTTAACGCCATTGCCGTCTATGTCACCGGCGTCATCGGCCCGCCGACCGGCGCGGCGCTGCTCAACGTGTTGGACATTCGCTGGGTGCTGGTCATCGGCTCAATCGTCGCCTTGAGCGGCGTGGCGGTATTTGTCTGGGCCGGCCGGCGTCCCCGGCCCAAGGGAGCGATCTCAAAGAGGTAAAGAGGTCGCTGAAAAACCCCAGACTGACCAGAGACGCCAGGGCTATTTTGTATTTGTGAATGTTTACAATGCTCGCCGATATTTTGTCTCTTTGCGATCTCGGCGTTCTCTGCGGTGGGCGGGTGTGGTGCGCTGGCAGGTTTTTCAGAACGCTTGTGGAACGCTTGCGGCATACCCAAGTTCATTTGACCGCGCCCGGCCTCAACCCGCAACTGCTATGGAGGAAGGACATGCAAAATCAGGCCACCGAAATCGCGCAAATCTGCTGGATTCGCTCCGGCGACCAGGCCACCGACCAGGTGCTGCGCTATGCCGCGCGAGAACTCGGCAACTATGTGCGCCGGCTGTGCGGAGCCAGGTGGGAGGTACACCCCAGAACCATGGCCGTCGCCGAAGCAAACACCGCCTGTTTGGGCATCTGCGATCAGCTGCCCACCGCGTTGACCGGCGTGCTGCTGACCCCCACCCTGTGGGATGACGGGTTTGCGATCTGGGCCGACGGCGACGCGCTGTTTATCAGCGGGCGCAACGAGCGCAGCGTCCTTTACGGTGTATACGCATTTTTAGAGATGCAAGGTGTGCGCTTTGTCTTTCCGCGCACCGGCGGCGAACTGATCCCCAAGATTCAAAACATCACCCTGCCCGAAAAACCCCTGGTCGAACAGGCCCACTATCGCCACCGGGGCGTGTGCATCGAAGGCGCAACCTCGCTAGAGCACGCGCTGGGCATGATCGATTGGTGCGCCAAAAAGCGGATCAACACCCTCTTGTTGCAATTCCTCTCCAGCCGCTACTTTTACAACCAGTGGTACGAACGCAAATACAACCCCCGGCACGCGGTCGCCGCTCTGAGCGAGGAGCAGGCGCTTTCGCTCGATCGCCAGGTCATTCGCGCGCTCAAAAAACGGGGCATGATTCTGCACCGCGTGGGGCATGGCTGGACCGCAGCGGCGGTTGGCCTGCCGCGCTCCGGCTGGGTCACGGCCGGCGAACCGCTTCCCCCCGAAAAGACGCGCTGGCTGGCCCAGGTCGGCGGCCAGCGCCAGCTGTTCGGAGACATTCCGATCAACACCGAGCTGTGCTACAGCTACCGGCCCGCCTTTGACGGCCTGATCGAAACCATTGTCCGGTACTGCGAACAGCATCCCGAACTCGACGTCGTTCACGTTTGGCTCTCCGACGCGACCGACAACAAGTGTGAGTGCATCGAGTGCCGCCAATTGAGCATTTCAGATTGGTATGCCAAGATCGTCAACGCGCTGGCCCTGGAACTCGGCAACCGAGTCCCCAATATGCGCTTTGTATTCCTATGCTACATTGAATTGCTTTGGCCGCCGGAACAGGTCGAGATCGAGGCCGACAATGCGATCATGATGTTTGCCCCCATTTCACGCTGCTATGGTCACGCGCTGGCCGATCCGGCCTGCGACGATGGCGGCGCTCCCTGGCCCCGCCCACCGTTGAATGCGTTTTCGGCGTCCAGGCACAATGCTTTTTACACGCACGTGCTGGCCGGGTGGCGGGAAAAATTTGGCGGCGACAGTTTCGCTTTTGACTATCACCTGATGTGGGCCAATTGGCGGCAGCTCACCGACACGGTGCAGGCGCGCATCATCCACCAGGACTTGCAAGAGCTGAAACGTCTCGGTCTCGACGGCATCATCAGCTGCCAATCCTTTCGCGCTTTTTACCCCTCTGGCCTGGCCATGACCACGCTGGCCGAAGCGTTGTGGGATCCAACCACACCTTTTGACCAGATCAAGCGGCGTTACCTCCGGGCCGCCTTTGCCGAACACGCCGCCTTTGCCGGCGACTATTTGCAAAACGTCGAAAAGATCGTCGCTACCTATGACCCGCATTGGCGCAAACCGCCGTTCTCGACCGACAGCCAGACCAAATTGGCCGCAACCGCCGGGTTTCTGACCAGAGCGATCAAGGAAATTGACGCGCGCCGCGCCGCAGCCGCCGGAACGAGCCGGCGCGCCCTGGAACTGTTGGCCCACCACGCCCAACTGCTGCACTTTATCGTCCGCTCCTACCAGGCGCGCCTGGCCGGCGACAATGACGCGGCCAACGCGCAGCTGGATCAAGCCGCAGCGTTTTTGCAGGAAACCGAAGAGCCGTACAGCCAATACATCGACACGATGCTGGCGCTGCGCCTGTGCGTGGAGCGGCACCGCCCCTGAACCGGCCCCGCAAAGAAAAACCCCCGATCAAATTTGATCGGGGGTTCTGCCTTGGCCCGATGCCCTGGAGAGGACTCGAACCTCCACGCCGTAACCGGCACAGGTCCTCAACCTGCTGCGTATGCCATTCCGCCACCAGGGCAACACCAGAATTATACTCAAGTTACAACAGTTGTCAACTGACTGGGCGGCGCGATTCATCCGCCGCCGGTGGGGCAGGAATAGGGATTCCATCGCTGCTACAACAAAAACGCGCCGACGGAGACCATCGGCGCGATCAGACAAAACCTCTGCCAGAAACCAGGCTGGCGGAAAAAGCCCGGTTTCTTGGCCGTTCCTGAACCGCATCGGGTTTAAAATCAGAACGCTTGTGCGGAAATCTCGTCATAGTACCAATCTGGGACAATCATTTCTCTGGAATTGCCCAAAAAGACACCACTGGCATCCTGGATACCCCGCAATGACCCGGCAAAATAGCCGGAAAATGTCAAGACAAATGCGCCAGCGCGTTGGCCCCCGAGGCGATTTCCAACATTTCTTCGGTGATCTTGTCCTGACGGGCGTGGTGATAGGTGCGGTTCAACTCGGCGCTGCGATCGTCAATGTTGGCTTTGGCGGCGTCCATCGCTTGCAAGCGCGCGCCCTGTTCACTGACCATCGACTCGACCAGCCCCAGGTAAAGTTGCAGCGCCAAGTGTTCGAGCAACAAAAACTCTTGCAACTCGACGACGCTGCCGTCCACCAGGGGAAGCTGCTCGCGGTCGATGTCCAGCGGATCGAGTTCGGGGGGCAGCAAACGCACCAATCGCTGCTTGTAACTGCCGAACGAGATAAAATAGTTATAGATCAAGTACAATTGTTCCAGCCCTTCTTGCTGGTACAAATCCTCGATCTTTTCCCAAATGCCCCGCGTTTCGACAAACGAGACCGCATGCGTCAGCGGAAAACGGTGCGTCCAGAGCAAACGGCGCGCCGTCGTCGCGCCGTCATAGTACTGCCGGGCAAATTCGCCCAGGGCAATGACGTTGACCTGTTTGCCGTCGGCGCACCAGCGATCAATGTACACATCGGCGGTGTGAAAGAGGACGGTGTTGAACGCGCCGCACAGGCCATGGTCGGAGGCGATGATGACCAGGCCGACTTTTTCTTGCCCGCGCGCCGCCGGCTGCGCCCGCTGGCGGGTCAGCGCAGAGGGCAGGCACACCGCCAGGTTGAGTTGATCCTGCACATAGGCCGCGTACCGTTGGGCGGCCTCCAGGCGATTCCTCGCCTTGCGCCAGCGGATCGCCGACATTGCGCGCATCGAGCGGATCAGGTGGTCGATGGTGCCCAGGTTTTCCAGGCGTTCCCGAATCTCGCCCATATCGACCATCAGTCCGGCTCCTCTGGCGACGGGGGGGCAAAGGCGTTCAGGCATCCTTCGATGGCCTGGGGAAGTTCCGAACGTACCTGGCGCACCCAACGCCCGCGTTCCAGCTGCTCAATCAGCGCCGGGTGATGCGCTTCCAGGTATTCGAACAAATAACGCTCAAAGTCCCGGATTCGATCGGTGGGCAGATCGTCGAGATACCCCTGCCCGGCGGCATAAATGATGGCGATCTGGCGAGACAAACGCAGCGGCTCATGCTGCGGCTGGCGGAGCGCCTCGCGGACGCGCTGGCCGCGTTCCAATTTTTGACGGGTGTCGGCGTCCAACTCGGTGCCAAAACGGGCGAAAATTTGCAACTCGAGGTACTGCGAGATGTCGAGCTTGAGGTGCCGCGAGACGCCGCGCATCGCCCGGCTTTGCGCCGCGCCGCCAACGCGCGACACGGACAGCCCCACGTCGATGGCCGGTTTGACATCTTGTTGAAACAGCGACGGCGAGAGGTAAATCTGCCCGTCGGTGATCGAGATCAAGTTGGTGGGAATATAGGCGGCCATATTGCCCGCCTGTGTCTCGACAATGGGCAGGGCGGTGATCGAGCCGCCGCCAAGCATGCTGTTGAGTTTGCCGGAGCGTTCCAGCAGGCGAGAGTGCAGGTAAAAAATATCGCCCGGATACGCTTCGCGGCCCGGTGGACGGCGCAGCAAGAGCGACAGTTCGCGGTAGGCCATCGCATGTTTACTCAAATCATCATAGACGATCAGTGCGTGCTCGCCATTGTACATGATCTCTTCGGCCATCGCGCAGCCGGCATAGGGCGCCAGGTACAACATGACCGCCGGCTCATCGGCGCTGGCGACAATGACGGTGGTATAGTCCATCGCACCATGTTCGCGCAGCGTGTTCACCATCCGCGCCACCGCGCTCATCTTTTGGCCGACACAAACATAGATACAGCGCACATCGCTGTGTTGTTGATTGAGCACCGTGTCGACGGCGATGGCCGTCTTGCCGATCTGCCGGTCGCCAATGATCAACTCGCGCTGCCCGCGTCCCAGGGGGATCACGGCATCGATCGTCTTGATGCCGGTTTGCAGCGGCTCTTGCACCGGCTGCCGTTCGATAACCATCGGCGCTTCGTTTTCGATGGGACGAAACCGGTCGGTGGCAATCGATCCCAGGCCGTCGATGGGCTGCCCCAGGGCATTGACGACCCGCCCGGTCAACGCCGGGCCGGCCGGAACCTCGACGACGCGCCCCGTGCTTTGCACCAGGTCGCCGGCGCTGATCCCCTCTTCGCGCCCCAGCAGCACGCAGCCGATAAAGTGCTCGTCAAGGCTGAGGGCCATGCCGTATACACCGTTGGGAAAAAGCAACAACTCGTCGACCATCGCTTCTTGCAGCCCAGAGACGATGGCAATGCCGTCGCCAATGTGCTGGACGACGCCCACTTGCTTTGTCTCCAGCCCAAAGCGCTGCCCCTGGATCAACTTTTCCAGGTGCGCCACGCTGTCACCGGTGCCGAGTGCATGCTCGACATCTTGGGGCGGTAACGCATCCTGGTATTCCGTTGCCATCGCCCGGAAATCGGCCTGCGCGCCGGTCGTTTCCAACGGGTTGTCCGACTCGCTCATTCTACAAACTGCTCCAACTCGTGAACATATTGCGTTCTCAAACCGTCGAGCTGCCCCCCGATGCTGCCGTCGATCATTGTGTCGCCAAAACGCAGCGTAACCCCGGCGATCAAGGCCGGGTTGACCTGGCAGCGTATTTCAACCGGGCGATCGATCAGGGTTTGAATGCGCGCCTGAACCTGTTCCAGGGTGTCTTGATCGAGTTCATTGGCGCTGACCAACTGCACGTGAACGATGTCTGTGTCAGTGCTGGCAAAACGTCGTCGATATTCGTCGGCGGGCAGCGTCTCGAGCCGGGCGACAAATTCTTGAACCGCCGCTTGCTGCAACGTTGCGCCGCCGGCCTCGCGGATCAGGCGCGCGCTCAAGGTGGTGACAAGCCGCCCCAACTCCAGGCGGTGTTGGTGGATCGCCTGCTTGCGCGCGTCTTGAATTTCGCTTTGCGCCTTGTTGCGCATTTGTTGAATCTCTTGCTGCGCCTCGGCGATAAACTTTTGCTTGGTCTGTTCCAATTCTTCCTGCGCCTGCTGCTTCATGCCCATGACCAGTTCATTGGCTTCGACCAACTTTTGCTCATACTCGCTGTGCAGCGCTTCGGCCTCCCGTTCACGGCGCGCGGCCTCGTCCAGCGCGCTGGTGACACGTTTGGCGCGGTCGTCCAGCGCCCGGACAACCGGTTTGAAAAAGAATTTGGCCAGGATAAAGACCATGACCGCAAAATTCATAATCTGGAAAAGCAGCGTACTCCAGTTGATATTGATCATAAATCACCCCACGACGATCGGCGGGTGGATCGAAAACCCGTATGGTCGGCTTGACGCGCTGCTATTCGACGACATGCAAGATAAATTCGCGTAGCGGGTTGGCAAATAGCAAGATCAAGATCACGGCCAACACATAAATCGCCAGTGACTCGATCAAGGCCAGCGCGATCAATACCAGTCGATTGATCGCGTCGCTGGCTTCGGGCTGGCGGGCGATGGCGTTGAGCGCCTTGCTGGCCACGACCATCTGGCCGACGGCGGGCACCATAATGCCCACCACAATGCCAATGCCCGCGACCAATACGGTGAGCATGACGAACGCTTTGTCCCACGGAAATGCTACCCAGTCCATATTCGATCCTCCTTGAATCAGCCGACCCTACTTGTGCGCTTCGACGGCGCTAGAGATGTAAACCAGGGTCAACAGCGAAAACACATAAGCCTGAATGACCGACGTAAAAATGCTAAACAACATCATGGGAATGGCGACAAAAGGCCGCAAGATCAAAAACAGCACGGCGATGACGATCTCTTCGCCCAAAATGTTGCCGAACAGGCGAAAGGTCAGCGACATAGTACGCGCCAACTCGCCGGCAATTTCAATCGGCAGCATAAAGAAAATTGGTTCCACATAATGCTTCAGGTGGTTCTTGATCCCGCGCACCCGAATGCCGTAATAATGTACCGAGAAAAAGACGACGATCGCCAGCGCCAGCGGGGTGTTGAGATCGGTCGTCGGCGATTTGAGACCCGGAATCAACCCCGCCAGGTTGCAGGCGGTGATAAATATGGCCAGAGTACCGACAAAGGGCAAAAACAGGCGCGGCTGCTCGGGGATCATGCCCTTGATCAGGTTGTCGATGGCTTCGACGATCCATTCCAGCACATTTTGAAAACGCGAAGGGCGCGTTTTGAGGTTGCGGCCGAGGATGATAAACGCCACCGAGACACCGGCCATCACGATCCAGGTATAGACCACCGTGCTGGTCAATTGCAGCGGCCCCCACTGCAATAATACGGTTGGAACGAGTTCCTCTTCAATGTCCATGCCGCTTCTCCGCTGCCCGGCGATGACGCTCAGTCGCCGACTGTCTCTTTGAATAAAATGTGGTACAAATTGTACAATGCCAGAGCCACGCCGACAAACAACAAACTCACCGTCCACTCGACGCCGCCGCCGGCCTGAGCGTCCAGATAATGCCCCAAAAAAGCGCCGCCGATAATGGGCAGCACCATACTCCATCCCAGCGACGACAAGGTCGCCACCAGTTTCCAAAAGGTCTGGGGGGGACGCCTGGCGCCCGGCCCGGCAGAACCGCGCAGGGGTTCGCCTGATTCTGCTCGTTGTTCATCCTCGTTCATCGAATAACATCCAACGGTTCGGGCAAATCGCTCAAAGCGCGCACCAGCGCGGTGCGCATCTTGGTGATCTCGATATGCGCCTCAAAAGCCAATGCGTCGGCCTCGGCCTGTCGCTCCAACAATTTCAGCGCCAGATCTTGCAGGCTGCGCCCCGGCTCGGCGACCGCGGTCAGGACGACGATCTCGTCTTTTTTGACCTCCAGCGTGCCGCCGTACAAGGCCACATAGTGCATCGACGGCGCCGAGGGGGTGCGATAGATCAATACGCCGTTGACCAGGCGGGTGAGATAAGAGATATGCCGTGGCAAAATGCCGCACCAGCCATCTTTTTTCTGAAAACGCAGCGACGTGACTTTGGTGTCGAGCACGACGCGGTCGGGGGTGAGAATCAACAGCCGGGTGGTTGGTTTTTCCTCGACCATTGCTTACTCCTGAGTAACCACTGAAAAAAATTACCAAGACGCCGAGATTATCTTGTATTTCGGCGCGATTGGCGGATGCGCTGGCCGGCTTTTCAGCACGCGCCTAAGCCATGACGCGGGCTTTGTGAATGACGTCGTCGATCGTGCCGGACATATAAAACGCCGATTCGGGCAGGTTGTCGTGCTTGCCCTCGACAATTTCCTTAAAGCCACGGATCGTCTCGGCCAGCGGCACAAACTTGCCCTCGATGCCCGTAAACTCTTCGCCAACGAAAAAGGGCTGGGTCAAAAACCGTTGAATGCGCCGCGCCCGCATCACCATCAAGCGGTCCTGTTCGGACAGTTCCTCGACCCCCAAGATGGCGATCACGTCGCGCAGTTCTTTGTAACGCGACAACGTTTCCTTGACCTGCATTGCCACCTGATAATGCTCTTTGCCGACAAAATACGGGTCGAGGATGCGCGACAAAGAGTCCAACGGCTCGACGGCCGGGTAAAAACCCTGGCTGGCCAGCGTGCGCGACAGGACGATCGTCGCATCGAGGTGAGAAAAAGTGGCCGCCGGGGCCGGATCGGTCAAGTCATCGGCAGGCACGTAAATCGCCTGTACAGATGTGATCGCGCCACGGTGGGTCGAGACAATGCGTTCTTGCAACTTGCCCATTTCGCTGGCCAGCGTGGGTTGGTAGCCCACCGCGCTGGGCAGCCGCCCCAACAGCGCCGACACTTCAGAGCCGGCCTGCACATAACGAAACACGTTATCGATAAACAACAATACGTCTTGTCCCTCGACATCGCGGAAATACTCGGCCATCGTGAGCGCCGAAAGGACGGCCCGAAAACGTGCGCCGGGCGGTTCGTTCATCTGCCCAAAGACAAGCACCGCGTCATCGATCACGCCGGACCGTTGCATCGACAGGTACAGATCGTTGCCTTCGCGCGTTCGCTCGCCAACGCCGGCAAAAACCGAAATACCCTGGTGTTCGGTCGATGTGTGGCGAATCAGTTCCATGATCAAAAAAGTCTTGCCCACGCCGGCGCCGCCCAGCAAGCCAATCTTGCCGCCGCGCACGTATGGGGCCAAGAGATCGATCACCTTGAGGCCGGTGACAAAAGTGCTGATCGTCGGGTCTTGCGCCGTAAATGACGGCGGCGGGCTGTGAATGGGCGCTTGATGAACGTCTTGCAGCTCGCCCAAGCCGTCGATCACATGCCCCAGGGCGTCAAACATCCGCCCGCGCGTCCCATGCCCAACGGGGACGGTGATTTGCGAGCCGGTATCGACCACCCGCAAACCACGGGTCAAACCGACGGTCGAACTCATAATGATCCCGCGCACGGTTCGCTGATCGACATGTTCATGGACTTCGATGATCCGATCACCCGTTGGCATTGGCACCCGGAGCGCGCCAAGCACCGGCGGCAACGCGCCGTCGGCAAAGCGCACGTCGATAACCGGGCCGATGATCCGACTGATGACACCTTGATTCATTTTCGTTTCCATGAGGACTATTATTCTATGCCCTATGCTAACCTGGGACAATTATTTCTCTGGAATTGCCTTACAAATCGAGCAGCTTGATATTCCCAGGATACCGTTCGTACACCCTGCGAACAAAGCTGCTCAAGCCGTCCATGATCATAGAGATGTCTGTGACTGGTTCAATCTGATTTATAAATAGTGTATGTATAGATAAATGTATCTGACAATGGTGCGTGCCTGGTTGTGCTGCGCGTGCTTGGGGCCGCGCGACCTTTTTGAACCAAAGTCTGTTGTTGGCGATTTGTCGAATGGCGTGAACGTCGTCTCGATCGTCGACCAGAACGACGTGAAGTTTTCTTGTTGCTCACCCTGGTATCCTAAATTACTTGGTCCCCTGACGGGGCGCGTGTCGATAAAGCCGGCCTCACACAGATAAGAGACGCTCGGAAAAAGCGCAAATCCTTGTTTGCGCCGTTCGTTACTCAACCACGAGCGATGCGACGCTTGTAGCGATATGTAATTCGCCCTCGTTCCAGGTCATAAGGGGTCAACTCTAACCGCACGCGATCGCCCAACAAGATGCGAATATAATATCTGCGCATTTTTCCCGAAGGATACGCCAAAACAACGTGACCGTTATCCAATTCAACGCGAAACTGGGTACCGGGCAAGGTTTCGATCACCGTTCCTTCCAGTTCTATTTTGTCCTTACTCGCCGAACCTTTTGCCATCAACATCCTTTCTGTGTCAGCGCGACAACCAAAAACTCGGTTACCACCATCGAACGACCACCGAGCGACAACCGAGCAAGATACAGGTCATGTATATACCTCTTGCAGAAATACATTATAGACTATTCAACATAGTTTGTCAAACATTCCGCCATTGCCGCCATTCACTCCTAAAAAAAAAAGCCCACCAGGAACCACCCAGTGGACTCTGTCGGGGCGCGCGGATTTGAACCGCGGACCACTTGAACCCCATTCAAGTGCGCTCCCAAGCTGCGCTACGCCCCGCAACGAAATCAGGCGCATTATACCTGTTTCAAACCTTCTTGTCAAATACCGGGCGCCCCCGGAGGTATTTCAGTTTTTTTCTGGTTTATCCGATCCGCAGCCTCAGAATCCCTATTCCGAGGCCTGGCTTCGTCCCGCCAATGCGCCCGAAAAATCAGTTGCGCCTTGAGGAATCTGTGATACAATAAGGCCACAGCGCAGGAGGCGCACATGCGGATCGACATTTTCACCCTGTTCCCCGGCATGTTTGAAGGGCCGTTTCAGGACAGCATCATCTACCGGGCGCAGCAAGCAAACCTGGTTTCCATCCACATACACAACATCCGCGACTGGGCGCCGGGCAAACACCATCAATGCGACGACACGCCATACGGCGGCGGCGGCGGTATGATTATGAAACCAGAACCGGTCTTTTACGCCGTCGAGTCGGTGCTGCACATCGAGCCAGGTGAGCGCCCGCCGGGGCCGGTTGTATTGATGACCCCCCAGGGCAAACTCTTTTCGCAGCGCGTCGCGCAACAACTGGCCCACCACACCCATCTGGCGCTGGTCTGCGGGCGCTATGAAGGCATCGACGAACGAGTACGCCAACACCTGATCACCGACGAGATCAGCATCGGCGATTACGTCCTCTCTGGCGGCGAGTTGGCGGCCATGGTCGTCGTCGACGCAGTGGTGCGGCTCTTGCCCGGCGCGCTTGGCAACGAGAACGCCGCCAACCAGGACTCGCACGCCACCGGCTTGCTCGAACACCCGCACTATACCCGCCCGCCGACGTTTCGCGGCTGGGCGGTGCCCGACGTGCTGCTCTCTGGCCACCATGCCAACGTCGACCGTTGGCGGCGCGCCGAATCGCTGCGCCGCACGTGGCAGCGACGCCCCGAGCTGTTCAAACAAGCGGTTCTGGATCAAGACGATTTAACACTGTGGGAACAAATCAAAAATGAATAATGTACTAAAAATCATCCCCCTCGGCGGACTGGGCGAGGTGGGAAAAAACATGATGGTCATTGAATACGACCACCAGATCATCGTCATCGACGCCGGACTCATGTTTCCCGAAAACGACATGCTCGGCATTGACCTGGTCATTCCCGACTTTGGCTACCTGTTGGACAAAAAAGAACAGGTCAAAGCGATCATTCTCACCCACGGGCACGAAGATCACATCGGCGGGCTGTCCTACCTGCTGCGCCAGGTCAACGCCCCAATTTACAGCACACTGCTGACACGCGGTCTGGCCGAGATCAAGGTCCGACAGCGCCACCTGCTCGACCAATCCGAATTTCACACCATCCAAAGCGGCGACAGGCTGACCATCGGCCCATTCGACATCGAGTTTTTCGCCGTCAATCACAGCATTCCCGACTGCGTTGGGTTAGCCATCGACACCCCGGTTGGTTTGATCGTCCATTCGGGCGATTACAAATTCGACTATACGCCCGTCGATGGACAGCCGCCCGACTTTGGCCGTCTGGCTTCCTTTGGCCGGCGCGGCGTACTCGCCTTGTTGTCCGACAGTACCAATGCCGAGCATCCCGGCTTTACCCTCTCGGAACAGGTCGTCGAAGCCTCCTTTGAAGACGTTTTTCGCCAGGCCAAGGGGCGGGTCATCGTGGGCACATTTGCCTCACTCATCTCGCGCATCCAACAAGTGATCCACTGCGCGGTGCGACACGGACGCCAGGTTGGCATCGCCGGGCGCACCATGGCCGACAATGTCGCTATGGCCAGGAAATTGGGATACATTGACATCCCCGCCAACACACTGCTGCCCCTCAACGCCATCACCCGCCTGCCGCCCGCGCAGGTGGTCATTTTGGCCACCGGCACGCAAGGCGAACCGGCAGCGGCGCTGGCTAAAATGGCGACCCAGCGCCACCGGCAAATCCGCATCCAGGCCGACGACACGATCATAATGTCGTCGCACACCATCCCCGGCAACGAAGAGATGGTCCATCGCAACATCAACCGCTTGCTCCAGCGCGGCGCCAACGTCGTCTACCATCCCATCGCGCCGGTACACGTGTCCGGGCACGCCAGCCAGGACGAGATCAAACTGCTGCTCAATCTGATCAACCCCGAATTTCTGATTCCCATTCACGGCGAATTGCGCCACCTCACCGCGCACGCCCGCGTCGCCTACGGGCTGGGCATCCCCGAAAACAATGTCCTGGTGGTCGAAAACGGCACTGTCCTCGAATTCACCGATCAGGCGGTCACAATCGGCGACCGCGTACCCGGCGGATACGTCTTTGTCGACGGCGCCGGCATTGGCGACGTTGGCCCCATTTTGATGCGCGAACGAGAACATTTGGCCCGCGACGGCTTTGTCGTCGTCGCCGTCACCCTGTCGCCAGACGGGCAACTCGCCGCCGAACCGCAGATCGTCTCGAAAGGCTTTGTCTTTCACCCCCAGGCCGGCGACCTCTTTGCCGAAGCGATCACCTGCGTAAAAAACATCGTCCAAAAACCGGCCGGCCCCACTGCCAACCTGGAAAACAAGATTCGCCGCGAACTGCAAGAGTACCTGTATCAAGAAACCAGACGGCGACCAACCGTCATCCCCGTCATCACCGCCATTCAGGCAATTCCAGAAAAATAATTGTCCCAGATTAGCACAGGCCGTAGAATAATGTTGGCATAAAATAAGCAAATCTACCGAGTTGTCCAATCTTTTCCAGTCTGTTTCTAGCCACCCTACACATTTGACTTTGGCCGGCGCAAAATCAATTTAGGAGGCAACCATGCCCCCTAAAACCCCCGTCTGGGGGAATTGCAGTGCGGGCGGTGGA
>CAYZYE010000061.1:0-19012 GCA_964481205.1 uncultured Anaerolineae bacterium | reverse complement strand
AATCTCGTCCTGTGATCGCAGTCGAAGGGAATCTCCAACAGCGGGATTCTTCGCCGGCGCACTCGCAGACTCGTGCGCGGCTCAGAATGACACCGGGAGTGTAGGATGGCGAAACAATACTATGTCTACATCATGACCAATCACTCCGGCACACTCTACACCGGTATGACCAACGACCTGCGCCGCCGCGTCTGGCAGCACAAGCAAAAACTCGTCGCGGGATTCACCAAACGGTACAACATCACCCGCCTGGTCTACTATGAGGAATCCGCCGATGTCAAGGCCGCCATCGCGCGTGAGAAACAAATCAAGGGCTGGTTGCGCAAAAAGAAAATCGCGCTGATCGAATCCACCAACCCCGGATGGAAGGACCTGAGCGCAGGCTGGTATGATTAATTTCTGCTCATTCCCGCGCCGGAGCCCAAGTAACCCGCGCGAAAACATGGAGACCGGGCAGGTTTTCAAAGCCTGCCCGGTCTGAGACGCATATCTAAAATATCAGGAGGTATTCTATGAAAACCTGGCGAATCGGCATCACCCTTGTCCTGGCCCTGATCGCCCTCTGGGCATTGACCATTGCCCTTGCCCCGGCCCGCGCCGCGCCCGGCGCGTTGACCACCGGCGACGCCGTCGTGCCCCTCGGCGAGCGGCAGAACAACCGGCAAGGCGCCTACCGCGCCGCGTTGAGCCACCTCTACGCCGGCGGGCGCGTCCACTGGGCGGCATCGACCCACCCCGTTAGCCCCACCGTGCGCCCCGGCGACCTCCTCTTCCCCGCCGGCGAGGCATGGAACTGCCTCCCCTATGGCGGCTGCGACGGCGAAACCCTCTCCGGCACGGCGCCCTTTTCTCGCGCCTACACCCTTGCTCCGGGGCGCGTCGCCTTGCTGCGCTCCTCGGTAACCATTTCGACCGCCGATGGAGGTCAGGCCATCGCCATGTGGGAGATCGCCCAGATTCGCCAGACACTCGACGGCTACCTGCTGAACGCGCTGCCCTACGACATCCTCACCGAGACGCAAGTCGCCGCCAGAGTGAGCGGCTATGACCTGCTCATCATCCCCGCCATTCGCAGCGACGCCGTCCTCAGCGTCACCGGGGCGCTGGCCGACGCCGGCGCGCTAGACGCCATTCGCGCCTGGGTCGAAAACGGCGGCACGCTCTATGTGCAAGGCAGCGGCTTTTGGGTGGCCGACGCCGCCGGTCTACTCCCCGACGGCGCGCTCACCGCGCAAACGGTCGCCCTGACCCCGCCGGACGACTTGGACAACCGGGGGCGGCTCCAAATCGTCGATACCACCTCACCGCTGGCCTGGTCGTGGGTGACAAACACGCTCTACATCCTCGACGACCCTGTTTTATCGCCACTGCCGGGCATCAAAGTGATCGCCACCCTGATCAACACCACCGCCCCCGCGCCGATCCCCGCCGTGGTGCGCGTGTCCCAGGGGCAAGGCCAGGTACTCGGCGTCATCGGCCACCCCACCGACCCCACGCGCCGCCTCGAGCTGCCGCTCTTTATGGACGCCGTGTTTTCGGCCCTGACCGCGCGCGGCGAACTGTGGGGCGACGCGATTCAAACCTTCAACCCCGCCTACCCGCCGCACGAGTTCCCCGCCTACGAGACCGTGCCCGTCAGCGTCACCCTGCTCGCCGGCAACTGGTGGGACGCCACATTATCCGACGCCGTCGTCACCGAAACGATCTCCGCCGGCTATCACCTCACCGGCGCCATCTCTCCCCCGCCGGCTTATACCTATACCACCGCCGCCAGCCAGACCGTCATCGTCTGGCAATTGGGCGACCTCGGCGCGCATGCGCTGCTCACCCTCACCTATCAGGCCGAAACCGAACCGGAGGCGCTGGCCGCCGGCGTGGGCGTATTCAGCCATGGCGCGCTGGCCTACACCGCTCCTTCCGGCAAGCGAGTGATCGTTCAGCATCGCCCTTTTATCCTGACTGCTCAAATGGCCGCGCGTCTGGTCGGCGATCGCGATCTGGAAGCCGATCGCCACTTTAGAATCCCGTCCCGGGGCCTTTACCTCGACATCGCCCTGCCGCTGGAAAACAAAGAGCAAACCCTGGCCCACTCGCTGGTTTTCACCGACTGGGTCTATCTTGTCTACCCCATCGTCGATATTGAAAACCAACACATCATCCTCCACACCAACGACGGCGAAACGGTGTGGATGCGCAACGAGCCATACCTGTGGGGCGATCGCTACCCCACCTGGCGGGGCGCAACGGCGCCCACCCAAACGCTGACCCTGGCCGACTGGCAAGGCGACTATTGCGTCTTTACCAGCACGTATGGCATCCACACCGACCCGCCCGCCGGCTTGGGCGCGTTGGACAAGGACGATTACGGCTCTTTTGTCACCATCCCGCCCACCTATACCGCCTATATCACCGTGGTCGACGACCGCCTGTTACTGCCCTGTCTGCCCCTCGTCTTTGACCTGGGCGATTTTCCGGGCTACTGGTATGAGGAACCGGCGCTGCGCTATGGCATCCACTCGCGCGAGCTGTTCAGCCGCGAGGTCGTCTTTCATGGCACGCCACGTGAGGACACGCTAGTTATCGAATACGATGCCGGATCGGTGTACGTCAACGCCGGCGCCGAGCCGGTGCCTTTCCGCCAATACCTGAAAGCCGCCACACCCTACGCCGCCCAGGCCCCCTCCCCCTCGTCCCTGACCTACCGCGATGTCTGGTCGCGCACCCACACCACCCCGATGCGCGCCTCGTTCTATGATGTGTGGGACTGGGATGGCTGCGCCACCTGCGCCCCAGACCTCGATCAGCACGCCGGGGTCAACGTCACCTATGGCCTGTGGGCCGATCTGGACGGCGACGGCGGTTACGAGACGCCGGTGCGCGAAATTCCGACGCGCCTCGATAACACCCGCCTGGTGCTGCTGGGCAAAACCTATAATGTGGACCCCAACGACACCGGCGTGACCATCCCCGCCGGGCAAAACCTGATCGAACTGCCCATTTTCAAAGGACTGGGAGTCAAAATTGGCCCCGAAAACGCCGACTGGTACGCCTCCTGGCGCAGCGTCGGCCCCGGCCACTCGGACCTGATCAGCGTCTCCGAACAGGTCGCTTACGATCACCTCTTTTTCCAGCAAGACATTCCCCTGGGGTCGTGGGCCGCCTTTGAAGTGACGGCCACGATCTCTGGCTATGACATCAACCGCGAGGGACATTTCAAACTCCACGACGGCGCGCGGCTGATCTATCGCCAGATGGCCGCCGGGCCAAACCGCTACGAGGTCTATGACAGCCACGTCCACGCCGCCGAGGGTCTGTCCAGCGATGGACAAGTCTCCAAGTGGGCGGGACCATCGGTCGTTACCGTGTACAGCGACACTCTCTTTTTCATCTATCGCATCGGCGACCGCTATGACGCCCGCGTGTTCGACCAGGAACCGTATCTCAAAAGTTGGGGCTATGGCGATTTCGTCGCCACGACCTATGTTGGCGGGCGCGAGGCCAAGACAATGTTCCACACCCGCCTTGCCCCCGGCGAACATACCCGCGTGCGTGTGGCTATCGACAACAACACCGGGCAGACGCTGCGCAATCTCCACGTGGCCCTCGACCTGCCGGCGGGGATTACGGCCACACTGCTCTACACCGACCCCGCCACCGCGCCAGAACCGATCTGGGCCGAGCTGGCCTTTCTCAATCGCACCGAGGTGCCCGACGCCTGGCGCAGCACATGGTATTTCGACCTGGAAATCGGTGCGGTAGACAAATCTTTGTGGGGAACGGTACTCGAAATCCCGGTCCGCCTCAGCGCCGACAGCCTGCCCGCCGGATACCAGGCGCCCCCGGCGCGTCTGGCGCTCAAGCGTCCCTCCGACCCTGCGCCGACCTTTGTCTACGGCCCGGCGCACGCGCTGACGCTCACCGACACGCTGCCCGCCGGCGTCGAACTGCAAACGGCCAAATGGATCACCGATCCGGCCACGCTGTTGGCGTTGCAAAACGCGCTGGACAGCGACGCCGGGCATGTGCTTTCGGACACCGCCGGCGCGCTCTTTGCCACACTGCCGCTGACTGTGCCATTCACCATGCGCGGCGATGTCGCCGTTTTCGACCTGCCGGCGGCGCTGACCTACCTGCCGGCGGCGGACAACCCCTTGTACATCGTCGCCCAGGCGCGGCTGCTCCGCGCCCATCACGGTACCAACGTCGTCAACGACGGGCCGACGATCACCTACATCGACCCCTTTGGCAAAAAATGGCGCGAGCGCGGCCCTGGCGCGACCGTCGAGGCGCACGGCGCGGCGGTCTGGGCCAAATACACCTGCCTGGGCGGCGATGCCGAGGTCGACGAGGTGAACGGCGAATGCTATATCCCGCCCGGTCACGCCTCGACGGTGCAAATACTCGTCACGCTCTATAACGAGGGCGACAACATTGCCCAGGCCGTCACCGCCACCCATCGCCTGCCGCCCGGCGTCGAGGTCGTTGGCGCGTCGGGCCGCTACACGACCACTGCCAGCGCCATCACCTGGTCGGTCGGCGACCTGGCCCCCGGCGCGTCCAGGCAGATCGTGCTCGAAATCGAGGTGACGCCGGCACGAGGGCAGGCGCCCGGCGGCAACCTGCGCGCGCAGCTCACGTCGGGGCAAATGCTGGCCGTGCGCCGCACCGACGGCCAATTCACCGATGCCTTTAGCCATCTGCGTATATCAGGGCAGTTTGGCGATGCGTTCTCGTTGCATCTCAAGCCGGGCACCTGGCAGGCTTTTCTACCCCTCGTGGCTCAAAATTGCCTGTCTGCCCCCGACCTGGTGGTGCAAGAGGTTCGCCTGGTCGATCACGATATCCAGGTGACAATTGTCAACCAGGGCAATGCCGCCGTCACCACCGACTTTTGGGTCGATCTCTATATCGACCCCCGCGCCGCGCCCACCGCCCCCAACCAGGTATGGTGGATGTTGAGCGACGAGGGACTGGTCTGGGCAGTGACGCGCTCGCTGGCGCCGGGCGAGACGCTGGTGCTCCATCTTGCGGATGCCGACCCCGGCGAGAGCCACTTTGACGGCAGTCTGCCCGCCGGAAGCGTCCTCTATGCTCAGGTAGACTCGGCGCACACCGGCACCACCTATGGCGCCATCCGCGAGAACCACGAGATCGCCGGCGGAGCCTACAACAATGTCTTTGGCCCGCTGACTGTGACCTCGACCTGGAACACCGCCATCGAGCCGGGAGGCGACGAGAACGCGGCTTTGTTGGCCCGCCGGCCCGTCAGTCCATGATCGAGTGAGGGAGACCCGATATGTGTCGGGTCTCCCTCTGGTACGATGTGAATGAGGAGATAAATATGCACACACGCAACTCGCCGCGCCCCGCCCTTTTCGTGACCATCCTGTGCGCCGTCGTTTTCCTGTCCCTGCTCGGAAACGCTCCCGTGCAGGCCAGGCCGGACGCCCTGCCCCCGCGCCCCTCCCCTTCGCCCACCCCCAAACCGCGTCCCGACCCGGTCGGCGCGGCCATCGAACTGCGCTTCCAGAGCGCCGTCCGGCCCTCGCCCGTCCTCTCGACGGGGGTACAGTGGCAGGATGGCCTGGGCCAATGGCACGACGTGACCGGCTGGCAGGGCGCGCCGGACGAATGGTATGCCGACGGCGGGCGCAAGACGTGGTGGGTCTCCGAGGCGCACCTGGGCGAAGGCCCCTTTCGCTGGCTCGTCTACGGCGAAAATGGCGTCATTGCCAGCAGCGTTCCTTTTACCATGCCCCTCGCCGCCGGGCAAATCGTGCGCGCCTTTGTCGCCGTCGCCCCCTGAACCCCCGCCCGGTCCAATCCGCCGGCCTCGGAATCCTTATGCCGAGGGTGGCGACGAATGTGGACTCGCCACAGAATGGGATTTTTTCCGCCTACCTTTGCACCGGAAACGACGGCGGCATCTCGCGTTTGTGCATCGAGCGGGCGACCATGCCTTTCACTTTGACAATCCGCTCTTGCGGCAAGTCTGGTTCGTCTCCGGCAGCCCAGGCGGCCAAAATCGCGTCGATCTCGGCATAAGTCATCCCCATCTCCCCTTCATCGGTCTGCCCCGGCCACAAGCCGGGCGACGGGGCGCGCTCAATGATCGGCGCCGGTATGCCGAGCACGCGCGCCAGCTCGCGCACCTCGTGCTTGTACAACTCGCCCAGCGGCTCCATATCGACGCCGCCATCGCCGTATTTGGTAAAGTAGCCGACCATCAGCTCGGGTCGATTCCCTGTGCCGGCGACCAGGTACTGCCGCGACTGGGCCAGGTGATAGACGGCGCTCATGCGCAAGCGCGGTTTGAGATTGGCATTCGCCATCGGCGCGCCCTCGGGCAGCGCGGCGATAAAGGCGTCATAAACCGGCCCCAAATCCACCGTCAACAAATCCAGACCCAGCGCCCTGGCCGCCATTCGCGCGTATTTTTCATCCTCCGACACGCTGTGGCAGGGCATCCACACCCCCAACACCTCGTCGCCGGCCGCGCGCCTGCACAACGCCGCCGTCACCGCCGAGTCGATCCCACCGCTCAAACCAATGACAAACCCTTTGGCGCCGGCCGGCTCTAACCGGGCATACATCCACATCGCAATCTCGTCGGCCAATTTCACATAGTCCATTTTACCTCCCTTTGCTCGCGCCGCGTGAGCTAGGCCGCCCAAACGACCAACATTCGCCCGGCCTGCACGGAAAACAATCCCAAAATGATATGAACACCTACGTTAAACATCGCTAACCAAAGATGTCCCGTTCTGAACAGCGCCAATGTCTCGTGGCTAAACGTCGAAAACGTGGTAAACGCGCCCAACATTCCAACCAGCATAAAGGCCCGCGTCTGCTCGTTGAACAAACCGCGTGTTTCGACCAGACTCGACAGCAAACCAATGATCAAACAACCCACTGCGTTGACCAACAAGGTGCCAAACGGAAACCCAACCTGCTCACTCCACCCGGCGACAAACCTGGCCGCCAGAGAGCGCAGCACGGCTCCGGTAAAGCCGCCCGCGCCGATCCACAACAATTCCTGCAATGTATTTTCCTTTGATCGACCAAGAGGCCGCTGAAAAACTAGAGATGAACCGCAAGGACGCTTTGGCAAGTCAGTCCGCAAACGCCGAGGCTGTCTTGTATTTGCCAGTGTCAACGATGTTCTGCAATGTTTGTTGATGTTTTCTTTTTTGCGCTCTCTGCGATTGGCAGATTTTTCAGCACGCTTCTAGATCAAACTGGCCGCCACCTCGACGCCGTTGAGGGCCAGTTGGTACAAAAACACCGCGTGCATCAAGTCGCCATCGTGAGGCATGATACCCAGATTTTGAGCGATGTCAACTGGCAGATCATACGTTTGCACACAGTCGGCGGGAACGATGACGCGCTGCGCGTACCCCCTGGCGTTGGCGCGCAGGCGCAGGTGCATCGCCAATTGATAGACACACAGGTCGGTGCAATCGCCCACCACAATAAAAGTGTCCACATCGGCGTGATGAGCGTTCAGCCAGGCGTCGAGCCGGGTGCCAATCGCCGAACTGAGCGAGTTTTTGGGCAGTGTCTCGAATTGGTCGCTAAATGGCAGATCGAGCAGCGCGGGCACGGTCTGCGCTTCCTGGCTGCCGCAGAGACAATGCGCCCCAAAACTGTCAAATTCCGGCGCATCGGGCGGGTGGCAGTCTTGGGTGAGAATGAAATGACGCACTCCCGCGTCATACGCCCTTTGCAAGAGCCGCGCCGCAGGTGGCACGATCTTGGCCACCCGTGGGCTGGCCAAGGCCCCCTTGTAAGCAAAGCCAACGATCAGATCGACGGCCAAAACCGCCGTGCGCGCCGGGTTGGAGGCCGCTTTTTCCAACGGCATCTCGACCAAACCGGCCTCCCAGTCCTGCAACCAGGCCAAAAACGGCCCGCTGTCTCCAAGATTCATCACCTCGACTCCTCTCACACCATCCATTAGTGTATTTTTCACACAAAGTATACCGCGAAACCACCATTTTTGTCAAACCAGAAGCACGGTTTTATTTGCCCTAACCCTGACTTTGTGGTACGATTGAAAGCAAGGGGCGTGTTTCGTCCAACCCATTTGAAACACACCCAAATGCTTTTGCCCTACCGGCATACTCGTGCGGAGAATTGAACAACCTTGAGGAGGGGCCAAGAATGCACTTGACGGTGATCGGCGGCGGGCTGGCCGGGTCAGAAGCGGCCTGGCAAGCGGCGCAGCGCGGCGTCTCGGTGACGCTGTACGAGATGCGGCCGCACCACACCACGCCGGCCCACACCACGGCCCACCTGGCCGAGTTGGTCTGTTCCAACTCGCTCGGCTCCAACCTGGCCGATCGCGCGTCCGGCCTTTTGAAAAACGAACTGCGCCGCCTCGACTCACTCATTCTGTCCGTCGCCGACCGGAGCGCCGTACCCGCCGGCGGCGCGCTGGCCGTGGGGCGAAACCTTTTTGCCCGTCAAGTCACTGCGCAAATCGAGCGCGAGCCGCGCATTCGAGTCTGCCGCCAAAAAATCGACACCCTGCCCGCCGACGGCGTCGTCATCATCGCCACCGGCCCGCTGACCGACGATGCGCTGGCCGCCGACATCGCCCGGCTGACCGGCCAGAACCAGCTCTATTTTTACGACGCGATGGCGCCGATCGTGGCCCTCGAATCGATCGATATGAACAAAGCATTTCGCGCCTCCCGCTATGGTCGCGGCCAAGAGGAACGCGGCGATTACATCAACTGCCCAATGAGCCGGAGCGAATACGACGCCTTTGTCGAAGCATTGCTGCACGCCGAGCGCATCCCACTGCGCGAATTTGAGCAAGACCGGGCCGCCGGCCGGCGATTTTTCGAGGCTTGCCTGCCCGTCGAGGTCATCGCCGGGCGCGGTCACAAGGCGCTGGCCTTTGGCCCGCTCAAACCGGTCGGGCTGCGAGACCCGCGCACCGGGCAGCGACCATATACCGTGGTTCAACTACGCCAGGACAACGCAGCGGCGACCCTGTACAATCTGGTTGGGTTTCAGACCAACCTGAAATGGGGCGAGCAAAAGCGCGTCTTTCGGATGATCCCCGGCCTGGAACAAGCCGAGTTTGTCCGCCTGGGGCAGATGCACCGCAACACCTATATCAACTCGCCGGCGCTGCTGGAAACCACTTTGGCCTTCAAAACGCGGCAAACGTTGTTTTTTGCCGGCCAGATCACCGGCAGCGAAGGCTATATCGGCTCGACGGCCAGCGGGCTTGTCGCCGGAATCAACGCCGCGCGGCTGCTCAATGGCAAACCCTTGCGCGCGCCGCCGCCAACGACGATGATCGGCGCGCTGCTTGCCTACATCACCGCGCCGCACAAAAACTTTCAACCGATCAAGGCCAATATGGGGTTGCTGCCGCCGCTCAACCCACGCCCGCGCAAAAAACGCGAGCGCCACGCCAAAATGGCCGAGCGCGCGCTGCGCGACCTGGAACAATGGATCGCCGAAAAGGAGAGGTAAATGTACCGTTTGCTGGCCGGAGAATTCGACACGCCGTTTGCGCTCTTTGGAACGGCGCACCTCGCTGCCCTGGCAATCATTGCCGCCCTCAATGTGTCGATGGTCATCAGCCTGAAACGAACCCGCGTCCGGTGGGTAAACAAACAATTTCGTTATGCGTTGGCTTTTCTGCTGATCATTCAAGAAGTATCATTGAATATATGGTACATTTCGGCCCATTTGTGGGACATTGGCGCGTCGCTCCCGATTCACCTGTGCGGCGCGGCGTTGATCCTCTCGGCGATCATGCTGGTCAACGACAGCTATGCGATCTTTGAAGTGACCTATTTTTGGGGTCTGGCCGGCGCGACGCAGGCGCTGCTCACGCCGGACATTGCCGATTATGGCTTTCCACACTATCGTTTTATCCAGTTCTTTATCTCACATGGGGCCATTGTCACCGCCAACATTTATATGACGCTGGTCAGGGGCTATCGTCCCACGTGGAAATCGTGGCGCAAAGTGATCGTCGTCACTGCCTTGTACGCGATCGCCATCGGCGCGTTCAACTGGCTGGTCGGCGGCAACTATTTGTTCATCTGCCACAAGCCCCCCACCGCCTCACTGCTCGACGCGATGGGCCCCTGGCCCTGGTATCTGATCCCGCTGGCGTTCGTGGCGGTGATCATGTTTACCCTGTTCTATCTGCCTTTTGCGATCAATGACTGGCTTGCGGCGCGCAAACAGGTCGCGCCAACCCTTCCGGCATCGAAAGGAGACTAGGATGCCCCGTCTCACCGTCGCGGAGCTACGCCCCAACACACAATTGAACAAAACACCCTTTTTGCTGGCCGCGCTCACTCAGGCCACCGACCGCAACGGCAGCGCCTACCTCAAGATGACGCTGCGCGACAAAACCGGCGATGTCGAAGCGCGCTATTGGCGCGTGCCGCCCAACGTGATCGACCAGATACAGGCCGGCTATGGCGTCTCGATCAGCGGTCAGGTGACGGAATACAAGGGCACGACCCAGGTCAACGTCACTGCCGCGTACCGCTGCGAGTTGGACAACCCGGAAGAGTTTCTGCCCATCGCTCGACGCCCGCGCCAGGATATGATCGACGAATTACAAAGGTTAATCAAAAGCATCAAAAATCCACACCTCAGACGACTGCTCAAAGAGATATTGGACGACCCCGAATTTCAGCGCCAATTTTTCCTGGCCGCCGCCGCCAAAACCTACCACCACGCCTGCGTCGGCGGTCTGCTCGAACATTCGCTGGACGTGGTGCGCCAGGTGATCTTTGTCTCCAAGCGTTATCCCGAGATCGACCGCGACCTGGCCGCGACCGTGGCGCTGCTGCACGATATTGGCAAAGTCGACAGCTATGCTTTTAGCGGCGATTTTGCCATGACCGACCAGGGAAAATTGCTGGGGCATATCTATATCGGCGCGGCGCGCGTCGACCGGGCCATCTCGCGCATCGACGATTTCCCCCCAGAACTGCGCCTGCGCATCATCCACGCCATCCTCTCGCACCACGGCGACCTGGACAAAGGCTCGCCGGTCACACCGCGCACGCCGGAGGCCATTGCCCTCCACTATGCCGACAACCTCGACGGCAGTTTGCGCGGCTGGGTTGATTATGTCCGGCGCGAGGGGAAAACCAACAACGCCTGGACGTCGCGCAGCGCGATGCACGGCAACAATGCGCTCTTTGTGGGGTATGATCGGGACACCGCTTTGCCGGAATGAGCCGGTTGCCGTCTTGTTTCCACCCTGAATTATGGAGGTCAACATGGTTGATTTGACCGGAAAAACATTGGGCAAATACCGTCTCGTCGAGCGGCTGGGGCGTGGTGGTATGGCCGAGGTCTATAAAGCCTACCAACCCGGCCTCGACCGCTATGTGGCGATCAAGTTGATGCACGGCTATCTGGCCGACGACGAGGATTTCGTCGGGCGGTTTCAACGTGAGGCCAAAGCGATTGCCGCGTTGCACCACCCGCACATCGTTCAGGTACATGATTTTGACATCGAGGACGATGTCTATTATATGGTCCAGGAATACATCGAAGGCGGCACGCTCAAAGCCAAACTCAAAGCGGCCAACGAGAGCGGCCAAACGATCCCCTTTGCGGAAACGGTACAGATTCTCGTTTCGATCTGCGACGCCGTCGATTACGCCCACCAACAGGGGCGCATCCACCGCGACATCAAGCCCGACAACATCATGTTCGACGCGCGCAACCGCCCGGTGCTCACCGACTTTGGCATTGCCAGCATTGTCGGCGGGACGCGCTTTACCGCAACGGGGGCTATGGTCGGCACCCCGGCCTACATGTCGCCGGAACAGGGCACCGGCGAGTCTGGCGATGAGCGCAGCGATGTCTACTCGCTGGGCGTGGTGCTCTATGAGATGGTCACCGGGCGCATCCCCTTTGACGCCGACACCCCTTTTGCCGTCGTGCTCAAACATGTCAACGAGCCGCTGCCGATGCCCCGCTCGCTCAACGCCGATGTACCCTATAGCGTCGAGCGCGTGATCCTCAAAGCGCTGGCCAAAGACCCCGCCGACCGCTATCAAAGCGCCGGCGAACTGGCTGGCGCGTTGGAAGAGGCGTTTCAGGACGAAACGGCGCCGCTCTGGGACGCGCCCCTGCTCCCCGCCGAAATGCCGGCCGCAGCAACGCCGCCTTTGGCCGAACCGGTCGAAACAAAACCGCCGCCCCCGGACGCGCCAACGCGCCGGCGCAAACCCTGGCGCTGGATCATCGCCGGCGCGGTTGCGCTGATCTTGCTCTTTTGCTGTCTGGCCCTGGCGTTGAGCGTGCATAACAAAATCAGGCGGCGCGCCTCCGCCAAACTCACCCCATCGCCGGCCGTTCAGAGCACCCAAGATACGCCGCCAACAGCAACCGTCGAACCCACCCCCGCCACCGACTCGGCGGCACAGCCGTTCATCCAGGCCGGGTTTGAAAAACTGGCCCAAGAGTGCAACGGCGATCTGGACAGCGCCATGGCGCTCTTTGAACAAGCGATCGAACAAGACCCCAACGCCGCCGAGGCATACGTGGGGCGGGCTTACTGCCACGTCTGCAATGGCAACATCAATCAGTCGATGAAAGACTTGGACAAGGCGATCGAACTGGATCCAAACAACGCGCGAGCTTTTTTTATGCGCGGGCGACTGTGGGGTCATCAAGAAAAAGGTGAAAAAGCCATCGCCGATCTGACACGCGCCATCGAGCTAAAGCCCGATTATGTCGAGGCTTATTATTGGCGCGGCGAGGTTTATCGCTCCCCGTTGGAGGATTACGAACAGGCATTCGAGGATTACAACCGCGCCATCGAGTTGTCGCCCAACTATGCGCCGCCCTATTTGAGCCGAGGCGGATATTATCTGTGGCATAAAAGCGACGCCAATGCCGCTATCGCCGACCTGGACCGGTACGTGAATTTGAAACCGGACGATCCGACCGGATACGACCAGCGCGCAAGTGTGTACATTGAGCTGCTTCAAGACTATGAAAAGGGCGTCCAAGAATACACACTGGCCCTCGAACACGCGCCGGATGACGAAAAAGCGGCCTATTACGAAAGCCGTGGCTGGGCCTATCACCAGTGGGGGCGGCCGATCGACGCCATTGACGACTATACGCGCAAAATCGACCAGGAGCCTGAACCCAAAACGCTGTTTTATCGCGGCATGGCCCATTACGAAACACAAAATTACCAGGCCGCGATGGCCGATTTCGACAAGGTGCTGCTGCTGGGCGACGAGTACATCGGCGCCGCCTATCACGCCAAAGGCTGGGTTTACCAAATGAGAGAAGAGTTTGCAGAGGCGATCGAGGCGTACAACAAGGCCGCCGGGTACGATTTCGACAGCTATGCTCCGCCATTCTTTGAAAACACGCACCTGCTCCTGGATCGAGCCATTGCTTACCGCTCCAACCAACAGTTGACCGAATCGCTGACCGACCTGAACAAATTGATCGAGCAATATGACGACTGGTCGCTGGCCTATTATCACCGCGCGCTGACCTACAAAGCCTTGGGACAACCAAGAAAGGCGCTGCAAGACCTGCGGCAGGCCTGGGAATATGCCCCCGATTCTGACTGGCGCGCGATCATTGAAGAGCAAATGCAGTTATTGAAACCCTCATCATCCGAATAACCGAGGAGCGCGATGAACCGTCCAAATATCTTGTACCTGCACTCGCACGACACCGGGCGCTATATTCAACCTTATGGCTATGCCGCGCCCACGCCCAACATGCAAAAATTGGCCGAACAAGGCGTGCTGTTTCGCCAAAATTTTTGCGGTGGGCCAACCTGTTCGCCGAGCCGCGCCGTGCTGCTCACCGGCATGTACGCCCACAACAATGGCATGACCGGCCTGGCCCATCGCGGCTGGCATCTCAACGACTATCGCCAGCACATCATCCACACGCTGCATCGAGCGGGCTATACCTCGGCGCTGTTTGGCACACAACACGTCGCCCAAGACGCCAATATGATCGGCTATGACCGGCTCTCGCCCGGCGGCACGGCCCAAGAACGCACCCAGGCGGCGGTCGATTTTTTGAGCCAGGCGCCGGCGCAGCCCTTTTTCCTCTCCGTGGGCTATAGCGAAACACACCGCCCCTTTCGCCAGGCCGAGCCAGAGGACGCGCGCTATTGCCGCCCCCCGGCGCCCCTGCCCGACACGCCCGAAACCCGCCGCGATATGGCCGAGTTTGTCGCCACCTTGCGCCTCCTCGACGACAGCTATGGCCGGGTGCTGCACGCCCTCGACCGGGCCGGGTTGGCCGAGAACACGCTGGTCATCTGCACCACCGATCACGGCATCGCCTTTCCCGGTATGAAATGCAACCTCACCGATCACGGCATCGGCGTGCTGTTGATCATGCGCGGCCCCGGCGGCTTTGCCGGCGGGCGCGTCATCGACGCGCTGGTCTCGCACATCGACCTTTTTCCCACGATCTGCGATCTGACCGGCATCGAACCGCCGGCGTGGCTGCAAGGCCGTTCGATGATGCCGCTCATTCGCGGCGAAACCAACGCCATCCGCGACCAGGTCTTCTCCGAAGTGACCTACCACGCCGCCTACGAACCGCAGCGCTGCGTACGCACCGCGCGTTACAAATACATCAGCCGTTTCGACGCGCGCAAAAGCGGCGTGATGCCCAACTGCGACGACAGTTTGAGCAAAAATGTGTGGCTAGAGCACGGCTGGCGCGAACGCCCGCAGCCCCAAGAGTACCTCTTGGACCTGATCTTTGACCCCAACGAGGCGTGCAACCTGGCCGGCGTCCCGGACAGGCACGACGTGTTGGAAGATATGCGCGGCCGGTTGATCCGCTGGATGCAGGACACCAACGATCCTCTGCTCGACGGCCCCGTGCCGGCGCCAAAAGGCGCGGTGGTCAACGACCCAAACGGCCTGTCGCCCAATGAGCACATCCAACCGGCGCTCTCCCCGCCGGAGCAAGTCGGCGGGGAGCAACCAGGAGAGTAGCCAATGAAACGACCCAAGTGGACACTCGTCGCCTCGACCTTGTTCGGCCTGGGGTTGATCGCGGCGCTGTTGGGGTCAATGAGAACAGCGCCCCCCAGCAGCGCCCTGGGCAACGTGCATTACGTCGCCATGGGGCCGGACTGTGGCGGGGCCACGCCTTGCTATAGCGGCGACATCCAGGCGGCGATCAATGCCGCGCAGGCGGGCGATCACATTTTAATCGCTGCCGGCGTTTATACCCAAATCAACACCTTTTCGTCCGAAGACAACAGCGCAGGCGTGATCTCGCAAGTCGTCTACATCACCAAATCGCTGACCCTTGAAGGCGGCTATACGACCGACAACTGGAGCCAGGCCGACCCGGCCGCTCACCCAACCACGCTGAACGCTCAAGGCCAGGGGCGAACGGTCGTCATCATTGGCGCGATCACGGTCACGCTCCGGGGGCTAGAGATCGCCGGCGGCGACGCGGCCAACCAGGGCGGAGGCGCGAGCAGCGGCGACGTCGGCGGCGGGATTTACGTGCGCGACGCGGCGGTCAACCTGACCGGCAACACCATCCTGAACAACACGGCGACGCATTTTGGCGGCGGCGTCTATTTGACCAACAGCCCAAACGCGACGCTGGAACAGAACGCCATCCTGAACAACACGACGACACATTTTGGCGGCGGCGTCTATTTGACCAACAGCCCCGGCGCGACGCTAAAAGGCAACACTTTGGTCTCCAACACCGCCACCCTGTCCGGCACAGGCGCGGGCGCGGGAATACACTTGTATCACTCTGACAATGTCTCGTTCATCGTCAACACCTTGCGGGGCAACCACTCGGCCGGCGACGGCGGCGGAATCTATGTATATCAAAGCAATAATACGTTGTTTAGCAATAATACGCTGCTCGCAAACAGCGCCGGGGGCAGCGGCGGCGGAATCTATGTGCTGTCGAGCGAGCACGCGGCCTTGCAAAGCAGCGGCATATACGGCGGAAACCTGGTCGATCGCAATACCGCCGGCCGGCACGGGGGCGGTTTGTGCCTGATCGACAGCGCCTGGGCGGCGATCGCGGACAATCTCGTCATTTCAAACTCGGCGGGGATGGACGGCGGCGGCGTGTTTGTGGACCAAAGCGGTATCTTGTTCCTCGACGGGAATACGATCCGGGGCAACGCGGCGCAAGCGCAGGGGGGCGGGCTGTATATGCACAATAGCCCAAACGCCGCCTTGAGAAACAGCGTCCTGGATTCAAACAACGCCCAGGATGGCGGCGGCCTTGGTCTGGAGCAGACATATACGGTCAAAATGGAAAATCTCGTCATCGCCGCCAACACCGCCAGCGGTAACGGCAGCGGCCTCTGGGTCAAAGGCGCTGTCGCCGAGATCAAGCACGCCACCATCGTGAGCAATACCCAGAGCACGGGGTTGTACATTGCCGGCGACGGCGCGCAGACATACGGCGCATTGGCGATGACCAACACGATCGTGTCGGGGCACCAGACCGGCGTCTATGTGGCGGAACACTGCACGGCAACGTTGAACAGCGTCTTGTGGCACAACACATCGATCACTGTTTCGCACGCCAGCGCGGCCGTGGTGAATGCGCAGCGTCAATACAACGGCGAACCCAGGTTCAGCAACCCGGCGGCGGCCAATTACCGCCTCGATGTGGGCAGCGCGGCCATCGACAAAGGCATTGACGCCAACGTATTTGTCGATTTGGCCGGCCGCCCGCGCCCGGCCGGCCCGGCGCCGGACCTGGGCGCTTTTGAGCGCGAACAGTGGTACATTTACCTGCCCCTGGTCGCCGCGCCGTAACAGACGCGCCGCGCCGGTTTCTAGACCGGCGTTTCCTCGATCACCTCGCGCACGACTTTTGTCCACCTGTGAATGCGGTCGGGTTGCCCCTGGACCGTTTCGACATCTTTGAGCGTGATGTCGATGTGGCAGCCGTGTTCCCGGGCGATGTTCAGCGCCTCGCGCACGCGGCGGCGCACGAAATCGGGGTCAAAGTGCATAGAGACCATCTCGGCCGGGCTGGGACGCCAGGAAAAGACATAATCGGCGCCGATCTGCTCGGCGCAGCGGCGCACGTCGGCAAAGGGCGACACGGCAATGCGGCGCAGGTTGGGAATTTGACGCAGTATATCGATCTTGTAGGTCAAATCCTCGCAACAACCATAGGCCGCCAGGCCAAATTGGGACATTATGGGCAGTTGGTACTGTAACATGAATTCGTCATGCATGGCCGGCGAGATTTGGGCCATCTCTTGCGCGGCGACAAAAATCCACAGTTGGTCGCGTGAAACGCTCTCCCCGTTCGCTTGCGGGTCGCTCAATTCCAGCGCATAGGGCATGGCCTGGTTTTCGTGATCGGCGAGATGCCAGTCACCCGCAGCTTGTGCTTCCTCGTGCGCCCGCAAAACGCCATCGCGCATCAAGGCCAACAGCCGATGCAGCCACTGCGAGTGATCGTGCATATCCCACATGACCTGCTCCAGGCCGCGCAAATAGGCCAAATCGGTCGAGATGTCGCCGTGCCAGATGCGATAGACCGGCGCGCGGCTGACGTTGACCGGCAAAATATCGCCCACCGCGTCTTGCAGCCGCGCGACATTGCGCGCCGTGGCTTGCTCGTCGATCCGGTGATGCGGCGGCACAAGGCGCTCAATGTCGGCCAATTCTTTGAGCGGCGGATCATAGAGCCACGCCCCGCGCGGCTCGGGGCTGGGAATGCGCCCAATCTTGACGCCCCAGATCCCGTCAGGCGGAAGGATATAGGTCGCGCGCTGCGTGATCCACGGTTCGATGATGTAATCGTCGCCAAAAGTGCTGCGATAGAGCTGCTGGCGCAGCCAGTTTTCGTGCCCGCGCCAAAACGGATCACGACATTCGAGGTTGGATTCGGCGGTCTCTCGCCAGGCAAAAGCGCGCACATAGATCAACGGGCGCGTGCGGACGAGGCTGTTGTGCTTGCGCCACAGATCGCGGCGTTCGTCCTGGATCGGATCGCGGCACACGTCGCGGTAGCGCCGGGCCAGATCGCGGATGATTTGGACATCCCGGTCATTTTCCATATTGCGTCCTTTTTTTTCTGGGCGAATGCGTCAAGGTTTATTTTGCATTGGGGATGAACACGTTGAATTGATCAGACGACGTGCCCGTTATGTCTATTGTAACATTGCCAGGTGGTATCTCGAGTACGTTACTGGCTCCGCGCCCGGTATCGCTATCGGCTTGTACCTGGAATAAATAGTCCGACGCGCCCAGTTTGATTTTTAGCGTATTTTGGCCCGGGACCTGGAATAATTTCCAGGCATCTTGATGGTCGCCCACTGTAATTTTTAGCGAGACAGTGGTGGGCAATGTGTTGCGCACAGTTACCGTGCTTGGATCTTGTTCCGCCACTGCCATTTTCAAATAGGTGTCGAATTTGGCTTCGGCTACCTGGCGCTCATTTTTCTCGGATTGTTCTGCCAATTGTCCCAGGCAACCGGCCAATGCCAAAGAGACAAAAAAGCCGAGTGCCAGGATCAACAGATATTTTTTCATCGTCGCTTCCTCAATTTATGCAATCGTCAAACGGGTCTATGTATCTTGTGCCTCGACCGAGGTCATTGCTGGTGTGCCTGATCATTGTACCACCGGTTTGCACCTGGGACAAACCGACAACGCGGCCAATCGCCTCGTCTTGAGCGTATAGGGTGAAATTCTAGTTTCCGCTAACTTGGGCGTTTTCGGTCAATGCGAGGGGCAAGTGAACATCTCGAAACCGTGTACCAATGTGTTTCGATGAGAGAATGCTCTCGTTTTACGATATTTTGAGGATTTGTCAGACCGTGTTTGACGCTGTACGTCTGCGATGACCCAAAATACCCTTGGGCAAGTGGTTGCAGACCGAGTCCTTTTTTCAAAGTCGCTCCGGCAACGGATACAACTTGAAAATTCACCCGCGCCAGCATTTTGGCGGCAAACTGTCGCCGCCCCTCGCCCACTATGCCGTACACCGCTGGTTCAACTTT
>CAYZYE010000060.1:0-19103 GCA_964481205.1 uncultured Anaerolineae bacterium | reverse complement strand
CGGTAAAACGCACATCGACCAGATCATCTTGCCAGCCCGGCACCATCAATCCTTTGCGCTGCTGCGGGTTATAGGGTTGTTTCTCGACGCTGGGAATGCCCACCGGGTGATCGTCCTGGATAAAGCAATAGGGCGCCATGTCCAGCGAGCCGGTGATGATAAAACAGGTATCGAAACCGAGCGCGGTTGGGCCGCCGGTTATGCCATGGGCATAGTCCACGTTTTGCCCGTCGGGTAGCGGCGTTTGCCCGTCCTGGGGCGTCCAGCCCAGACCCAGGTGCCACTTGCCAAAAGCGCCGGTCGCGTACCCTTGCTCCTGGAGCATCGAGGCCACGGTCAGGCGGTTGGGTTCGATCAATGGCGGCTCAAAGCCCCACAGCACCCATTTTTTCAGGCGGCTGCGCCAGCAGTAGCGTCCGGTGATGACGCTGTAGCGGCTGGGTGTGCAGACCGCCGCCGACGAGTGCGCGTCGGTGAAACGCATGCCGGCCGCGGCCAGACGATCCATATTGGGGGTCTCGATCTTGGTCGCGCCATAGCAGCCGAGATCGCCATAACCCATGTCATCTGCCATAATAAAGATAATGTTTGGTTTGTCTTGATTGTGTCCGAGTACTGTCATTTTCTTCCTTTCATTGTATTGCCTTTGCGTGCGTTTCATGGTAGGATATGAACATCTCTGTCAATCGCGGCGAACGCCAGGAAATAAAACACCAGGCGATCATTTTGAAAGTTCGGCTATGAGTCGATCACATTTATCGTCGATGCCAATTCAGACCTCACTGCTGCGTCAGGGCGAAATGTTGGCCCGGCAAGGGCGGCGCGTACAGGCGCAAAAGGTCTTTTACCGCGCGCTGGCCGCCAACCCGGATGATGTTTCCGTTTTATTGTGGTTGGCGGCGCTGGCCCAACATCCGCAACAGAGCATCGACTATATCAACCGGGCACTCGAAATCTCACCTCGTCATCCTCAAGCGCAAGAGGGGCTGCGTTGGGCGCGGGCGCGGCTGGCCGGCCGGCGCAGGCCGGCCAAGCGAGCGCCGGGCGTGGTCTGGTTGGACACGGTGTTGTTGAGCGGGATCATTATCGTGGCGCTGGTCGCTTGCGCGATTTTGACCGTGATCGCCTGGCAGACGCCGGAGGCCGTCCAGGCCGCTTATCAGGCGACGGCCACGCTGTCGCCGCCGCTTTCTCCCACGCCCACCTTGATCCCAACGTTTACCTCGATGCCAACCTTTACGCCAACCCCGACCTTTGTTCCAACCACGACGCCAACCGCGACGCCGGCGCCGACGTCAACGGCCACGCGCGTTGTACCCGGCGAGCCGTCGATGACGACGTCATTGGGCACCAAGTGGATCGACATTCAATTATCTACGCAGACGCTCACCGCGTATGAAGGCGATACGGCGGTACACAGTGCGTTGGTTTCGACCGGCATCCCCGGACTGCCGACGCCGCGCGGCGAGTACACCATTTTGCTCAAAGTTCGTTCGCAGACTATGAGCGGCGTGGGATACCGTTTGCCCAATGTCGAATTTGTATCTTATTTTTACAAAGGATATGCCATTCATGGCACGTATTGGCACAACAATTTTGGGCAGCCGATGAGCCACGGTTGTGTCAACATGACCAACGCCGACGCGCAGTGGATTTTTGAATGGGCGCCGGTTGGCACGCGCGTTCGCGTGCGGGATTAGCGTTGTCGTTTCAGGCGCGCAGTGTGTTCCAGGCCAGTTCGGGGCGGCGTCTGGGCAGCGCGCGGTGGTATTGGATTTGCGGATAGCCCATGGCCAACAGCACCTGCGCCCGCCGATTTTTTGGCAATCCCAGCATCCGCCTGAAGCGCGGGCTGAGGTCGAGCGCGACTTTGGAAAAGCCAATTTGGCACGCGCCCAGCCCCATTCGCTGCGCCGCCAGGATCAGGTTATAGGCGGCATAGACGGCGTCGTCTCGGCCAAATGGGCTGCCGCGCCGCACGTGGGCGACCAGCACGACCGGGGCGTGAAAAAAGATCGGGTCGCGGCCTTGGGTGCGTTGTTCGAGCATAGATTCGCCCGACCGGACGAGCCGGCGCGCCGTGCGCCCCAGCGTCAGTCGCCACAAAGGGCGCAGCAAGGGGTTGCGCAGCAGCCCGATGGCGCGGGCAAAGAGATCGACCACTTGATCGCTCAATCTGGCGATCTGTGCCGGGTCATCAAAGGCCAGCCAATCGACCTGCTGCTTGTTGCTGGCGCTGGGCACCCAGCGCGCAATGTCGATCAATTGGCGTATGATTTCGCGGGGCACGGCCTGCTCGCGGTAGACGCGCAGCGAGCGGCGTTCTCGAAAGGCATTGACCAGCTCATCGAGGGACGGCGTTGGCGCGGGCGTTGGGCACTCGTCGAGGGGAAACAGTTCATGTGCGATGGCGTCGCTGGGGCAGGCGGCGACACAGTGCCCGCAGCGCGAGCATTGTTCCGGCGCAATGACGGCAATGTCTGCCCCGCGTTGGGCAAACACCTGGCGTGTGCAGAGGCGAATGCACGCCCGGCAGCGGATACAGCGGTCTTGATCGATGATGATGTTGGGCATTACGAGATCTCCAGTCGTTGTTGATTAGACGTGATTTTATCATTGGTCAGGTTAAAAATCAACTCGGAAAGGTAGAAAATTGACCTGGCATATCGACGGGTGGGTCATTTTTGCCGATGACGTCTTGCTGGCGATCAACAAGCCGGCCGGCCTGCTCTCGCTTCCCGATGGCTACCGGAGCGAGTTGCCGCACTTGCGGCGTGTTTTGGAACCGCATTTTGGCCGCTTGTGGATCGTGCATCGGCTGGATAAAGAGACCAGCGGGGTGATTCTGCTCGCGCGCACCGCCGAGGCGCATCGCCGGCTCAACGATGCCTTTGCCGCCCGCGAGATGTCCAAGGTCTATCACGCCATCGTCGCCGGCGCGCCGGCGTGGGAGACCAGGACGGTGGACTGGGCGCTGCGCCCCAACGGAGACCGGCGGCACCGCACCGTGGTCGATGTGAGGCGCGGCAAGCCGGCGGTGACGCGCCTGATCGTCTTGCAGCGTTTTCGGGGACGGGCGCTGGTCGAGGCGCGGCCGGAGAGCGGGCGCAGGCATCAGATTCGCGCGCATTTGGCGGCCGTGGGGCTGCCGATCGTTGGCGATGCGCTGTATCGAAAAAAAGCCGGGGCGATTGGGGCGGAGGGCGGCGCGGACTCGGATCGTCTGCTGCCTCGCCTGGGGCTGCACGCCCGCGAGATCGAGATTATGCACCCGGTCACGCGGGCGCTTTTGCGGCTGCAAGCGCCTTACCCGCCGGATTTCACGGCTGCGCTGGAGCGGCTGCGGCGAACGTGAAACTGGCGGGTTGGTCTATTGTGCGTCGCCCAGGTATTCGAACTTGGCGCTACGCACTTGTTGCAAGACGATCGGTTTGCCCACCACATCTCCGTTTTGGTCGAATGTGTGCATGCCGGTCACGCCCGGCCAGTTTTGCAGCGAATGCAGCGCCACCGCGATCTCGGCCGGCCGGGTCGAGTTGGCGAGTTGTATGGCTGCGACCAGCAGGTGCAGCGCGTCATACCCTTGCGCCGCCCAGGCGTCGGGCAGGGTGTGGTACGCCTGGTCAAAGGCCTTTTTGAACTCCTCGGACTTGTCGGGGTGAAATGGCGTGGCCACCACCGTGTCCTCGGCCGCGTCTCCGGCAATCGTCCACAAAGTGGCCGAATCCAGGCCATCCCCACCAAAGATCGGCGCCGTGACGCCCATCTGCCGCGCTTGCAGGATAAAGCGCGCCGCTTCGGGCGTCGTCCCGGCGATAAAGATCGCGTCAAAATCCAGTTTTTGCCACAAGGTCAAAATTTGTTCAAAATAAGCCGCGTCGCTGTTCTTGGGATACGACAACCGGTCCACGATCTCGAGACCCAGCCGGCCGGCGTGCCACTCGAAAATGTTGGCCAGGCCGCGCCCGTAAGCGTCTTGAGCGGCCAGGATCAGCATCCGGTGGTATGATTTCTGGTGCGCAAAGCGAGCAAGCTGTTTGCCCACCTCTTGATCGGTGGGGATGTTGCGGAAGACGAGCTTGTACCCCTGTTGGGTCAAGCGGGGGTTGGTCGAACCGGGGGACAACATCAAGATGCCGGAAAATTCATAGATCGCCGCCGCCGGAATGGAAACCGACGAGTTATAGTGACCGATGACGGCAATCACGTCGGGGTTGTCGGCAAATTGCTGCGCGACGCGACGCCCTTGCGCCACCGATGCGCCGTCGTCGGCCCAAATGATCTCGATCTCGCGGTCCAGCGCCCCGCCGGAGGCATTGATCTCGTCTCGCGCCAGTTCGACGCCTTGTTTCAGCTTGTGCCCGGTGACGGAAAAGGGCCACGCGACGCCGATGACAATTTTGTCTTTGCCGGCGTCGCCGCGACGCCCGGCCGGGGGCGGGTGCGCCGCCGCGCGGCATGACACGACGAGCGCCAGGACGATCATTGTCGCATAAATTTTGACGTGTTTTTTCATCTTGTTATCTCAACAGTTACATCAATTGTCGTGCGGCGAGTTCGGCGAACAGGCCTTGTTGTTCGACCAGTTGATCAAAGTCGCCGCTCTGGATGATTTGGCCGTGGTCGATCACCAAAATGCGGTCGGCCTTGATGATTGTGCTCAACCGGTGGGCGATGACGACGCGCGTGGCTTGCAGCCGTACCAGGCTGCGGCTGACGGTGGACTGGGTGGTGTTGTCCAGGGCGCTGGTTGCCTCGTCGAAGAACAAAATGCGCGGGCGGTGGACGATTGCGCGGGCGATCAACAGCCGTTGGCGCTGCCCGCCCGACAGTGTGCTGCCGCCATGCCCAATCAGCGTGTACATGCCCATCGGCATGCGCTCGATGTCTTGGGCCAGCCCGACCGTTCGTGCGGCTTGCCAGGCGTCTTGGATGGTCAGGTTGGACGCGCCAATGATATTGTGCAAAATGTCGCCGCTCAACAGCTTGCCGTTTTGAAACACCACGCCGATCTGCCGGCGCACCGCGTGGATGTCCAATTCAGAGAGCGCCTGCCCGTCGTAAAAGATCGAGCCAGAGTCTGGCGTTTCAAAGCCAAGCAGCAGCCGGAACAAGGTGGATTTGCCGGAACCGGACGGCCCGACCAGGGCGACAAATTCGCCGGGTTCAAAGCGCAGCGAAATGTCTCGCAAGACGAGCGGCCCATCCGCTTTGTAGCGAAAGGAGACGTGTTCGACTTCGATCTCGCCGATCAGTTCGCCCGGATCCGTTTGCGCGGCGTCCGTTTCGGGGACGGTCTGCAAGATCGGCCGGATGCGTTCATAGATGGGCAGCGCTTCCAGGATGGTCAAGATCATTGCTCCAAACTGTAACCCGGCGCTGAGAAACTGCCCGAAAGCGGCGTAAAAGGCGACAAAATTTCCGGCCGACAAAGCGTGCGGCGACGAAGGTTGCGTTTGCGCGGCCGAAATGGCCGTGAGCGCCAGGATGACGATCAGGTTAAAGAGGGGCCAGGCAGCGTTGAACACGGCCAGGCCGTTGGCTATGCTTCGCGCTTTATAGTCCAGCTTTTTTTGTTTGCCAAAACGGTTGGCCCAATAGGCAAAAGCGCGTCTCTCGGCGCCGGCGACGCGCAGTTTGGCGATGCCGGAAATAAATTGAAGTACAATACCGGAAATTTGGCCGTGTAATTGGGTCGAGTCCCTGTGGGGGCGCATTTGCCAATAGCCAAATAGCACATTGATCGCCAATGCGGCCAGGACGAGGAGCGCGGCCGGCCAGGCCAGTTTGGGATCATAGTGGAACATTAGCCCCAGGTTGACGAGGGCAAACACGCTCGACAGCGCGGTGGGGATGACCGTGCCGCCCAGCACCTGCTGGATACGCTCGATGCCCATGGCCCGCGACCCGATGTCGCCGGAGGTGTATTGGCGAAAGAATGGCGCCGGCAGGCTCAACAGCCGGTCCCAGATCGCCGCCTGGATCGAGGCCGCGATGCGCGTTTCGAGGCGCAGTGTGGCGATGCGCTGCGCAAACTGGAACGCCGCGCCGGCGACGGCGCTGACCAGCAAGGCCAGGAATATCTGATCCAAGAGATATTGCGCCGAGATCGCCAGCGCGTCGTTGAACACCCACCCAATTGCCAGTGGAACGAGTAGCCCCAGCAGGCCGCCGATCGCTGCGAGCGAGATGGCGGTTAGCCAATCGCGTCGCGTGTCGCGCGTGCCAAAAACCCACAGGTCCCAGGCCGAAAGCGCGCGCGTGGGCAGCGGACGGTAAAAGGTGTAGGCGAAAGGGGCGAGTGTTTCGGCGACCTGGGCGGTGACCGTGACCTGTGTTCCATCGGCCGGGTCGTGCAGCGCGTACCGCGTGCTAGAGATCGGCAGCAGTGCGACCGGGCATTGTTTTTGCCCGACGATTCGATAGGCCAGCAGCGGGCCGTTGTCCCGGCGCTGCCAGTCGCGGCGTAGGATGACCTGTCTGGTGCGGATGTGCGACGCGCGCGCGATGTGGATCAGGCGGATGTCGCGTGTGGGCGAGTTGCGCCGCACCTGGCTGTGCGCGCCGGACGGCGCGTGGATGGCAATCCCCATTGTCTCGCCAACCAGACGGCAGGCCGCGAGCAGGGGATCGTCTTTGGTCTCCGGGACGGGCGTCGCGCCGGGGCGGCGCTCCAAAATGGCGGCCAGCCCGGCCATAGCGTTTTGGACGACCGCCCGGTCGGCTTGGGCTTTGGCTTGTAGTCTTGCGTTTTCTGCCCGGTCCTGCGCTTTGCTCGCGGCGTCGAGGTATTTCAGCGTCAGCTGGTGAAAGTGGTCCAGGGCGCTCCAGTTGGGGTCGAGGGTGATGAATGTTTGTGTATCGACGGCATACATTGTACATCGAGTAAGCGGCTGCAATGGCGTGTATCTAGAGATGGGGATAAACCCATCTTGCTCGCTCACGGGGTGTGGGGAATCCAAAAAACGCGAACGCCCCGCCCGGTGCTTGACCCACAGTACGTCTTTGGGCGGAAAGACGATCCGGTTTTCGGCGACCACGGTCTCTTGATTGGCTTCCAGCGCATAGTAGGTTTTGGGCAGCGTTTGTTGGCCGATGCCTGTCGAGACCTCGTTGAGCCAATCGTTCACAAAGACGACGACGTCGGGGCGGCGAACAGGGTCTTTGGTCAGCTGGATCAGGCGCGCGCGCGGCAGTTTCAACAACGAGGTGCCCGGCGCGCTGCCGGCCAGCAGGCCGGTTTCGGCGCCTTGCCCGGCGAGGTGGATGCCAAACAATGCCTGTCCGGTGTCGGCGCGAAAGAGCCGGCGGCGCGCGCCGGCGACGCGGCCATCTTTGAGGCGGGTCGAAAAGACATCTACCCGGCCCGACAAAATGATCCAGACGCTGTTGGCGTCGTCGAGCAGCAACGGTTGGTTGCCGCCGACCTCGATCAGCTGCCCTTTTTCCTGGAACAGCCAGCGGGGGAGCATGCGATCGGGCGTATAGTCGGATAACGTACCCTGGGTTTTCATCAGTATACAAACTCTAGCATTGATTCCATCGACGCCCGGTTGACGGTTGTATCGTCCTGGAGCAAGCGCGTATAGGGGCCGTCGTGCTGGGACAATTTCTGGTGCGTGCCGCGTTGAACCACCCGGCCTTGTTCCAGGACAATGATTTCGTCGCAGTCGCGGATGGTGCTCAGGCGGTGGGCGACGATCAGGCAGGTGCAGCCCCGGCGGCGAATGTTGTCGTCGATGATTTTTTCCGTGATCGGGTCGAGGGCGCTGGTTGCCTCGTCGAGCAGCAGGATCGTCGGCTCGACGGCCAGCGCGCGGGCAATTTCGAGGCGTTGGCGTTCGCCGCCGCTAAAGTTGCGGCCGTTTTCCTGCACGAGATACTCGTATCCGCCGGGACGGTCGGCAAGGTTGCGATGGATATGCGCGTCTTTGGCGGCGCGGATGATGCTCGTTTCCGGCGCCGTTTTGTCCCACAGGGTGAGGTTTTCGCGGCCTGTGCCTTCGAACAAAAAGATGTCCTGGTTGACCAACGCCAGCGAATTGGTCATCAGGCTGCGCGGCCAATGCTCGCGGGGCTGTCCATCGAATAAAATCTGGCCCGACCAGGGTTGGTACAGGCCGGCCACCAGCCGGATGATGGTCGATTTCCCGCTTCCCGACCCGCCGACCAGGGCGACGCGGCTGCCCGGTTCGAGGTCGAGGCTGAAATTTGCGATCAGGGGCGGGGCCAGGCGGTTGTATCCAAAGGTAATGTTTTCGAGTTTGACACAGCCGGACAATTTGACCAGCTTGCGTTGCGGGCCGCCATTGTCCGAGTCGGCTTGGGGGTCGCGGGGATGGTTGAGGACATCGTTGAGCCGGGGGATGTCGCCTGATATTTGTTGCAGTGTCGCCCCAAAGTTGACCAGGCGGTTGACCGGGGTGATAAAATTGCTCATCAAATACTGAAAAGCAACCAGGGTACCCATCGTCAGCGTGTTGTCGAGCACCAGTCGCCCGCCGACCCACAGGATAAAGGCGGTGTTGATGGTCGATAGAAAAGGTGGGGTCACGCCAAGCAAGTGGGAGGCGGTGTTGAGCGTTTGTTCCGCGTTGAGCGTTTTGGCCTGCTGGCCGGCCCAATGGGCGAAAAAGTTTGATTCGGCGCCGGTGGCCTTGAGCGTTTCGATGATTTGCAGGCCGTCTAGCGAGAGGCCGACGAGTTTGCCGCGTTCCTGGAGCCATCGCTGGCTGCCGTCCTGGCGGTGACGCGAGATGGCGCTCAAGGCGACGAGGTTGAGCAGGGCGATGGAAATGCCAAGCAGGGTCAGGGCGACGCTATAGTGGAGCATGATGGCGGCGTAAAAGATGACCAGGACCGCGTTCAACACGGTGGTGACCAATTCTCTGGACAGCAGCTGGGCCAGGCGATCGTTGAGCCGCACGCGCGCGCCGATTTCGCCGCCAAAGCGGTGGGTGAAAAACTCGATGGGCAGGTGCAGGGTGTGCCACAAAAATTGGCTCGACGCGCTCAACGAGAGCCGGGTTTCCAGGCGCAGCAAATAGTGTTGTTGCAGCCAGGTCAGGGCGGCGCGAAGCAGCGCCGCGACGGTCATCCCCAGCAGCAGCGGCCCAAGCCAGCTGCTCAACTGACGAACCAGGATGTAATCGACGAACACGCGCATCAGCGCCGGCCCGATCAGCCCCGGCGCGAGCAGCCCCAATCCGGCCAGGACGACATAGCTCAGCGCCGGCGCGGATGTGGCGAGGCGTTTTTGGAGCGACGAGATCAAACTGGGGCGTTGGCCGCCCGGTTCAAAGTCGGGGCCGGGCTGGAAGAGCAGGACGACGCCGGTAAAGGCGTGGTCAAATTCTTCTCTCGACACTCGCCTTGGCCCGGAAGCGGGGTCGTTGAGGTAGACGTTGCGGCGTCCAAAGCCTTCGAGGACCAGGAAATGGTTGAAATTCCAGTGGATGATGGCCGGCAGGGGGAGCGTAGAGAGCGCGGCGGGGTCTTTTTTGTATCCTTTGGCCGTCAGGCCATACGCACGGGCGGCTTTGAGGATGTTGCTTGCCTTGCTGCCGTCTCGCGAGACGCCGCAGTCTACCCGCAGCGCTTCGAGGGGGACGACCCGGCCATAATAGCCCAATACAATGGCCAGCGACGCCGCCCCACATTCGATCGCTTCCATTTGCAGGATCGTGGGCGTTTTGACGCGCTTGTATTTGCCAAAGCCTGGGTCGAATTTGCTCATGTTGGTCGCTACCGCCGTTGGAACAAGATGTCGATGGGGCGTTTTCGCTCAAGGATGATGCGCGCCGTGCAATACATGCCGTGGTCTACCCGCACCGGCGCTTTTTTGCCGCCCGACCATCGCGGCCCGTTTTGTCCCGGCGTCAGGTTGACGATCACTTTGATCGGCGGCCGGTTGTTGGTTTCGGCGAGGATGGCTTGCACCAGGGACTGGCTGCCCAAAGATTGAAGCATGCCCTGGTAGGTGACCGGGAATTCGCCGCGCGCCACCACGGTGCCCTCGATAAAGGCGTCCTGGGTCGTGGCGATGGTTTCGGGCGTGATCTGGGCTTTCATGCCCGGCTGGATCCTGATGCCCTCGGCCGGAGGGACGTAAATGATCGCTACCAGGTCTTGGGTGTCCTGGCCGACGAGTTCCAGGCTCAAGATCGGCGTGCCGCGCTTGATCAGGTCTCCTACGCCGGCCTTGATTTCCAACACGCGCCCGGCGTAAGGGCTGACGATCCGTTGGGCGGCGATCTGCCCTTCTTGGGCAACGCGGGCGATGACCTGGCCTTCCTGAATCAGCTCGCCGACCTCGACATGTACCTGGGTCATCTGCCCCTCTACGGTCGATATGACCTGATTGACGCCGCCGGGGCGGATCAAAAAGCCGCGCCCGACTACGACGTCGGGGATGCGACCCCAGAATCCCCAGGCGATCGCTGCCAGGATCAGCAGGCCAAGCGCGAGCAGCGCCAGCCAGCCTTGCGGCGTGGTGATCTGGATCAGCTGATCGAGTTGTTCGGGCGTCGATAGCTGTTCGAGGGCCGTTTGTCGAAATACCGATCTGTTCAAGAGGCGCTCCTTGCTCACTCGCTCAACTGTTTGCGCATGCGGTCGAATCGCAACCCGGCCAGGTGGATGCTGTCCAGCACGTTGGGGTCGAGTTCGTCGGGGTTTTGCCACTGGGTTGTCCATTCGCGGTTTTCGTACTGCCCCAGGCGGTGATCCATGTCGCGCAGCCGTTGCGAGAGGTACAGTGAAATGGCGTGGTAAAATCGCCTTCCAAAGCCGCTCTCCCGCGCGAGTTTGTCGGACAGGTGCGTTCGAGAGACGGCCAACACCAGGGTGTCCTGGATCGCCTTGACCGTGGCCGAAGGGGGCTGCGCGTCGACGAATGACATTTCGCCGACAATGTCGCCGTCACCGAGTTGTGCAATTTCGTGTTCGCCGGCCGCCTCGGCGCGAACGGACAGCGCGCCTTTTAGAATAATGTACAATGCCGGGATGGGGTCGCCTTTGTTGATCAGGGTGGCGCCGGCCGGTAAGCGGACTTTGACGCCGACCGACATCATCCAGTTTACGTCGTCATCGTTCAATTCACCTAGAATAAACAAGACTTGTTTCATTGTTTTGACCTCGTGTGTCACCGGGGAATGAAACACATCGACTTATTTGACCTCGATGCGCTGTTCGGGTATAATTGCATGTTGTGCGCGGGAGTGGCGCAATGGTAGCGCAACAGCCTTCCAAGCTGTGTGTTGCGAGTTCGAGTCTCGTCTCCCGCTTTGGCAAAGAGGAAGGATAGGTCGTTATTTTGGCACGCAGAGCGCAGCGGTATGGTTGCGCTTTGCGTGCTTTTTGTCAATCTGGCCGGGTCATCTGGCTGCTTTGAACACCGCCGGCAGGAAAACCTGGGTGTTGTATACCAGCACCCGCGCGCTGGCGGTGAGTGTTTGCGCGCCGGCAAATGTCGCCGTGTTTTTCACCAGGCCGGCGCTTGTGCTTTGCGCCGAGATGGTGAGCGTGATCGTCTTTTGCGCGCCGACCGTCGCCGACCAGGTGACTTGTTGCCCGTTCACCGACGGCGCCGGGGCGGCGTTGCTCGTTGCGCCAAGGACCGTTGTCGCTGCGGGCACCAGGTCGGTGATCGCGAGCGTGTGCGTGACGTTGCCGGCGTGGTAGATCAGCCGGTACTCGAACGTTTCGTTTTCGCCGACGACGGGACGGTCGGTGGTTTTGCTGGCGCTGGGGCCGGTGAGTTTGGCCGCGATGGCCGCGCGCGCCTGGTACAAGTCGGTGGGCACGCGGCTGAACAGCGTGCGTGAGCTGATCCATTGTTGCGCCAGTGCGTCGGCGTCGTTCGCCACGTCGATCTGCGGGTCGCCCTGGTTGAGCAGCCACAGGTATTCGTAATCTTCCATACCTTCGCGCAGCAGTTCCCAGCGGATCGACGGCGCCAGGCGGTTGCTTTGCGCCTGACAGGCATTGTAGGCGATCGTACTGTCTTGGGGCGGGTAGAACATAAAGCCGTCGCCGTTGCCGTCATTGATCCACGGGTTGCTCCAGGGATTGGGGTCCCAATCTGTGGTCGAATAGTAGACCAGCCCTTGCACGCGCTCGAGCCAGGCCAGCCAGGGCGTGACCCGCGCCTCGATGCCGGGGCGGTCGATCACCGTGGGGTTGGGCAGCGGCGGGCGGTCGCCGTACAAAAAGTACCACCACACTTGTTCGCCGTGGTTTTTTTGCCGGTCGTGGGCGCGTTCGACCTGGTAATTGCTGATTGTGGGCATCCAAATGTCGATCTTGGCCCCGGGATAGGTGGCATTGTTGTAGATTTTTGGCTCGACTTGCTCGCTGACCAGGATGCGGACGTTGGCGGCGTTGGCCTTGGTTTGTTTCGCCAGGTAGGCGACAATGTCATAGTCGGCAAAGGTTTGCGGCTCGTTGACAATATGATAATAGCCCTTGGCGGCATAGTCGGGGTTGCTGCCCAGATAGCCGCTGACTGCCGACCAGTATTGGAACCATTTGGCATTGTAGGCGCCGTTGCCCGGCGGCTCGGTGCCCCGGCTTTGGCCGCAAAAAGAAGAGGGGCGGCTGGCCGGCGGCCAGTTGCTGTTGGGGCCGCGGATCAAAAAAGAGGGAAAGCCGCTTTGGTTGTCCAACTCGTCGCCGCGAAGATATTTTTGCGCCGTGCTGGCAAAGTACCACTTGTCGCCACCGTGGTCGGGATCGAGCACACCGGTGTCGCAGTCGTAATCAAAATTCAGCCCGGCCGGCCAGCCGACGCCTTTGGGCGTCAGGCGGTGATCGGCAAAGTCTTCGTATAGCGAATCAAGCAGCGTCCAATAGCAGGGCTGGACGCTGCCGCCGATAGTGCCTTGGTACTTTTCGACGATTTTGCTCCAGCCAAAGCCCCATTCTCCGGCAAGGTGAATCTCTGGCGGCAGGGTCAGGTTCCAGACGTTCAGTTCTACCGGGATTGTCGCCGTACCGATTGTTACCGTGGCCTGGTATGCGCCGGGGGCGGCGTTGCGGGGGACGTGGACGGTGAACCACAGCGGTTGGTTTTGGTTGGCCGGGAACGACACGTCGCTTCCCATCGCGATCGGGTAAAGCGGGTCGGGCCAGTCGCCGATGCGGCCAAAATCGTCGCTCAGTTTAGAGATCGGCACGTAATCGACGCGGTGCAGGGTGACGTCGGTCGCCGGGATGACGCTGCCGCTCCGGGTGAAATTGGAAATGTTGACGTTGAGCGTCTGCGCGGATGGGCTGCGTACCACCAGTTGGAACGGTTCAAATTCGTCTCGCGCGGCATAGATGCGCAGCGGCGCGCTGGCGATTGGGGCGGCGTTGCTCCGCAAAATCTTGACGATGGGCGGCGCGGCCCAGATGTTCAGGCTGCCGGCGCTCGCGCCGTCTATTTGATGGTAATATCCGCCTGCTTCGGGCGCGCCGGGCGTGCCGGTCAGCATTGCGCCGCCCAGTGTCGCCAGGGTGGGTTGAGGGTGGCCCTCGTGTTCCAGCACGTCAAAGTACACGTAATATTTTGTCGTGCTACCGTCGGCGTCCCATTTGATCGTCCCGTTGTTTTGATCGACCAACCGCAAGTTGTCGAACCACAGCGTCAATTGATCGCCGTCATCCCACAGCCCACTGTTGCCGGACACGGTGCTGTTGTCGCGGGTGTGAAATTCCATGCGGGTGATATAACCGAGGTCGGGGGCGGTGCAGGTGTGCAGCGGGTTGAGCGAGACGCTGGCATAGTTCCATTGATCGAGGGCCAGCGGCGGGCCGCCCTGGGTGATGTTGTCGCTGCCGGGGCAGTTGGTGTTGTACAATTTGAACCAGTACAGGTCGGGGGCTTGATCGCGGGCGCTGGCGTTGACCTCCGGCCACACGTCATAGATGAACGTTTCATAGTCGCGCCAGTCGGTCAGTGTGTTGCTGGCGGCAATGTGCAGCTCGACGCCCGGATAACCATAGCCGCCGGCAAGGTTATTTACGACGGCCTTGAGCGAACCGGCGCCCTGCGAGTAGCGGGTGTGATCGGCCTGGGCGTTGCCGTCGTTGACCGTCCAGTAAACGCCGCTGCCGTGCCAGCCGATCTGGGGATTGTCGGCGTTGTCGAGCAGGGTGCTATAGCTCTCCTGGTAAGCGACCGGCGCGCCGGGGGTGTTTCCGCTATAGGGCACCACGCGCAGCGAACGCAGGTCGAGCAAGCCGCCGTTGAGGCCCAGCGTGTTGAAAGCCGTGGTAAAGTCGATTGTCGTCTGGACAATGCCGCTGCCGTTGACCGTAACCGGAATGCGGTAAGGCCAGCCTTCGTCCCACCAGGCGTCGGCGGCGGCGGCTTGAGCGGGGATTGCCGGAGGGATCGATGTGGTGGTCAAAATCCCTCCTAGTGCGCACAGGCAGAGGAGCCAATGTAGCCGTTTCATAAATTACCTCCAATCGTTCAAACTTGCCAATCTCGGTAGGTGGAAAATCGGTTGGTAGAATTTGAGATTCAACGCCGAGTCGCCGAGCCGGTAGATATGGACAAGAAGGTTAACGGTATTATGCGTATATTGTAAAGGTGTGTTTCAAATGATTGGGACGTCCGTAGCATATCCCCTTGTGGGCGGGTGGAACAGGCCAAAACGGCCACGAGGGCCGATGCTACAAAGCAAATGACACACGCCCGGAGGTCGGATTTTTCAGCGGATTCGATGCTGAAAGTATAGCAAAGATCGGCAGTCTGTGCAAATGTTTGGGTTTTGTTGAACAAGATACATAAAGGAGTGATTATGCCTGGTTGCATGCCGGAAGCAAATGAAATTCTCTTTGCCAGCGCCAACGCCTCGGTCCATTTTGCACTGGCCTGTCTGGAGCCTGTGGCCGTGAGCGAGCGGCTGCGCGCCAGATCCAGTTTTGTCGATCCCGATGGTGCGGTGATGCACTGGCACGATTTCGGCGACCTGGAGGGGCCGGGCTGGGCGGCCAATGCCGTGGGCGGGGCGCATTTGCTTTACCGGTGGGGGCAGTATCTTGGTCATGCCGCTGTGCGGCGGCAGTCGCTGCGCCTGCTCGATCATATCCTGGAGGATGGGTTTGTCCGGGACGACGGGTTTGTGTGGCCCTATTGGCATCTGGCCGAAAAGCGTTTTTGCCTCAACTATGCCCGGCGCAGCGATTGGCTCTGTCCGGGGTCGTTGGCCCTGGTTGGCGTGCAAATGCTCGAATTCGCCACCGATCTGGGCGCGCGATCGCCTTATGCCGCGCGTTTGCAGCAGGCGGCAGAGCGGCTGTCCGGTTGGTTGGCCGAGCACACGCCGTTGCTGGCGAGTGGGTGGACGCCGAGGCGGATCACGATGGCCGGCGAGCCATATCTCTTTTCGCCGCATAGCGCGCCACATGGCGCGCCAGACCCGATCTTTGATCACAGCGCCGATGGGTTGTTTTTGCTTGCACTGTGGGCGATGACGGGGCGGTTTGATCTGGCGCGCACGTTGGGCGATGCGTTTGTCGCTGCCGGTGGGCTGTGGGGCAGCATCAACCACGATACTTTTGACGATCACGAGAATGTCGCTTATGCCGTTGCTTTTCGCGTGCTGCGTCGGGCGGCGGCGCTTCTCGACCGGCCGGCCTGGCGCGATTTTGTCGCCCAAGTCGCGCTGCCGTCGATGGCGCGGTTTCGGATGGACGAGGATCGAAATGGCGTGGTCACCCGGGGATTGTTTTGGATGGAGGCGAGTTGGGACACGGCTTATCTGTGGGAAAACGCCGAGGTCGCGCAAGCGCACCTGGCGGCCTGGATGGAGACGGGCGATGCGCGCTGTCGCGACGTGGCCCTGGGGGCGTTGTCGGCGATGGCTCATCATCACTATGGCGCTGGCGGTTTTTTGAGCGAGGGCATTGACTGGAACGATCATGTCGGCCAAGAGCACCACATCCGGCGTGCGCCGTATGGGGCGATTCAATACACCGAACCGCTGCTCAACAATTTGCATCTCGTCGGGCCGACGTTGACCTGGTTCGAGCGGATCGGCTTTGCGCCGCCCGCCGGGTTGATCGATGCGCGCGCCAGCATCGAGGCCGTTTGTGCGCTTTCCAACGCCGATTGTCGCATGTTGGTCAGGGGGTGACGGCGGAATGGGGATTCCGCCGCCACAGGTGGGGATTCCGCCGCCACGGTTTGTCCAATCCGCAGCCTCGGAATCCCTATTCCGAGGCCCGGTTTCGCCCCAATAGGAATACACCCCGGATGCTGGTTTTGCTTGACTTGCGTCGCATAATCTGTTAGACTATTGACACAAGTTTGAAACATGCGCTTCGCTGTTGGGGCTGTCTGGTTTTGGAATCCAGGTGTGACGCGCCCAAGGGCATTGCAAAAATGGAGAGCTGTGCCGAGCAGCGTCGACGGGGGGACAAGATGAAATACAAATCAAATCTGGTATGGACGGTTATTTTTGCGCTGTTCATTCAAACGGCGTTTCCGCCGGTGGCCTGGGCAAAAGTGGCGCCGCCCGGCGCGCCGCCGGTTGAGCGGCCGGCGCTTGGGCGGTCTGATTTGTCCATTGTCCTCGTCGGCGACGTGTCCGCGTTTTGGGGGCCGCCCCCTGCGCCGCCGCAAGCCGAGTTTTGCGACCCTGACGGCGGCGGCGAATCCGTCGTCGCCTTGGCCTCGATCAAGTTGCCGCCGCGCTGGCTTGACGGTAACTTGGCTTCTGTTGCTCCCCCTTATGTTCCGCCATTCAGACCGCTGGCCGCGCCGATCCCCCAACTGTCCATGGTCGTCGACTCGCCGGACAATGTCAGCGCCGGCGATGAGGCCGTAGGCGGCAGTTTTTACACGATCACCGTTCGCAACGGCAGCCCGTCAGTGTCGGCGCTCAACTTTTATATCACGGCGACTGTACCGATGACCGGCTTTACCTATGTTGACGGTTCGGCCAGTTTTTCGAGTTTCCTCTCCGGCACGTGGACTGTAATCGATACTCCAGTTGGCAAAGTTGTGACCTGGCAGCCCAACCCCAGTTTTAATCTGCTCCCCGGCGATGTTGTGACCTTGACCTTTAAAATGCAGACCGATGGCACGGCGATTTCGGGGCAGCGGCTCGACGTGAACGCCGTTTATGAAAATCCGGCCGGCACGCAGGAGAGCCTCAACGTCGGGCAGAACATCCGCGTGGGGCGGGGAAATCTGGTAATCAGCAAAAAGGACTCGATTCAGGATGCTACGTTGGGCGATCGGGTATCTTGGGAAATTGTGGTCGCCAACACCGGCTTGGGCGATGTTTATACAACGACGATTACAGACACCTTTGGCGCAGGGTACATCAATACCGACGCCAGCGAATTGACAACGATCCCGCTGTTGGGCATTGGCGAGCGCCGTTCATTCAACGTCACGGCGACGGTCAATTCTTGCACCGACTTGACCAACGTTGTCAAGGCTTCCTGGAGCATTGGCAACGAAGCGAACCGGAGTGGGCAAACGCTGGGTACAAGCGCCCATCCCGTTTCTGATACTGCCGATGTCGCCTATCTTTTGGAAGTCCCGGAGGTGAGCGTTGTCGCCGCAGGCGATATTGATCTAGATTATTGCGGCACACCGATCGCGCAGACGATTGTGGTCACGGTCAGCAATGCTGCCGGGGCCGGTGCGGCGGCAAATTTTGTCCTGGCCAGCAATCTGTCTGCCCTGAATTTTACCGTTGGTGCGTTGAGCGCCGGTTGGAATTATGATCCTGCCAGCGGCGTCTTTACGTACACGAACAATGGTGGTCAACTTGGCGGCGGCGAGACCGCAACGATGTCGGTCCAGGTTACACCCACGTTGGATGTGTGCGGCGGCGCTTTTAGCCGAAACATTGATTTTGAAGCGCAGTACAGCAATGGTTGTAACCTCGATTATACCGGCCCCTCGGCCGGCGTCTCCTATGACTATGCCACCGGCAGTGATGCTCAACCCACTTTGAGCGTCGACAAGACGGTTGATGATCAAGTCACCTTTACCGGCGATACGGTGACCTTTACGATTGATTACGAGGCCACCAGTGTCGAGAATATGAGTGGGACGATCGTGATTACCGACGACATCCCCGGCGGTTTTACCAATACCAACGTCGTCTCACTACCTATCGGCACGTCGTATGTGATCAGCGGCGCCCAGTTGATATGGACGATCACGCGCACGGCTACGGGCAATATGAGCGGGTCGTTGGTTTTTGAGGTTGAGGTTGTCGATGATCCCGGCGACTGCGGGGCCAACAGCACATTGGTCAACCCGGTCACGGCCACGGTTCAAAACGGCTGCGCCGCGTGTTCCGACCTGATTGCCAATGACGAGGTTGATGTCATTGTCCAAAACTCGCCGATTGGCACGCCGGGCGGAGCGGTCTCATCGCATACCGAGATCTGTGAAGGCAGTTTTACCATTACCAACACCTATCAGGTGACGATCTCTACCTGGAGTGGTGTGATCTTTACCGATACGCTGGGCACGCGCGACGTGCCCGCTGGCGGTCTAGTCTATGTGAATGGATCGCTGGCCGTAGAGATAAATGGCGTGAGTCAGACAAACAATATCACCATTGTTCGCACCTCGCCACAGCTGGTGTTGGATTTTGGTGGCTTGTCCATCCCCACCGGCGTGGTCACGATCTCGATCAGTTACGATATTGACCCCAATACGACTATTTTGGGTGGCGCGGCGCAAAACCGCATTTTCAACTGGTCCGAATTTCACGTTCCCGGTTCTGGCAGCGGGGCCTGCACCAACGACGATACTTTTTACCAGGGCGTGTGGCTCGATTTTCGGCGCGCCGATTTGCAGCCCACGATCACCCCGCAAAGTTTCGACGGTTGTCAAGTCGTGCCGGTGACGATCACTGTCAGAGACGCCGATTTTGTCTCCAGTGGACTGACGGCGACCAACGTTGTTGTCCGTTTCACGGCCACGCCGGCCGAGATTGCCAAGATCAATTTGAGCGCCATGATCTATGGCGGCGGCTTTATCGGCGGCCCGACCAGTGGGCCGGCGCTCAGTGGTACGGATACGATCTCGTGGACCTTTGCTGGTGGCTTTATGCCGGGTAACGACCAGGGGACGGTTACGT
>CAYZYE010000059.1:0-19430 GCA_964481205.1 uncultured Anaerolineae bacterium | reverse complement strand
TTACCCCGGCAAGCCTGAAAACAGTTGCCTGACCAAAAAACATGCGTTATACTAGAGGCGCGCTGAAAAACTTGCCAGCGCATTCGCCAACCGCAGAGAGCGCAGAGAAATAAAAAATGAACAACAGACCATCTCGACTTGAACAACTGATTCAGGAAAAAATAACGTCCGTCCAAAACACCGAGCCGGCGCCGCAACGCCCAGCCCCCCAACTCGGAGCCGACCAACTGGGCCGTATGATCGACCACACCATCCTCAAAGCCGACGCCACCAGGGCGCAGGTGATCGCGCTGTGCCAGCAGGCCGCCGAATACCACTTTGCGGCGGTATGCGTCAATCCCGTCTATGTCAGCCTTTGTCACCACCTGTTGGAAAAAACCGACGTCCACGTCTGTTCCGTGATCGGCTTTCCGCTTGGCGCGACACTCACCCAGGTCAAAGTGTACGCAGCAAACCAGGTCATCGCCGAAGGCGCGACCGAAGTAGATATGGTCATCGCCGTTGGCGCGCTCAAAGATCGCAACTATGACCAGGTTTACGACGACATTGCCGCCGTCGCCCAAACCTGCCATACCCGGCATGCGCTGCTCAAGGTGATCATCGAAAACGCGCTGCTTGCCGATGAGGACAAGATAGCGGCGTGTTATTTGGCGCAAAAAGCGGGCGCGGACCTGGTCAAGACATCCACCGGATTCGCGGCCAGCGGAGCCAAAGCGCAAGACGTAGCCCTGATGCGAAAAACCATCGGCGCGGATATGGGAATCAAAGCCGCCGGCGGCATCCGCACCTACCAGGACGCCATGGACATGATCCGCGCCGGAGCGACCCGCCTCGGCGCCAGCGCCGGCGTCCAGATTGTCACGCAAGCGCGCGCCGAGGAAGCGACATGACCTCGAACGTGCCGCAACCACTGTGTCCCAAATGCCATTTTGGCAAACTGTGCAAACGCAACATCACCTTTATCAGCACCTATCAGGGCCAACTGCTCGTCGTGCCGAATACCTCGGCCATCGTCTGCGACATGTGCGGTAACACGATCGTCGATCAGGATATGCTCAAACGTCTGTCGGGGCTGTTGTCCTATGAGAAATCCAGGCGCCACATCGCGGTCGCACAGCCGCACACATAGCGCCGCACCAGGAGCGTGCTGCCCCCCAGGGCTGTTTAATTCTAATGTGTGACTAAAGTCACCGCTGACAGACTCGACTGAACCGTATTGGGTCTAGCCGACGTGGCAAGATTACTTTATGGAAAAGGCACCCCTGCTGCCCAAAAGCAGTTCAAGTCTCGATTCTGTGGTTCTGGCATGCAATACATCTTGATCTCGAAAACAACAAGCTGCGTAAACTCGCCCCAATAGTGAAATACCCCCCAAAGCACCTAATGTCTTGTGATTGACCCGAGACAACCAGGCAACGACCAAAATCATCGCTGCCTGCACTTTGCGCACTACCTACAATGCTTCCGATGCCCCTTCTGGTTTCATATGCCGTCCGCCGCGCATAGGGATGCGCGGCTACGGGAGCGGTTTTTCGGACAGGCTCTTAATGCGGAACAAGATAAACCAAGATTGCCAATTGGGCAAATCGCTTTGCGCTCGGCCTGGATTGCCAAATCCAGGCCCAGAATGGCGAACCCGGTCGCATTCAGCCTGTTCAGCCGCCGGATCTGGCGATCCGGCGAGAGCAACTGTTCCACCCGACCACAGTCGCCCGCAATAGGCGACGCTACGGACGCCCAAATTATTTAGACGCGATCACCATGTGCCCCCCGCCAACCGCGTTGCGCTTGCCCCCAATTCCGCTTTCGAGTACAATACACGCTCAACAAAATGTACAAAACACCATAATCGGAGTAGACCAAGATGAAATTGGCAACTGTTGTTTTGGCCGCAGGCGAAGGCACGCGGATGAAATCGCGCCAGATCAAACTGCTACACCCGTTGGCCGGCAAGCCGGTCGCCCAATACGCCGTCGATATCGCGCGGGCCGTGGGCGCGACGGAAACCGTCTTTGTGATCGGCAAAGACGCCGACGCCGTGCGCCAGGTCGTGGGAACGGACAATGTCCGCTATGTCGTGCAGGCCGAACGCAAAGGCACCGGTCACGCGACGATGCAAGCGCGCGCCGCGCTAAAAGGACGATTCGACCTGGTATTGGTCTATTACGGCGATATGCCCTTGATCAAACCACAAACGATGCGCCAGCTGATCGAAAACCAGATGCGCGGGCAGTCAATCATGACCATCCTGACCCTGATCAATGACGACTCGATGGGCTTTGGGCGCATCATTCGCCGCCCCGACGGCAGCGTGCGCGAGGTGGTCGAAGAAAAGGTATGCACGCCGGAGCAACTCGAGATCAAAGAACTCAACGCCGGCCTGTACTGCTTTGACGGCGAATGGCTGTGGTCGCACATTGACCAAATCCCGCTCAACCCGGTCAAAAAAGAATATTACCTGACCGACATGGTGGGCATTGCCGTCGCCGACGGGCAGCGCGTCGACGCAGTGACCACCACCGACGTCGATCAGGTGATCGGGATCAATAACCGCATTCACCTCTCCTGGTGCGAAGCCGTGATCCGCCGCCGGATCAATGAACAATGGATGTTAAACGGCGTCACTTTGCAAAATCCATCTTCGACATATATCGAAGAGACGGTACGCATCGGGCGAGATAGCGTCATTTTAGCCGGTACCCACCTGCGGGGACACACCACCATTGGCCCAAGATGTACCATCGGCCCCGGCTCGATTTTGACCAACTGCACGGTCGGCGACCGCTGCCGGATCACGGCGTCGGTCATCGAAAACGCCGTGATCGCCGACGACAGCGAGATTGGCCCTTGGGCGCACATCGACGGGGCGGGACAGGAGAGCTGAACGATGACCGATCAAGAGCTGATCGATCTGGCGACCGAGGCGCGTGAACGCGCCTACGCGCCCTACTCGCACTATTGCGTTGGGGCGGCGCTGTTGGGCAAATCGGGGCAAACCTATACCGGCTGCAACGTCGAAAACGCCGTCTACTCGTTGACCATCTGCGCCGAGCGTGCGGCGCTGTTCAAAGCCGTGTCCGAAGGGGAACGCGAATTTGAGCGCATCGCCGTGGTCACGGCCAACGGTGGCACGCCATGCGGCGCCTGCCGCCAGGTCCTGGCCGAATTTGCCCCCGACATCCGCGTGCTCATCGCTGCGCCGGGACGAGTGATCGACGAAACAAGCGTGCGCGACCTGCTGCCCAACGCCTTTGGGGCCAGCGATCTGAAAATCAACACACCGGCGTGAACGAACCGCGCCGGCGGACGGTTTGCGCGCCCCTCAACCCCCCCCTGCGTGCGGGTCAGAGAGAACAGGAACAAGATCAGAGGCCCCAATGTCTCAACGCCGCGAACGGTTATACCACATCGAAGCCGTGGTCTTGCGCCGCCAGGACATCGGCGAGGCCGACCGGCTGCTGACGCTATACACGCCGACGGTGGGCAAACTGCGCGCCATCGCCAAAGGCATTCGCAAACCAACCAGCCGCAAAGCCGGACATCTGGAACTGTTCATCCACAGCAAACTGTTCGTGGCGCGCGGACAAAACCTGGACATTATCACCCAGGCCGAAACGATCCACCCTTTTCGCGCCTTGCGCCAAAACCTGGAACGCATCACCGGCGCCCATTACGTGGTCGAACTGCTCGACCGTTTTGCCGTCGAAAACGAAAGCAACCGGCCCTTGTTCCAACTCTTGGTCGACACGCTGCAAAGAATCTGCGAGACGGATGATCTGGCGCTGACGATGCGCTTTTATGAACTACGCTTGTTGGCCCTGGAAGGCTATCGACCCCAATTTTTCTACTGCCTGGAATGCCAGGCCGAGATCAAGCCGGCGGTCAACTATTTCAATGCAGAACGAGGCGGCATCTTTTGTACCCGCTGCGGCGAAAAGCTGATCAGCAGACCCGGTATGGCGCGGCAGGCGCGCCCCATCGCAATCAACGCGCTCAAAATACTGCGCTATTTGCAAACGCACACCTACCCAGAATGCAGCCGGCTGCGGCTCCGCCCCGGCACGCATCGAGACCTGGAAGCCGTCATGCAGCACTATATCACCTTTATCCTGGAACGCAAGCTGAAATCGGTCGAGTTTATGCGGCGCTTGCGGCAGGAAAAACAGCAAGGGACAGAATGAAATTTTCCGACTATCAACGCCAATTGGCGCAACTTGAAAGTGAACGCGGCTGGGATCGCGTGCTGCCCAGCCACACCTTTTTACACATGGGCGAAGAACTGGGCGAAATCGGGCGCGTCTTGCAACGCATCGAAGGCTACCGCGCCGCCGAGTGCTCGACAACCGAACTGGCAGACGAACTCGCCGGCGAACTGGCCGACCTCAGCGCATTCATCTTTAAGCTGGCGAGCCAATACCACATCGACATGGATCAAACGATGCAGGCCCACCTGGAAAAATTCCGCGCGCGCTTTGGCGACATCGAACAAAGCCGCGAGGACATGGCGCGCTATATCCGCTGCCAGGAAAAAAACCTCGCCTGGATCAAGAGCAAAAACTAGAGGAGTCGTCATGGGAAAAGCACTGACCTTTCAACAAGTCATCCTGCGTTTACAAGCCTATTGGGCCGATTACGGCTGCACCATCTGGCAGCCGCACAGCGAAAAAGTCGGCGCCGGAACATACAACACCGCCACAATCCTGCGCGTACTCGGCCCAGAGCCGTGGAACGTCGCCTATGTCGAGCCATCCTACCGCCCCGACGACGGTCGCTATGGCGACAACCCCAACCGGATGCAGATGCACTTTCAATTTCAGGTCATCCTCAAGCCCGAACCAGGCAACCCGCAAGAGGTCTATTTACAAAGCCTGGCCGCGATCGGCATCGACCGCAACCAGCACGACCTGCGCTTTGTCGAAGACAACTGGGCCAGCCCGGCGCTTGGCGCGTGGGGACTGGGCTGGGAGGTATGGCTCGACGGCCAAGAGATCAGCCAATACACCTATTTCCAGCAAGCCGGCGGCTTTCAAACCGATCCGGTCGCCGTCGAACTGACCTACGGCCTGGAACGCATCGTGATCGCCTTGCAGCGCGTACACAGCGTGTGGGAGATCGACTTTGACGGCGTCCACAGCTATGGCGACATTTTGCTGCGCTCCGAGGTAGAGCACTGTGTCTACGATTTTGAAATTGGCGACGTGGACCGCCTGAACCAGATGTACAACCTGTTCGAGGCCGAGGCGCGCGCCTGCCTGGACAAAGGGCTGGTCATCCCCGCGCACGATTACGTGCTGCGCTGCTCGCACACCTTTAACCTGCTCGATTCGCGCGGCGCGATCGGCGTCACCGAACGGGCCAAATATTTTGCCCGCATGCGCGACCTCTCGCGCCGCGTCGCCCAGGCCTTTGTCGCCCAACGTCAAGAATTGGGCCACCCGCTGCTCGACAAAACCGCCCGCCCCAAACCGGAAAAACCGCCCGCGCTCGACATGAACGCGCTCAGCGACCGGCCAGAGACCTTGCTGCTCGAAATCGGCAGCGAAGAGTTGCCGCACGGCGATCTGACCGGCGCGCTGGCGCAACTCGAAACGCTTGTCCCACAACTGCTCGACAAACTGCGCCTCGACCACGGCCCAATCAGCGTCGCCGGCACGCCGCGCCGCCTGGTGGTCGGCGTGCAAGCGCTGTCCCCGCGCCAGCCCGACCGCGAGTTGACGATCAAGGGGCCGCCGGCCAACCGCGCTTTCGATGCAGATGGGCATCCAACCAGAGCGGCGCAAGGCTTTGCGCGCAGCAAGGGCGTCGATGTGGCCGATCTCGAGGTGCGCGAGATCGACGGCGGGCAATACGTCGTGGCCGTGATCAAAGAAACTGGGCGCACGGCCGGCGAGGCGTTGGTCGAAGCGCTGCCCGGGCTGATCGCCGGCCTGTCCTTTGGCAAAAGCATGCGCTGGAACGCATCCAACATTGCCTTTTCGCGCCCCATTCGCTGGTTTGTGGCCTTGCTCGGCGAAACGCTCCTGCCCTTCGAGTACGCCGGCGTGTCCAGCGGGCGAGTGTCGCGCGGGCTGCGCCAATACGGTTCGCCCGACATTGAAATCCCCCACGCCGACCAATACGGTGAGCTGATGGCCGAGCACAAAATCATCGTCGATGTGGGACAGCGCCGTCAACTGATCCGCCGGCAGGCCGAGGCATTGGCCGCCGAGGTGGGAGGAATCATCCCCGACGACCCCGCCCTGCTCGATCAAGTGACCGACCTCGTCGAGCTGCCCACGGCGCTGCGCGGCGACTTTGAGAGCAAATACCTGGCCCTGCCCGCCGAAATTTTGATCTCGGTAATGAAAAAACACCAACGTTATTTTCCAATCATCGATCTGGACACGGGCAAACTGCGGCCTCACTTTATCGCGGTGCGCAACGGCGACGAGCAAAATCTGCCCGTGGTGCGCCTGGGCAACGAAGACGTGATCCGCGCCCGCTTTGCCGACGCCGCGTTCTTTTACCAGGCCGATACCCGTCAACACCTGGGCTGTTTTCTGCCGCGCCTCGACACGCTGATCTTTCAGGAAAAATTGGGGTCGATGCTGGACAAGGTCAAGCGGATCGAAAAACTGGCGCCGCGCATCGGCGAGCTGATGGGCCTCTCTCCGGCCCAATTGATGACCGTTCACCGCGTCGCCGAACTGTGCAAAGCCGACCTGGCGACACAAATGGTGATCGAGATGACCAGTTTGCAAGGCGTCATGGGGCGCGAATACGCCCGGCACAGCGGAGAATCGGACCAGGTTGCCGACGGCATCCTGGAGCACTATATGCCGCGCTTTGCCGGAGATGCGCTGCCGCAAAGCCAACCGGGGATCATTGTCGGACTGGCCGACCGCCTGGACAGTTTGGTGAGTTTGTTTTCCGTCGGACTCAAACCGTCTGGAGCCAAAGACCCGTTTGCGCTGCGCCGCGCGGCGCTGGGCATTGTCCAGGTTTTGCTCGGCAAAGAGATTCGCCTGGACTTGCGCCGGGTGATCGCGCTCGCCGCGGCCGCGTTGCCGGCGCAAGAGATTGCCAGCCGGGCGCAGGTCGAGACACTCGATTATATCGCGCAGCGACTACGCGGCATGTTGATCGAACAAAAACTGCGTTACGATGTGGTCGATGCCGTATTGGCCGAGCAAAGCCACGACCCCTATCTGGCCTTCCAGAGCGCAACGCGGTTGGAGCAATGGGTGCATCGACAGGACTGGACGCTGCTGCTGAATGCGTATGCGCGCTGCGCGCGCATCGTGCGTGGCCTCGACGACCGCTACCCGGTCGATGCCGGGCTGTTTACCGAAAAGGCCTCGTCCAATTTGTACGACGCCGTGCGCGTCGCCACATCGACCATCTCGGCCAAACGCACCATCGGTGAAATCTTGCGCGCCATTCAAAAGCTCGTCCCCGACATTGACGCCTTTTTCGACCAGGTGCTGGTGATGGATCCCGACCCGGCAGTCCGCAAAAACCGCCTCGGTCTGGTGCAGTCGATCGCCGCGCTGACCGAGGGCGTCGCCGACCTCAGCCGGCTGGAGGGATTCTAGGCGGCCGCTGAAAAAGTTGGAATGTTTTTCTGCGCACTCCCAGGAGCCTATGGCATTTGACGTATGAAAACGCTGCTTTGGGATAAAAAAGAATATTTGGCGCTGGGCGGCATTCTGCTCCTGGCGCTTTTCTTACGCCTCGTGTGGATCGAGCGCGTCCCGCCTGGCGTGCGCTATGACGAGTTGATGAACCTCAAAATGGCCGAGCGCGTTTTGGCCGGCGAGCGCCCGCTTTATTTCGAGCAAAACTGGGGTCACGAGCCGCTCTACCATTATTTTCAGGCTATAGCGTTGGCCGCATTGGGCAAAACGGCTTTGAGCCTGCGCATCATCTCGATCTGCGCCGGCGTGTTGAGCGTTTTGAGCACCTATTTGATCGCGCGCCGCCTTTTCGGTGCGCGCGTCGCCGTGACGGCGGCGGCGCTGACCGCCGTTTCCTTTTGGTCGTTGATGCTCAGCCGTTTTGGGCTGCGCATCGTCGGGGTGACGCCATGGATGGGGCTGGCCGTCTATGCCTTTTGGCGCGCCCTCGAAACGCCGCCAGAGCAGCGCAAAACGGCCATTCTATGGTTTGCCCTGTGCGGGTTGGCCCAGGCGGCAATGCTGTACACTTATTTTGCCGGCTGGATGGCGCTTGCGCTGGTGGTGTGTTTCTGGGGTTATTTGTGGTCTTTTCACCGCCCCATGCTGCGCGGTCGTGGGCCAGGTCTGGCCTTGAGTTTGGTCATCCCGCTGATCCTGATCGCCCCAATGATCGCCTATGTCGTTCGACACCCAGAGATCGGGCAGCGCGTTGGTCAGGTTGGCAGCAAACTTGGCGCGGCCTGGCGCAGCGGAGATTGGGGGACGTTGGGGCAAAACGCCTGGCGCACATTGCAAATGTTCAGCGTGCGCGGCGACAAGGAATGGCTGTACAATATTCGCGCCCGCCCCATTTTCGATCCGGTCACATCGGCGCTTTTTTACGGCGGCCTCTTGTTCTCGCTGTGGCGCTGGCGCCGGCCGCAATACGCCTTTATCGCCCTGTGGCTGGCAGTGGGTTTGGCGCCGACTATGTTGACCTGGCCGGCCGGCAGTTTGCCTCATTCGGTCATCGCGCTCGCGCCAACGATGATCCTGACCGCCCTGGCTTTTGTCGCCGCCTGGCGTTGGCTCTGCCAGCGCCGGCTCAAATGGCCCGGCATCGCGGCGCTGATCGCTGTTTTTGCCTTGTTTACGATGCGTGATGGTTACGATTATTTCATCCGCTGGCCGTCATCGGCCAGAGTGAGAAACGAATACCAGGCTCCGGCAGCGGCAGTGGCGCGCTATTTGAGCGACCACCCGGAGAGCGGCGCGGTCGGCGTTTCGGCCCCTTTTGTCGATCACCGGTCGCCGTGGAGCGAAGCGAGTTTCAACCTGCTTTATCACGATCACCGGCCCGTGCGCTGGTTCAACGGCGCCAGCAGCCTGCTTTTTCCGGCCGGCGAGCAGGTTCGTTTCGTCTTGCCCGACCACCTCGACCATCCCTCCGAGTTGGATGCAGAACTCGGCGCGCTGCTGATGGCCGTGACCACGCCCGTCGAGATCGGTTTTCGGGACGAGTTTGGCTCGACGCTGAACATTTATCGCCTTCAGGAACGCGCGCCGCTGGATCGATTTCTCGACGACTGCGCCTCGATGCCGGCCTGGAGCAGCCCAGAAGGGGCATACATGGCCGGCGAGTCCGAAAAACAGCGCCGGGCGCTCACGCTGCCGCTCAACCTGGGCCATCGCCTGGAATGGCTCGGTTATCGATACGCGCAGACGCAGGCGGCGCCGGGCGGTCAATGGCGCGTGACCACGTGCTGGCGCGTCACGGCAAACGACGGCGAGCCGCTGGCGCTGTTCATTCACCTGCTGGACGACGAGAACCGTGTCCGCGCCAGCCGCGACGAGTTGAATGTCTCTACGGCCAGCTGGCGGCGCGGCGATGTCTTGATTCACGTGCATATCCTGACTTTGCCCCCGGATATGCCATCCGGTGCGCAGCGCGTCGAATTGGGTGTCTACTCGCCGCTGACCATGACGCGGCTGCCCATCCTGACCGGCGAGCAAGCAGCGCCGTACAACCGCGCGCTATTGCGCCCGCTGTCTGTTGAATGACGGCGGCTGTAACGCAACTGTAATGAACCCCCCCGCTCCGAACGTCGCTGCTGGTTGACCTTTGGATGGTCATATAGTACAATGCCTGTACATTAAGGCTTCAAGATGGACGTGTTTCAAATAGTTTGGGCGTCCATAACATCGCCCCTTGCGGGCGACTGTGGTCGGGCGGAACAGCTGCTCTAGCCGGATCGCCAGATCCGGCGGCTGAACAAGCTGAATACGACCGGGTTTGCCATTTTGGGCCTGGATTTGGCAATCCAGGCCGAGCGCCAGGGCCGATGCTACAAAGCAAATGAAACACTCGTATCAAATAGCGGTTACATCGATCAGGAAAGTCCGATGCTCCAAGTGTTCACAGACATTTTGACGCTCATCACCACCTCGTCGGGAGGACTGGCTTATTACGTCGTCCTGCTGTTCTCCATCTGGGCTATGGTCGGTCTGGCGCTGTCCAGGTGGTCGCGCCGGGAGCGCCGGGGGATCACACCCAACCTGCTCATCGCTGGCGGGTTGATGTCCTTTGGGCGTTTCCTCATCTTTATCCTCGCCTTGATCGACCGGCAGCAGAACGGCTATCTGGCCTCATTTGGGCCGCCGCTCGAGCGGTTGGTCGACGCCGGATCATTGCTCCTCATCTTTTGGGCATTTGTGATCTCGTGGCGCAAGCAAACGATCACCCGCGTCATGGTTGCGGCTATGGGGCTTGTCTTTTTGGGATTTTACGTGATCGCGGCGATGCAATGGCACACCGTCTGGCAAGAAAACCCCGCGCTGGCATACAACCTGTTCTGGCATCTATGGGTATGGGAGATCGGGCAGCTGTTGTTCGCCATCGTGGCCCTGGCCTACCTTTTTGCCGTGCCCATCCCAGAACGCGGCACCTTGATCGTCAGCCTGAGCGTGCTGGCCGCCGGGCACCTGCTCCAGGCCGTTCTGCCTTATGCCGACCAGATTCCGCATTTTGCGGGCTGGGTGCGCTTTGCCAACCTGATCGCGTTTCCGCTGCTTGCGGTGTCCGCTTTCCGGCTGATCGTACACCGCTTTGACGCCCAGGCCGCCGAGTTGCGCGCCGTGAGCCAGGAATCACTCTCCCAGGTCACCGGGCTGATGGACCTGGTCGATGTCAATCGCAAAATCGTCTCTTCGCTCCGTATGGACACCGTCCTGCAAAACGCCGTGCGCAGCGTCTCACAAATCGTGTCGACCAACCTTTGCGCACTCGCCTTTGTCAATGACGGCGGTATGAACGAGGTAGAAATTGTCGTCATCTATGACGCCCACCAGATCAACCAGACACAGACGCGCTTTTTGGCCCAAGATTACCCGGCGATCGAATACGCGATCACCCGTGGCAAAGCGGTCATTCTCGACCCCAACGAGAACGGTCGAACCACGGCGATATATAAACTGTTGGGATACGAAACAGCGGGGCCGTTGATGATTCAGCCGCTAGAGAGCGCCGAAGCGCAGTCTGGCGCGGCCGGCCTCGTCCTGGTTGGCCGCCTGGGCGAATCGCGCCCCTTTTCCGCGGTCGAAATCCACAAGTGCGAGACGTTGTCAAGACACATTTCGACCGCACTCGGCAACGCCCGGCTGTACCGCCAGCTCGAAGAGCAGCACGCCCAGGTGTCCGCCGATTTGCGCCTGCTCGAAATGGAACACACGCGCACCAAGGCCAACCTCGAAAACCGCTTGAAACAAAAAGAAAAAGAAATATCATTGTACATTCAAAAACTGTACGAAACAGAACTCAGCGAGCAACGCGCGCACAATGATCTGCGCGAAAAGTTGAACCGGGACAAAAGAGCCGAAAGCGAATTGTCCCAAACCACCGCCGAACTGCACAAAAGCATCTCCCAGGTTGGCATTTTGACCCAAAAAATAAGCCAGCTGGATGCAACGCGCATCGAACTGGAACGACGCATCCAGACGCTCGAACAGCAAAACGCCGACCTCGACGCACAGTTGTCGCAAGCCAACGACGATCAAAGCAGTCTGACGGCGCTGGTACAACAATTGCGACAATCGCTGACCGAACAGAAACCACGCGATGAGCAAACCCAGGCCAAGGACGAGTTTTTGAACGCGCTGGCGCAAGAACTGCGCACGCCAATGACCTCCATTGTCGGCTATACCGAACTGTTGCTCAGCGGTTCGGTGGGCGAATTGGGCAACCTGCCGACCAAATTCTTGCAGCGCGTGCAGGCCAACATCGAGCGGATGGGCGGGATGTTGAACGACCTGGTCGGCGTGACGGCGATCGACTCTGGCAAACTGGTCATCGAACTGGAAAACGTCGATATTGCCCGGCTGATCGAAAACGCGCTCGACCAGGCGCGCTTTCGACTGGAAGAAAAAGAATTGGAACCCAGTCTAGAGATTCAAGAGCTATCCACCATCCATGCTGACCCGGAATCGCTCCAACAAGTGCTGGACAATTTGTTGACCAATGCGTGCAAATCTTCACAGGTGGGAACGAAAATCAAACTGCTGGCGCGCCGCGAGACCGACGACTCTGGTCAGGCCTTTTTGCACATTGCCGTGTCGGACACGGGCGGTGGCGTGGCCCCCCAAGATCGCCCTCGCGTTTTCGAGCGGTTTTACCGCGCCGACGACACGCTGATCGATGGACTGGGCGAAACAGGCGTCGGATTGTCGATCGTCAAAGCGTTGGTTCAGGCCCACGACGGGCGCGTCTGGATCGAGAGCGAAATGGGCGTTGGCTCGACATTCCACTTTACCATCCCCTTTGGCTTGCAAGAAGAACAGAGCCGCGAACCGTCTACGACGGCGGTCAAAGGAAATGGGTATGGCTAACCAGCGCCGGGCGGCGAAAGCCAACTCGGATTTGGTCCAACAAATCGCAATTGGGTTGAGCGTGATCAGCGTGCTCTTGTGCATCGTGTTGGGCAGCAGCATGCTGACGCTGCAAGAGCAATCGCCCGGTGCGGTTGTCCGGGTCACATCGACATTGACCCCTTTGCCTACATTTGCGCCGACCTATACGGCGGCCCCGCCGCCAACGGCAACGCCGCGCCCCCCGGAAACCGAAACCCCCACGCCAACCGTCACCAGCACAACGCCGCCCGGGGCGACGCCGCCGCCCACATCGACGGCGGCGCACACGCCAACGCCCACCCTCACGGCGACCAAGATTCCGGCAACGGCCACGCCGCCGGCGACGCGCTGCATCCCCCCCGCCTCCTGGCGCCTCTACCGCGTCGCTGCCGGCGATACGTTGACCCGTCTGGCCTGGAAGCACGGCGTCACGGTCGCCGCCATTATGCAAGCCAACTGCCTTAAAACAACAACGATTTATCGAGGACAACGTCTTTATTTGCCCCAGCTGTCGACGCCATGCACGCCCAACCCGCCGGCTGGCTGGGCGTCCTATACCGTGCAGCCGGGAGACACCCTGTATGCGCTGGCTTTGCAGCGCCAGACCACCGTGGCGCGTATCCGCGAGGTGAACTGCCTGACCGAGAGTGAGGTTTACAGCGGGCAAAAGCTCTACTTGCCGGCGATTTCGGCCACAGCAACGCCGACGTGGACGCTGATCCCCTCGCCAACAACCGTTCTCACCTCGACGCCCACCTCGACGGCGACGCTCGAACCGACGGCAACCACGGCGGTCACGCCGACGGCGACGCTCGAACCGACGGCCACGATCGCGGCCACGGCGACCGCCGCCGCCACCCCCATCACTGCAACGGCCACGATCGCCGCCACGCCAACGGTCACGCCGACGACAAACACACCACCAACATCGACAAGCGAGCCGGCCGTCACGCCAACACCGACGACAACGCCGACGACAACGCCGACGACAGAGGCGCAGCCAACGCACACCCCAACCGTCTCGCCAACGCCAACGGCGACGCCAACCATGACGGTCACGCCGACCACCGCCGCCCTGGTCATTCCCACCCTACAATTTTATCAATGCCATTGCCCAAGCAATCTCCAAGTATCATAAATAGATACAGAACATAGTATGTCTAAACCTGGAGATTGCTTCGTTGTGCTCGCCATGACAGAGCGTATGGCGCCTCGAGCGCAGTTTGACTTTTTCCCCTCAAAATGCTAATATGCGGACGTTATCGTCCCAGGCCAATGCGCATCCCGGTTTCACCTCTGCCCAAAACAGCATCGCTTGCCAACCCGTCCCCAACTTTTCCAAAAGGAGCCAACATGCAGGATATACAAACTTTTTCCAACACAATGATCGAAAACGTAGAACGTGTCATTATTGGCAAAAGGCAGACCGTAGAACTCACAATGATCGGCTTGCTTGCCCAGGGACACCTGTTGATCGAAGATGTACCCGGCGTTGGAAAAACGATGCTTGCCCGCGCCATCGCCAAATCGATTGGCTGTTCTTTCCGCCGCATCCAGTTTACCCCGGATATGCTCCCCAGCGACGTCACCGGCGTATCGGTTTTCAATCAAAAAACACTAGAGTTTGAATTTCGCCCCGGCCCAATTATGGCCCAAATCGTTCTCACCGACGAGATCAATCGCGCCACGCCCAAGACACAGAGCGCCTTGTTGGAGGCGATGGAAGAGCGCCAGGTCACGGTCGATGGCGTGACCTTTCCGATGAAACAGCCGTTCCTGGTCATGGCCACGCAAAACCCGATCGAGTACGAGGGCACGTTTCCGCTGCCAGAGGCGCAGCTAGACCGCTTTATGCTCCGCATCAGTTTGGGCTATCCCAGCAAAATAGACGAAAAAAGGATCCTCGACGCGCAGCAGTACAAACACCCCATCCACGAGATCGAGCAGGTTGTGACCGTTCAAGAACTACTGCAAGCGCAAGAGCAGGTCAAAGACATCTATGTCGATGACTTGATCAAGGAATACATCATCAATCTGGTCAATATGACCCGCGACCACCCAGACGCCTACCTGGGAGCCAGCCCGCGCGGCAGCCTGACGCTGTTCAAAACAACGCAGGTTCGAGCCGCCCTGCACGGGCGCGATTTTGTCATTCCAGACGATGTCAAAATGTTGGCTCCGGCGGCGCTGGCGCACCGGCTCATCGTCAGCCCATCCGCACGGATCAAAGACGTCGATCCGCGTTCGATCATTGACGATGTTTTGCAATCGACGCCCGTGCCTGGCGCCCGCGCGTGGAGCAGAGAAAAGGCCAAGCCGTAACCATCGCGTAGAAATGGAACAACCGTGAAAAGAGCCTGGTTCTTTGTCATCCTGGGCCTTGTCTGCGTGATCCTGGCCCTCACCACCGGCCGAGATTTGTTTTACAACCTTTCTTACCTGATCGGGGTCATCCTCGTCCTCTCGTTGTTCTGGGCCTGGCGCAGCATCGCCTCGGTACAGATCATCCGCCGCACGCGCTCAAGGCGCTCGGCGGTAGGCAAAACAGCCGAAGAGAGTATGGTTGTCCGCAATACCGGGTTTTTGCCCCAGGTATGGATCAAGGTACATGACAAGTCGACCCTGCCCTGGCACCGGATCAGCCGGGTGATCGGCGCCCTGCCGCCAAAACGGTACCGCAGTTGGACGATCCGCACCATCTGCCGGCGACGCGGGCAATTTACCCTCGGCCCGGTCACATTGTCCAGCGGCGATCCCTTTGGCCTGTTTCGACTCGAACGCGAGCTGCGCCCCACATCCAGCATTGTCATCTATCCGGCAGTGATCCCAATCCCGTCCTTTGCCCCGCCCCTGGGCCAGCTACCCGGCGGCGACGCCGTTCGCGGACGCACGCACTATATCACCACCAACGTGTCCGGCGTGAGGGACTATGCCCCCGGAGACAGTTTCAGCCGCATCCATTGGCGTTCGACGGCGCGCACCGGGCGGCTGATCGTCAAAGAATTCGAGTTGGACCCCACGTCGGACATTTGGATTTTCCCAGACATGTACCGCCGCGTACAGCATCAACTGACGGTGGTGGAAAAAGAGCCGGAAGACCCGGTGATCGCCATCCTGCGAGGGCATAAAATGTCCAAAATCGAGATCGATCCCGCGACCGAGGAATACATTGTCACCATTGCCGCCTCGGTGACGCAGCATTTTATCCACAAAGAACGGGCCGTTGGGATGGTGTCGTATGGCAACACGCGCAAAGTGATGCAACCCGACCGTGGGCACCGCCAACTGACCAAGGTGCTGGAAACATTGGCCATGGCCGAGGCTTCGGGCGCGGTGCCGCTGACCCAGGTGCTGCTCACCGAAGGCGATCGCCTGGGGCGCGGCGTGACCATCGTCATCATCACCCCCTCGATGGAGCAAACGTGGATCGCCGCTTCGCGCGAGTTGGTGCGTCGGGGCGCGCGGGTCATCGCCGTAGTCGTCGATCCAACCGGGTTTGGCGGAAGCGGCAACCCAAAAGCCCTCATGTCGGAGCTACATGCCAGCAAAATACCGGCCTATCTGGTGCGGCGAGGCGACGATCTGGCCGTCGCCCTGTCGCAGCAGTCATCCTCGCTGTCGAGACGCCGCCGATGAAATTGAAAACGATCACTGTGTTTGGCAGCGCGCGCCCAGCGCCGGGCAGCGAGGCGTACCGGCAGGCCAGAATGCTGGGCCAGCAGCTGGCGCAAGCCGGGTTTGACGTCGTCAACGGTGGCTATGGCGGCACGATGCAGGCGGTCAGCCAGGGCGCAACCGAAGCGGGCGGCGCAGCGATCGGCGTGACCTGCGCCTTGTTCGAGGCCTGGCAACGCAGCGGCAACGCCTACCTCAGCCAAACCGTCCACACCCCCGACCTGTTGGCGCGGCTGCGCAAGCTGACCGACCTCGGCGATGGGTTCGTCGTCCTCGACGGCGGCGTCGGTACATTGCTGGAACTGTTTCTGGTGTGGAACCTGCTGACGCTAGACGTTTTCGACAAACCTTGTGTGCTGGTCGGCGATCATTGGCGGCGCGCGCTGCAAGGCCTCGAACGCGAAACGCGGCTCGGGATTGAACATATTAACATGCTCAACATCGTCGATACTGTACAACAGGCCGTGACGTTGTTGAACCGTATCAAAACAAAGGAGTTCGAAAAATGGCAAACCTGACCAAAGTCGAAGGCATCGGCGAAACCTATGCGGCCAAACTGGCCCAGGCCGGCATCGCCACGACACAAGCACTGTTGGAAAAAGGCGCGTCCCCGCAAGGACGCAAGGAAATCGCCGAGAAAACGGGCATTACTCCCAAATTGATCCTCAGCTGGATCAACCATGTGGACCTGTTTCGGATTCAAGGCGTGGGAGAGGAATACGCCGATCTGCTAGAGGTCGCGGGCGTAGACACCGTTCCCGAGCTGGCGCAGCGAAATGCGGCCAACCTGTACCAAAAGTTGGTCGAGGTCAACCAGGAGAAAAAGCTGGTCCGACAGCTGCCCGCGCAAAGCCAGGTCAAAGGATGGGTCGAGCAGGCCAAACAGCTCGAACGCAAAATAATGTACTAGAAGGCCGCTGAAAAACCCAAGATTAACCACAAAGGACGCCCGGAACGCAGAGAGCATCTTGTATTTGAGAATATCTACAGTATTACTTGATGTTTTATTTCTTTGCGCTCTCGGCGCTCTTTGCGGTTGGCAGGTGCGCTGGGTGTTTTTCAGCATGCACCTGGACGATGTCGCCAAAAAAGTCGGCCTCACACATACGCTAAAAGGCAACGTGAGCGTCAGCACAGGCAAGATCGGCGCGGCGGCCAGAGAGTACGCCAATACACAAAAGACCCATTCTGTCCCGCGCCAGCCAGCAGATTATGGAGGATGTCAATGAGTGAAAAAACACATCTTTACGTCTTGTGGAGCAACGACAACCCGGTCACAGCCGAAAAAATGGTCTTTATGTATACGATCAACGCCTTAAAGTACGGCTGGTGGGAAAAAGTCACGCTCATCGTGTGGGGCGCGACCGCCCAACTGGTAAGCGATAACACCGGCATCCAACAGCACGTCAAAGAGGCGCTGAACGCCGGCGTTCACATCACCGCCTGCAAGGCCTGCGCCGATCAGCTGGGCGTGACCGAGACGCTGGAATCGCTCGGCGTCGACGTCCAGTATTTGGGCATCTCGCTCACCAACCTGCTCAAAACCGAACAAGCCTTGCTCACGATATAACTCGGCATGACGACAAAAGCGACACAGAAAAACCACCCCCTGTCTGGTGAAAATGTGGCGCACTCGGATGCACCATCATCAGATTAGAACAAAAACCCAACCTGGACAAGTAATCTAGCACAGAGGAGATCAATATGCCGCCCAGAAGAAAACCAAATATCGTTCTGATCGGAATCGACTCGTTGCGCGCAGACCATATGAGCTGCTATGGATACGATCGACTCACCACCCCGCACATCGACCGTTTTGCCCGGCAAGGCACACTGTTCGAGAACACGTTCAGCGCCTACATTCCCACCACCAGCGGCTACAGTTCAATGCTCACCGGGATGGATCTGTTCAACACCCAGGTCGTGGCGCTGCGACACAAAGGCCCGCTCCGCCCCGAGGTAAAAACGCTGGCCGAAATCCTCCGAGAACAGGGCTACAATACCACCTGCGTCGGCTTTACCGGCAACCCGGCCTCGCGCGGCTTTGATACCTACCTCAACTATGCCGGCTGGGGCAGTTGGAACACGGGGCGCAGCCCCAAAGCGCAAAACCTCAACGAGGTAGCGATCCCCGAGTTGGACCGGTTGGCTAAACAACGCGCGCCGTTCCTGCTCTTTTTGCGCCACATGGACCCGCACGCGCCCTATTTGCCGCCCTATCCCTACGAACGCATGTTTTACCATGGCAACGAGTGTGACCCGCGCAACAAGTCGATGGAAGCGGTAATGTCGTTCAAACCGTTCCGCGACTTTTTTGCCACCTGGATGCCGCCCGGCATCAAGGACAAAGATTACGTCATCGCCCAATACGACGGCGCCGTCGCCTATATGGACGCGGCGATCCAGAGCATTTTCACCGCCCTGGAATCGCGCGGCATCCTCGACAAAACCATCGTGGTGATCAATGCCGACCACGGCGAGACGCTCTATGACCACGAGTGCTGGTTCGACCATCACGGCACTTATGACAATGTGCTCCACGTGCCATTGATCATCCGCTATCCGCGCCAACTGCCGGCCGGCAAGCGGATCAAAGGCTATAACCGCCAGCAAGACCTGGTCCCCACGTTGCTCGAGTTGGCCGGGATCGAAACCGACATTGCCTTCGACGGGCAAAGCCTGCTCAAAATGCTGCGCGGCGAGAGCGCCTCGTTCGACAGCGAGTTTTACATCACCGAGTGTACCTGGATGCGCAAACACGGCTGGCGCACGCCAGAATGGAAATTGATCATCGCCCTGGAACCGGACTTTCATTTCAAACCCCCGGTCGAATTGTACAACCTGGTGCAAGACCCGGAAGAAAATGTCAACCTGGCCGAGACCCACCCCGACGTGGTCGAACTACTCAAGGGGCGGATGGAAGCCTGGCTGGCCAGGCGCGAGGCCGAAACCGGACTGCCCAACCCGATTCATCACCAGGGCGACTGGCACGGGCACGCCGGCGTCGGCGCGTTCGAGACCTCGCAGCAAGCCTACGACACGCTGCACATCGGCGACGTGAGCCAGGCCGCCAAACTGCAAGCCAAATCGCGCCAAGAAGAGAGCACAAAGGAACCCGCCGTCAAAACAAGGTCCAAGCCGGCCAAAAAGCCGAAAAAGAAGGGCAAGAAAAAGTCCAAATAAAACCACATTCGCAAGTCGCCGGACTTGGGCGCA
>CAYZYE010000058.1:0-19692 GCA_964481205.1 uncultured Anaerolineae bacterium | reverse complement strand
TGATATAGGGAGGGCTGTTCAATTCTAATTCGTGACTAAAGTCACCGCTGGCGGGCCAAGGCCGGGCGTCCCACCTGCGTGGACGCCACCGCTGGTGAGGACTCGTCGCCGTAGGGGGACGACCAGCCAACGGCTCACCCAACGCGGTTTCAACCGCTGGATTGTAGAATTGAACAGCCCTGGTGATATAGGGAGGTCAGTATCCAGACCAAGGCCTGGGAAATCCCAAGCCAGAACAGATACATAAGGGGGGATCAAGGTTTTGGGCAATTTTGCATTTGTCATTCATCCTATCGATCCGAAACGTGATGTAGAGCGTAAATTTCCATTGTTGGGACGTTACTTGCCCGTATCGGTCATCCATTTTTTATCGCGGTTCTTTCCGCCTCTGTACATTTCGCACATTACGGGCATCCGATCCAGCCAGGAGCAAGAGATCGATGGATGGTTTGTGGCCTGCCCATTTACGCCAACCCGAATGACCAGTCTCCCTGAGCGCGTCGTTTATCGCAAAATTGTCAAGACCGGGCAGCTGGCCGAAAAGCTGGGCGCCAAAATCCTGGGTCTCGGCGCGTTTACGTCGGTGATTGGCGACGCCGGCATTACGATCTCGAAACAACTCGACATTCCGGTGACCACAGGAAACAGCTATACTGTGGCCGTCGCGGCGCAGGCGATACGCGCGGCCGCGCAGCGAATGGACATTGACCTGCCCAAAGCGACGATTGCCATCGTCGGCGCCACCGGCGCCGTGGGCTGTGTCAGCGGGCAACTGTTGGCGCGCGAGTGCGCCAAAATTGTCCTGATCGGTCGCCGGACGGCGCGTTTGCAGCAAGTCAAAAGCAAGATCGAGGCACGCTACAACACGCCGACATTTATTGCCAGCGACATTGCCGCGCTCGAACAGGCAGACATTGTGATCAGTGTGACCAGTTCGATCGATACCGTCATCGAACCACACCACCTGCGCTCCGGCGCGGTAGTCCTGGATGTGGCGCGTCCGCGCGACGTGTCCAGGCGCGTGGTCCAAGAACGCGATGATGTCCTGGTGCTGGAAGGCGGCATGGTTCAAGTGCCGGGGTCCGAGTTGGACTTTGGGTTCAACTTTGGTTTTCCGCCAAAAATGGCTTTTGCCTGTATGGCCGAAGTGATGATTTTGGCTCTAGAAGGCCGCTACGAGAGTTTTACCCTGGGACGCGACATCAGCATCGAGCAAGTTGAAGAGATCGAAGCGCTGGGCGCCAAGCATGGTTTTCGGCTGGGTGGGTTCCGAAGTTTTGAACACGCCGTCACAGACCAGGAAATCGACCGGGTAAAAAGAGCTGCCCACCGACATTAGAGGGACAGGGCTTTGTTCACTCAAAAATACGCAATGTTTGGGGCAAAGCCCGATTCAGTTTTTGCCAAGTAAATGGGGGGAAGGGAACGCAGTGCGTGCTTCCCTTCCCCTTTGCGCAATAAATTACAATAGCCCCAGTGATACGAGTAAAGGAGACGACGATGAGCAAAGGGAGAATCTTGGTCGTAGAGGACGATTTTGACATCTCGAACTTGCTGCGCATCTTTTTCGACTCCCAAGGCTACGAGGTTTCTGTAGCGCCAAAGGGAAATGATGCGTTAGAGATGTGTCGACGCAACCTGCCCAACATCGTTGTGCTGGACATTCAACTCCCAGACATCGATGGTTACGAGGTTTGCAGGCGACTGCGCGGCAACTTGAGGACCAGCCACATCCCCATTCTCTTCTTGACCCAGCGCGATGAACGCAGCGACAAAATCGCCGGCCTGGAACTCGGAGCAGACGACTATATCACCAAGCCGTTTGACATCGAGGAACTCAAGCTGCGCGTCCAAAACGCGATCAAGCGAGCCAAATGGGAAAATTTGACCAGCCCAACCACCGGGTTGCCAAGCGGCAAGTTGATCGAGGAACAATTGCGCCTGTTGATGCGCCGCAAGGACTGGGCTGTCCTCTATATCGGCATCAACCACATCGCCGGGTTCAACGAAGCGTATGGCTTTGTCGCCGGCGATGACGTGTTCCGATTTGCGGCCATGGTGCTGGGCGACGGCGTAGATGAAAAAGGCGCCCCAAACGACTTTATCGGCCATGTCGGCGCAGATGATTTTATCATCATCACAGACGTGGACCACGCTCCGGCGATCAAGGCGTTCATCACCGAGCGGTTCCGCAATGAAGTGGGCACGTTCTATTCGTTCCGAGACCGTGAACGGGGATACATTCAACTCAAGGACAATGTCGGTGGTGAGAAACACATTCCACTGATGACCCTGGCCGTGGGTCTGGTAAACACGCAAACGGCGCAATTTGCCGACATCCGCGAGATCACCGAGATCGCGGCCATCGAACGGCAAAAAGCGATCGAAGGCTAAGTTTATTGGCGTCCTGTATCAAAGCGTTGCATTGCTGGTGCAATGTTGGCGCAGAAACCGGAGCCACCGTATCATACCGGCGGCGTTTCCAAGCGGTTTCTTGCAAGTCCATGGCTGAGGTGAACCGTCGTGAGTTCTGTGTCTGACTCGGAATTGAATAGACGACGGCTTCCAACCGGGCGGGCGATCCTCGCGGGCATCGCCCTTGTTGTGATCACCGGTTGGCTCTATTGGGTTGCCTTACGCAGCGATACAAACTGGCACTGGCTACCCGCCATCGCGATGGGCTATTTATGGCCCGTTGGTCTGGCGGCTTTTTGTTGCGGTCTGCAAGGCAGCCTGGCGGCTGCACTGATCGAAATGACGGCCATCGCGCCGCTGGTCTGGTTGGGTTGGCAGCGCCAGCCCGTGGGCATTCCGGTCGCGCTGGGAGTCATTGCGTTGGCCTCTTGCGGCCTTGCCTACACATTCGGCGTCTTGTCCACACGTCACCGGCGGCAAACGACCCGCTATAACCAAGCCGCTGCCGAACTGGAACGACGCCTGACCGAACTGGCCGCCGTCCAAGAGATCGACCGCGCTATGGGCGCGACGCTGGACCCGCAACCCATCCTCGACCTCGTCCTCGAACGCGCAGTACAATACGCGGGAGTCACAGCGGGCGTCATTGGCGCCTGGACCGACGACGACATACATTTGGAGATACGCGCTGACCTGGGGCTTGACTCAACGCAAAAGGAAGCGCTGCGCACCGCGCCCCGGTCATCTCGGCAAGGGCTGGCTCGCCGGGCGACGAATGCCGGCCGGACGATCTGGGTGGCCGATGCAAACGCGGATGATCGCCCGCTCATCCCAGAAACTCGCGCCGAACTGGCGATCCCGCTCAAAACCGGCGATCGAGTGATCGGCGTCCTCGACCTGGGCAGCGCCCAAACCCGCACATTCGACGCCCCCACCATCGCCTTTGTCGAGCACCTGGCCGGGCATGCCGCAACCGCGCTGGAGCGAGCCAGGCTCCATGCCATCAGCGAAATGTGCGCCCAAGAAACGCGCCAACTATACGACATTGCCACGCTGATCAGCTCGACGCTCGATCTGGACGAGCTGCTCAACGAGATCATTACGCGGTCGGCGACATTTCTGGGTGCGACCAGGGGCATTTTGTTGTTACTGGACCCGTTTATTCAGACCCTGATCCCGCACCCGGCAGGCGTGTACGGCGACGACCCCGCACCGGTACAGATACGGATTCCACTGGACGAGCAGATAAAATCTGGCGCGCTGTACCAGGGACATCCTTTTACGTCCATCGACGCGCGGCGCGACCCGCGCATACCCGAGGCGTACTCGGCGCTGGTGTCTGCCCTAGAGATCACAACGCTGTTGTCCGTGCCCTTGCGCCTCGGCGACCAGTACGTCGGCGAAATTCATCTCTGCAACAAACAAAAAGGCGTATTTACCCAAGACGACCTTCGCCTCATGTCAACCATTGCTTCTCATTTCACAACGGCTATTGTAAACGCACAAATTTACCGGTTAACCGACCTGCAACTGCGCGATCGGATTGACGAACTGACCGCGATGCAGCACATCAGCAGAGAGCTTTATGCAACACTCCGCCTGGACAAGGTGTTGGATGTCGTGATCGAAGAGGCCTTTGGCATCACCGGCGCCACCTGTGGTTACATTGCTTTGGCGCAAGAAAAAGGCGATACGTTCGAGCCGATTGCCTGGCGGGGATACGAACAACAAGAACAAGATCGCTTGCGCAGTTTGTGGCAGGCATGCGGCGACTCGGTCACCAATATGGTCATACAAACCGGGCAGTCAAAAATCATGACTCAGGTGACAAAGCAGCAGCCCCCCTTGTGCGCGATCACCCAAGCCCAGTCTGCGCTGCTCGTACCCATTTTCTACGATCACAAGGTGGTTGGACTTGTTCACCTGCTCAGCGATCAACCGAACACATTTACCCCAGAACACAAACAATTTGTCGAATCGCTGGCCTTTCAGGCGACTTTGGCGATCCGCAACGCGCGGCTGTACGAAGCCGAGGTCGAACAACGCAAACGGTATACCAGACGCGCCGAACAGATCGCGCAATTGGCCTCCATCGGCGCCGCTTTTCGCCTGGAAAAAACGCTGCTAGAGGTGATGCAGCTCACGGCCCAGGCGATCAGCAAGGGGATGGGCTTTAAGGCCGTGATGATCAGCGTCGTCCAAGGAGAGCCACCCGTCCTCGACCGCATCGCTGCCGTTGGCGTGCCGCAAGCCGCCTTTGAGGAGATGAAACGGATCCAACATCCCTTGTCCTTGATTCAAGGCGTCATGCGCGATGAATTCCGGATCGACCAGTCGTACTATATTCCTCACCAACACAAAGCGATCTGGCAAGATAAACTGGACACGTACATTTTTACAGACACGGCCAGCGAGAATGGGCGCGATCAGGACTTGATCCTCGTCCCGATGTATGGAATCGGACAAAAAATCCTCGGCATCGTCACCGTCGCCCAGCCGATCGACGAGCGTGTACCCGACCGGGCAACGGTGGAAACGCTCCAGGTTTTCGCGCAACAGGCGGCAACGGCGGTCGAAAACCACTGGCTGTACCAGGATTTGCAGCGCCGCATCGACAACCTGATGTTGATCAACCAGGTGGGACAGACGATCACCTCTGGCCTCGACCAGGCGCAGGTCTTGCAAGAGATCGTCTCGGCCAGCGCGCAGCTGCTCAACTGCGAATACAGCATCCTGTTCTTTTGGGAACGAGACAGCCAGCGGCTGGTGCCCCAGGTCGCACACGGATTTTCGATGCAAGACTCGCAATCGTTGGATCAAGCCGAGTTCAACGAACTCTGCGCCCTGGTCATCAAGGGCGGCAATTCGTTCATCGTCTCGGATGTCACCACCAAGCCGCAGTTTGACAATATTTACGCGCAATCGCTCAACCTGAGATCGATGCTCACCGTGCCGTTGATCGAGGGCAAAGCGGTCAGCGGCGCGCTCCTGGCCGGTTCGACCCGCGTGGGCGCGTTCGACAAAACGGACCAGGTCTTGCTCTCCACGCTGGCCGATCAGGCGTCGGTAGCCATTCAAAATGCGCGGCTTTATTCCAGCACCGTTTTGCGCGCAACGCAGCTGGAAATGCTCAACGAAATCGGCAAAACGATCATCTCGAGCCTGGATATGAGTACCACGCTCAGTCTGATTATGGCCCAGGTGGGCGAAGCGTTCAACGCCGAAGCCGGCACCTTGTTGTTGATGAAAGACGACTATCTCGAATTTAGCGTCGCCTTTGGCCCCACGAGCGAACAAATCAAAGGGCTGACTCTGGAACTGGGGCAAGGAATTGCCGGCTGGGTTGCGCAAACAGGGCAAAGCGCCCTGGTTTCTGACGCCAAGTCGGACACACGACACTTTGGCGGCGTCGACCAGGAACTCGAATATCAGACACAGTCGCTGATCTGCACGCCACTCAAAGGCCCCCAAGATCGAATCATTGGCGTGCTGGAAATCCTCAATCCGATGGATCGAGAGGCGTTCAACCAGCACGACCTGGAATTGCTCGAGTCGTTGGCAACCTTTGCCGTGATCGCCATCGAAAACGCCAACCTGTTTGCACAACGAGAACGCCAAATTGTCGAACTGAGCATTTTGAATGAGACCGGACAGGCCCTTGGCGCAACGCTGCAACAAAACGATCTGCTGCAATTGATCTATCACCAGGTGACCAGGGTGATGGATGCGCAAAACTTTTTCATTGCCCTGTATGATCCAGAGCAAGACCTGGTTTCATTCCCCATCGTCTACGAACACGGGGTACAGTTGGCCGGACCAGAACACACCATCGTCAATCCAGAATGGCAGCCTCGCAAAGGCCGCAAAGGGCTGACCGAGTATATTATCGAATCGGGCCACGTGTTGTGGTTTCCCGATCGCGTGCCAGAGCGCGTCCAAGAACTCGGGTTGGAACAGATCGGCGTCGTCGCGCGCTCATGGTTGGGCGTCCCCATCTTGTCTGCCGAGCGCACGCTGGGCGTCATTGCCGTGCAAAGCTATACACAAGAGAACGCTTATGACGAAGAACATCGAGACCTGTTAAAGACCATTGCCGGACACGCATCGGTTGCCATTCAAAACGCCAGGCTGTTCGACCAAATCACAATGATGACCGAAAATCTGGAAAGCCTGGTCGAGGAACGCACCAAGGCGCTGGGTTTAGCCAACAAGGACCTGCTGGTGCAGCGAGATCGGCTGAACACGTTGTACCAGATCACACGCGAACTTTCTAGCAGCCTGGACCCAGACCGCGTCCTCAACCGCACATTGGCTTTGATCAATTACGTCTTTGGCGCCCACCTGGGGTACATTTTGCTGCGCGACGCGGCAATCGAGGGATTGGTTTACAAAGCCGTGATCGGCACGCAAAAACCAGCATCGCCGGGCCATGACAAACCCTGGCCTCGCTCAGGCCAGATCATTCCACCGCAAGCCAGGCAGGGGATCGTCAATTGGGCTATGGGACACCGCAACTCGATTCGGATTGGCGACTTGACCCAAGACGAACGCTGGCATCCAACGGGAGACCTGATCGATGGCTACCGGTCGATATTGACAAAACGGATCGTGTCGGGCGACGAGGCCGTTGGCGCGATTGTGCTTTGTCACTGCCAAAAAGACTATTTTACAATCGAACACCAGGAAATGCTCGACGCCGTTACCTCGCAAATCGGCATCATGGTCAGCAACGCCGAAATGTTCCGCTTGCTCCGCGAGGCGACGGGACGGCTGGGCAAGATGTTGCTCGTCCAACAACTCGAAGCGGCCAAAAGCCAGGCCATCCTGGAAGGCGTCGCCGACGGCGTGATGGTCATGGACGCCAGAGGGCAGGTCTCATTATTCAACCTGGCGGCAGAGCGCATTTTCCAAACCTCGCGCAAGCATGTCATTGGCCGTCAGGCCAGCGACATGCCCGGATTTTACGCCCTCGCCGGCACATCTTGGACCGAACTGGCCGAGACGTGGGGGCGTCAGGGACTGACCGAGCGCCAGGTGACTGAAAACCAGGTGACTTATGAAGAACGGTTCGAGGTGGACGACCGCGTGGTCAGCATGCGCGTCGCGCCGGTGATCAGACAGGATGTTTTCGAAGGCATCGTCGCCGTTTTTCGCGACATCACTCAGGATGTCCAGGTCGAACGGATAAAGAGCGAATTCGTTTCGATGGTGTCGCACGAGCTGCGCACGCCAATGACCTCGATCAAGGGCTACATTGACCTGTTGTACAAGGAAATGGTCGGGCCGGTCAGCGAACCACAAAAACGGTTCTTGCAAATCGTCAAAGAAAACGCCGATCGTTTGACCAGTCTGGTCAACGACTTGCTCGACATCTCGCGCATCGACACCGGGCGCGTCAGCCTGTCGATCGAAGCCAAAGACCCGCTGGTGATTGTTGACAACGTACTCCGAGATTTGCGGCCCAATGCGCGGGAAAGACATCAAACGCTGTATAATGAAATAAAAGAGGCGCTTCCTTTGGTGCGCGTCGATCCGGCGCGGATGACTCAAATCCTGACCAATCTCGTCTCCAACGCCATCAAGTACACGCCCACCGGCGGGTGGGTCAAAGTCACTGCCCAGGTGCAAGGCGAGATGGTGCATATTCATGTCACCGACAATGGGATTGGCATCTCGAAAGAAGACCAGGAAAAACTGTTCTCGCGCTTTTTCCGCGCCGACGACGAGTTGGTGCGCGCCAGCAACGGCACCGGCCTGGGATTGTCCATCGCCAAATCTTTTACAGAACTGCACGGCGGGCAGCTGTGGTTTACCAGCGAACTCGGCAAGGGAACGACGTTCAGCTTTAGCCTGCCGGTCGCCCAGCAAACGGAAAGCATCGCCGCGCCGAGAGAATTCAAGACGATCAGCTATAGCGCCCAAGACAAACACATTCTGGTCATCGAAGACGAAGTGGACATTGCCAATTTGATCTCGCACCAACTGCGCAGTCAGGGCGGATACCGGGTCCACATTTCGAGAAGCGGTCACAATGCGATCGCGTACCTGGCCGACAAAGATCATCACGTTGACCTGATCACCCTGGACCTGCGCCTGCCGGATATGGACGGATTCAAGGTGCTGGAGAAAATCAAAAATGACCCCTCACTGCGCGACATTCCGGTAGTGATCGCTTCGATCCTGCATCGAGAGGAGCAAGGGCGAAAATACGGCGCCTGCGCATACATCCCCAAGCCGATTCAGCAAGGAGAACTGTTGACGACCATCGAGCGCATTTTGACCAACAAAGACCCGGTATTGGTCGTCGAAGACGACCGGTCGTTGGCCGGTATGTTGCAAGATGCGTTAGAAAAATACGGTTACACGGTCATCGTTGAATACAATGGGCGAAACGCCGTCGAAACCGCCAAAAATGAACATCCAGGGTTGATCCTGCTCGACATCAAAATGCCCGGCATGGACGGATACCAGGTCTTGAGCCAACTCAAAAAAATGCCGGAAACGAGCGAAATTCCGGTCATCATGGTCACAGGCAGCGTCTCCGACGCCGAGAAAAAACGCCGTCGCGTGTTGGAAATGGGGGCAGCGCAATTTTTGACCAAGCCCCTTTCCATCGAAGACCTGGTCTTAGAGATGAAAAAGGCTATAAATTAACATGTCGCATCGCCTAATCCAAGTCTGCGCCGAACGAGATGTCTTGATCGCCGCATCGGTCGGGGCCAAGATGGCCCAAAACGCCGGGCTGGCGGCAATCGATTGCGCGCGCGTCGAAACGGCCATTTCCGAGTTGGCCCGCAACCTGCTCACCCACGCCAACGGCGGCGCGCTCACCCTGGACGTGGTTTATCGGGCCAACCGAACCGGGATCCAAGTCACTGCCCGAGACAACGGGCCGGGCATTCAAAACGTCGGTCAGGCGTTGCAAGATGGCTTTACCACCAGAGACAGTCTGGGCATCGGGTTGGGGGTTGCAAAACGAATGATGGACGACTTTTCCATCCGCTCACATCCTGGTTGGGGCACGTTTGTTATTGCCGTCAAATGGGAGCATTGACCAGTCTCGCGCATAGCTAAAAGGTTTTTCAGCACGCTCCTAGATCTATGGGCCTGATCAACAACACTAGAGGATGGAAACAACCGGCTATGGAATACGCCGTAATCAATCACAGCAAACCGGGCAAACTGGTCTCAGGAGACGCCTATTTGTTCTGGCAAGATCAAGCGAGCACCCTGGTTGCATTGATCGATGGGCTGGGTTCGGGAAGCGCGGCGAACAAGGCGGCGCTGCTCGCCCAAGAGTGCATTATGGAAAATCGCCAGGTTCCTTTGCCCAACTTGCTGAAACTCTGCCATCAAAAACTGCGCAGCACGCGCGGCGCGGTGATGATGTGCATGCGCGTCAATCACTTGACCAACCAGGTCTCGTTCGCCGGCGTGGGCAACATTGGCGTCCGCGTATTCAGCGACACGCCGATCAAACCCATCTCGCGCAACGGCATCGTCGGGTTTCGCATGACCAACGTGCGCGAATTTAGCTATCCTTATACCCAGGGAGACGTATTCATCCTCCATTCAGACGGAATATCGACGCGGTTCATCGTCGATGAAAAATGGGTCAGAGACCCCAACGCCGATTTACAAGAAATTGCCGAAGACATTGTAGAAAACTATGGGAAAATAGATGACGACGTGACGATCATTGTCGTCCGCTAGCACTCGTCACTCTAAAGGACTAGGTCCGTTTAGGAATATCAAATGCCTACTGCAAATACCAACGTATTGATCTGGCTCAACCAAAAAAGAGCCGCCATCTTTGATCGCTGGTCCAATATGATCTATGACCAGCACATTCCGGCCTTTCATTCGCTGGAACGCGCGGCGCTGGATCAACAACTTTTGCCATTCTATACCGCCATCGTGAACGCCGTGGAGAACCAAAACGACGTCGCTCAAAACGACCTTGTGGCCTGGGTCCAACACCACCAGAAACGCCAGGTGCCCCTGACCAACCTGCTCAAAATCGCCTTTGTCCTGCGTACCGCCGTTGGAAACGTCTTGAAAGAATCCAGCGACGCCTGGCACGCCATCGGCGCGTGGCAGACACTCTTTCCCTATTTCGATCAAGCAACGACCATCCTCTCTGAAATCTATACCAGGGCCGTCGAAAAAACGCTGACCGAGCGCCTGGACGAAGCGGAGCGCCTGACCGCCAGCCTGCTCGAAGCGACGCAGGACGCCGACCGCGCCTTGATTCAGCTGCGCTCAATGTTCGACGTGTCCGAAGTCCTGGTCTCCTCGCTGGATATGGACCAAATCCTCACCACCCTGGTAGAAAAACTCGGCGAGGCGCTCTATGCTCGTCACTGCACGTTCTGGATGGGCACCATCGGCTCGCTGACGGCGATCACCTCTTTTCAAGATCAGGCCTTGCCAATCACGTCCATTTCCATCGCCGAGCCATCGAGTGCGCTGGGACGCAGCTTTGAATCCGGCCAGGCCCAGGTATTGGCGCTGGACGACCAACTGGGCACCGTCGACAAGGAACTGATGGAAAGCCTCGACCTCCAGGTTTTACTCGCCGTGCCGTTGGTCGTCGAAACCATCGCCATCGGGGTGCTGACCATTGGGCGGGCAGAACGAACGCACACCTTTGATTCGACCGAAATCGCCCTGGTCGAATCACTGATCCGGCAGGCCGCCGTGGCCATCCAAAACGCCGGCCTGTACGATGAAATCCGCGCCCTGAACAGCAGCCTCGAAGTTCGCATTGCCGCGCGAACCAGGGAACTGGCCCAAGAAAAAGAACGCATCGCCACCCTCTATGCCATCAGCAGCGAGTTGAGCGCCAGCCTCGACCTCGGCCAGGTGTTGGAAAAAACGCTGCAACTGATCACCCAGGCCGTCAACGCCCAACACGGATCGGTGATGCTCTTTGACCAGGAAAAAAACACACTCATCTATCGCGCCCGTCTGGGCGGCGACCGCCCCCTGCCGCCCGAAGGCGAGATCACGCCCTTTAGACCGGGCGTCGGCATCGCCGGCTGGGTCTTTGAACATCGAGAACCGGCGCTCATTCACGACGTGCGTCAGGACGAACGCTGGCTCGACAAAGGCGGCAAGGTACAAACACGCTCAATGATCGCCGTCCCGTTAATGATCGAAAACAAAGCCTATGGCGTCATCTTGATCTCGGACGGCCAGGTCAAGGCCTTTGACAAACCCAAACTGAGGTTGGTCATCGCGGCGGCGCAGCAAGTTTCGCAAGCGATCCACAATGCGCAACTCTACAAAAACGTGAACGAGAGCGCCACCAGAAACCAATCCATCCTGCAATCCATCGCCGACGGGGTCATTGTCAACGACCCCAAAGATCAAGTGATCGTCTTTAACGCCGCCGCCGAAAAAATTTTGAACACAAACCGTCAGGCCGTCCTGGCGCGCAATGTACGCAGGCTGTTTGACGCCTTTGAAAATGGGCGCGGCAGCGCGCTGGCAGCGATGGAAATGATCTCTACCTCGCCCAACGTCCAACCCGGACACGCCGTCGAGACCACCCTGGAAGCCAAAGGACAAGTCGTCAGCGCACATATCGCACCGGTGATCACCGAAGACAATCAATTCTTGGGCATTGTGACCGCGTTACGAGACATCACCCGCGAAGTCGAAGCCGACCGCGCCAAAACCGAATTTGTCTCCACCGTCTCGCACGAACTGCGCACCCCGCTGACATCGATCAAGGGGTACACCGATCTGCTGCACGCCGGCGCCGTAGGAACGATCAACGACGCGCAAAAACGCTTTCTTGGCATCATCAAAACCAACTCGGACCGCCTGACCGCCCTGATCAACGACCTGCTCGACATCTCGCGCATCGAAACGGGACGCATTCAACTCAACATGGAAAACGTCGATTTTGTCAGCGTCATCCACGAAGTGGTCGAGTCGCTGCGCGGCCAGGTCGAAGGCAAAGGCCTCGAACTGCGCCTCGATCTGCCCGCCCGGTCGCCAAACGTACATGGAGATCGCGCCAGATTGGTACAAATTGTCACCAATTTGCTCAGCAACGCCTACAAATACACCGACGAAGGCTGGATCCAAATCACCCTGGTACCACTTGGCGAAGCGGTACGCCTGGACGTGGTTGACAGCGGGATTGGCATCTCGCTCCAAGATGTGAGCAAAGTCTTTGAACGATTTTACCGCGCCGACACGCCCGTCGTCGAAGGACGCGGCGGCACCGGGCTGGGACTTTCGATCACCAAAGACCTGATCGAACTGCACGGCGGTCGCATCTGGGTGCAGAGCGAGTTGGGCATCGGCAGCACATTCACCGTCCTCTTGCCCGTTGCAGACCGTAAAATACCGCCATCATTGTTCGATCAACTACCCGCCGGCGCGAAAAAGATACTGGTCGTCGACGACGAACGCGACATTGTCGCCCTGCTGCGCCACCAACTGGAAGCCCAGGGATACAAAGTGATCATTGCCTCCACCGGAGAACAGGCGATCTCGAAAGCGATCCTGGAACAGCCCAGCCTGATCACACTCGACATCTTGCTGCCCGACCGCAACGGCTTTGACATATTGCGAGAGCTGAAAAGCCGGCCCGAAACCGCGCACATTCCGGTCATCGTCCTCTCGGTGGTGCAAGACGAAACCAGCGGCTACAAACTGGGCGCCGCCGACTATATCACCAAACCGGTCAACGAACAACGCCTGCTGAACAGCGTCCTGCGCGTCCTGGGACAACGCGGCAAGATATTGATTGCCGAAGACGATGTCGACACTGCCGAAATGTTGATCGACCTGCTCGAAAGCCACAATTTCCAGGCTTTGCACGCCGTCGATGGCTATGAAGCGCTCTCGATTGCGCGCCGTGAAAGGCCGGGGCTGATTCTGCTGGACCTGCGCATGCCCGGCATGGACGGCTATGAAGCATTGACCCGCCTGAAAAAAGACCCCGAAACGCGCACCATCCCCATCCTGGCCATGTCGGCGCACGGGGGTGATACGATTCAAGAACGACTCAAATTGCAGGAAATGGGCGCGTTGGAATTCTTTTCCAAGCCATTCGACGTCGACGACCTGCTGACCGAAATCGCTCAAATGCACGATCAGGTTCGAGAATCAAACAATGACCATGCAAGCGCCACAACGGCTGAACCAAAACAAACAAAATAACCGCGCCGAACGTCGCGCCGCTCCTCGAGACAGCGAATCACGCATCGCCGAACTCGAAGCGTTGCAACGCATCGGGCGCGCGCTCAACTCGACGCTCGACGAGCGGCAGATACTGCGCTTGCTCATCGAGGAAACGGTGGCGATCACGCCGGCCACGCACGGCAGCGTCTTTTTACACGACCCACAGCAAAACCGCCGTCGCCCGCAAGCCTGGTACGGCTATACGCCGCGCCAGGTTCAGGGGCTGAACGACATTGCCCAATCGACCCGGCGCGGGATCATTAACAAAGTATTTGATCTCGGCGAAATCGTTGTGACCGACGACGTCCGCCACGACCCGGATTACGTCGAGGTGGTCGCCCAAACCCGTTCCGAGCTGACCGTGCCCATTCGATATGGCCCCGATGTCGTGGGCGTGATCGATCTGGAAAGTAACAACCTGAACGCCTTTGGCCCCGACACACAACGCTTTGTCCTGGCCATCGCCGAACAAGCGGGCATCGCCATCGGCAACGCCCGCCGCTACGCCGAACAAGTCGAGCAAGAAAACATTGCCTCCCAGCAAAGCGAACAATTGCGCAACCTGCTCACCATCTCGCGGATGCTGCGCTCCGAGCACACGCTAGACGACCTGCTTGACCTGGTTGTACAATCCATTCCAGAAACCATCGGCTTTAACGTCGCGCTGCTCAGCCTGCTGCAAGGCGACCCGCCGATGCTGCACCGGGTGGCGGCGGCGGGCATTCCATTGACCGACCTGGCCGCGTTGCAGCAAGTTCAACAGCCCTGGGAAGCCGTTGACCGGCTCTTACAACCGGAATATCGGATCAGCGAATCTTATTTTTTTCCGCACCAAAAGCAAGCCGAATGGGACGATGAATACACGCACACCGTCCTTCAAGAGCCTGAAAACTGGCAGGAAGGGGATTGGCATCCGCGAGACATGCTCCTCGTGCCGCTCAAAGGCAGCGCGGGAGAACTGCTGGGACTGCTCTCGGTAGACGCCCCACAAGACGGGCGCGTGCCGGGTCTGAAAACAGTCCAGGCCCTGGAACTCTATGCCCACGAGGTCTCGCTGGCTATCGAGAACGCCCGGTTGCTCCAGGACACCCAACAGCACATCGAAGAACTCGACTTGCTGCGCCAGGTGGGGCTTCAAGTCGCCTCATCGCTCAACCTGACCACCGTGCTGGAAACCATCGTCGCCAGCGCGCTGCAACTGGTGCCGGCCAGCGACGTGCGCATCTATTTGTACGATCAGGAAAGCGGCCAATTTGATTGCGGCACACAAAAATCGAGGGGCGATCACTTTTCCAGACCGATGGCCCCCCCACGGACAGACGGCCTTACCGCCCAGGTCGTCAAACGGGGGCAAACGTTGGTTATCAACGACGCACAACACCATGACCTGTACACCCGCCCCGAATCCAGCCATTGGGGGATGAAGGCGACGGCCGGCCTGCCACTCAAACGCGCCGGCGAAATACTTGGCGTGATGGATGTCTCGTTCTTTTACGAGCACATATTTACGAAAAAAGAGCTGGATTTGCTTGGATTATTGGCTAACCAGGCCGCCGTCGCCATCGACAACGCCCGGCTGTACGAGCACGCCAAAAAACGCGCCATGCACCTGGAGGCGCTGTGGCACGTCAACCAGCAGCTGGCCTCGATCCTGGACTTTGACGAGCTGTTGAGCCAGGTGGTCCAGATCATCAAGAGCTATTTCGACTATGACCGCGTGTACATTTACCTGGTCGACCGGTCGCACAGCCGGCTAATTCTGCAAACCAGGCTGGACCAGCCCGGCGCCGACCGGATCGAGCCTCAAGCTCCGGCCGAAATTCCATTGAACGACCCAGAGTGCATCATCGCCTGGGTGGCCACGCACCACCGGCCACTGCTGCTTGGCGAGGGGATCGCCTCTCCCATTCCCAGCCCTTCACCAATGATGCAGCAGCTCAACACAAAAGCAGAACTGGCCGTCCCATTGCAAATTGGCGATCAGGTGGCCGGCGTGCTGGACATCCACAGCGATCAGCCAGGCGCGCTCGGCCATCCAGACTTGTCGATCATTCAATCATTGAGCGCACAGTTGTCGGTGGCCTTTGAAAACGCGCGCCTGTATGACGAACTGGAACAGCGCGTGCAAAAACGCACCGAAGAATTGGCCGCCGCGCTGCGCCGCCAGGCCATCGAAACGGACAAAACCAGGGCTATCGTCGAAAGCATCTCCGACGCGGTGATCGTCTTTGACCCGCAAGGACATGTCACCCTGGTCAACCCCGGCGCAACCCGCGTCCTGGGCTTGTCGCCCGATCATTGGCGAAACCGCAACCTGAACCAACCAGACGTGCCCGGACTGTCGCCCCAGGGGCAAGAAATGATCGAAGCCGTTTTTCAGGTCATCGACAAAGCGCGCCGCACCCTAAACGCCGATCAAGACCTGGTCAACACCACGTTCGAGGCCGCCGGCCGCGTCATCGCAGCAAGTCTGGCTTCTGTCGCGCTGCGCGAACAAGAACCGCGCAATATGGTCGCCGTCTTTCGAGACATTACGCGCGAAGCGCAAATCGATCGCATGAAAAGCGAATTCATCGCCATGGCCGCTCACGAACTGCGCACGCCAATGACCGCGATCAAGGGCTATATTTCACTGCTCTCTTCGGGCGTCGCCGGGCCGGTGAACGAAACGCAACAACAATTTTTGCAAACCATCACCTCTAACGCCAACCGCCTGATGACCCTGGTCACCGACCTGTTGGACGTATCCAGAATAGAGGACGAAGGCCTGACCCTGCATTTCGAGCCGGTGTCCCTGGCCGACATTGTGGCCGAAGCCGTCGTCGCCCTGGAAAAACAAATCGAGGGCAAACAGCAATCGTTGAGCATCGACGTGCCCACCCATCTGCCCGAAGTCGTTGCCGACCGCGACAGAATGATCCAGGTGGTCACCAACTTGCTCAGCAACGCGCACAAGTATACCCCGCAAGGCGGCAAACTGGTCGTTCGGGGCAAACGATACGATGAACATTTGTGGCTCGATGTCCAGGACTCTGGCATTGGCGTCTCGCCGCAAGACCAGGAACACTTGTTTACACGATTTTTCCGCGCGGAAAACGCCCTCAAGACCCAAGAAGGTGGAACCGGGCTGGGACTCGTCATCTGTCAAGAAATCATCGAACGACACGGCGGCGAGATTCAGGTCGAAAGCGAATTAGGCCAGGGGAGCACGTTCAGGATCATCCTTCCGCTCCCCAAAACTGAAATTTGACAAAAAACCCTTATTGGGTCATGATGTAAAGAAATTCAGGTAGACAGGTAGGGGATATGGCCACAATACTAATAGCCGAAGATGAAAAAGACATTCGCGAATTGATCAAATTCAGCCTGACCTTTGCCGGCTTTGAGGTTGTCACCGTCTCGAACGGCCAGGAATTGGTGGACACGGCCAAGGCAATGGCGGTCAAGCCCGATTTGATCATGTCAGACGTGCGCATGCCTCAGAAAACCGGGTACGAGGCCTGCGAGGAAATCAAATCTATACCCGAATTGCAAGACATTCCCATCGTGTTTTTGTCGGCAAAAGGCCAGGAATCGGAAATCCAGACGGGCCTAAGTTCGGGCGCGCACGAGTACATTCTCAAACCTTTTGCCCCAGACGAGTTGATCAAGCGCGTCACCAATATTGTCAACAAGAACGTTTCCGCTCGATAAGGTCAAGCATGAGTGCCCTGGTTCTCGAAAATGGCGTCGTACATTATGAATACTTTGGGCGCGGCCGTCCGCTGATATTTATTCACGGCTGGCTGGGGTCGTGGCGCTATTGGGTGCCGGCGATGGACGAGCTGTCGGAAAACAAGCGCGTCTATGCCTTTGATCTGTGGGGCTTTGGCGACTCGGACAAGTCCAGGCCGCGCTACCGCGTCGACAACTATGTCGAATTGTTACGCACCTTTATCGACGAACTGGGCGTTTTTGGCACCATCCCGCTGGTTGGACACGCACTCGGCGCAACGGTGGCGGTCTCTTTTGCCCACCAATACCCCGAATATGTGGACCGCGTGATGGCGGTCAGCCTGCCGCTTGTCGGCGCGGCGATCAACCGCCGGTTCCTGGCCGGCGGCGGCGGGTTCTTTGACAAAATGTTTGGCCGCTCGCCGCTGGCCGGCTATGAAGATGTGGAAAAAGAAGCCAATCGCGCTGCGCCGGACGCGATCAGCCAAAGCGTGCAATCGGTCATGGACATCGATCTGGGGCCGGTGCTGGCCGCGCTCAACGTCCCATTGCTGGCGCTGTACGGAGAAAACGACAACGTCGTCACGCCGGCCAAAGAGGAAGACTTTGAATCGCTGGGCAACTCGATCCGAATGTTGACGATGCCCCAGGCCAGACACTTTCCCATGCTGGATCGCAGCAGCCAGTTCAATCGCTTATTGATGGACTTTTTGGAGCTTGAAGGAGATTTGAGCGCGTTGGAATTAAAAGAAGAGTGGCAACGTCGCATTCGGTAATTGGGCAGACGCGCCCCAGCTCGACGATGAACAGCAGCCCGCCCCGGCAAAGTCCGGGGCGTTTCTGCTCCAAGGGGATTGCCAAATCCCCGCCGGCGAGCCTCGGAATGGGGATTCCGAGACCCGGTTTCGCCCCAAAAGTGAAATACACTCTATCCCACACGTTCATTTGCAAAGTGGGCGCGGGTGTGCTATACTCAATGCGTCAGAGGGGATGATCGGCTTCGACGGGGAAGGCTGATCCTGGATTGCAGGCCGAGGCGCCTGGGCCTCGTTAAAACCGGGCAAACCTTTAAATGCCAAGAGACCAAATCTCGCGGCTCTCCCAATGGCTGCCTAGGTAGTCGTTAGGAGACCCTGATGCCCGCGGGCATCACGTTCACTCTATGGTTCCCCTGGTGCCATAGATGTGGGCGTCATAAAGACTGGGGTGCGGTGCGCGGCACGCCGATAACGCGCGCCCAAGACCATCGGCTGGCTGAGGTGCAACCTGGTCGATCGGGGTGTGTCTGAGCGAGAACCAAAAGACCGACTATGCTTGTAGTATATCCACGGTCGAATTCTTCGGACCCGGGTTCGATTCCCGGCATCTCCACAGCAAAGCAGATGACATAAATTGTCATCTGCTTTTGTTTCTCCCGTGATGAGTGCCTCGTGTTACGATACTGTGCCGGATTTACCCGAGGACGCCAGGACGATCTTTTAATTGTTAATGTCTACAGTGTAACCTGATGTCTTGTTCCTTTGCAGGGCTGTTCAATTCTACAATCCAGCGGTTGAAACCGCGCCTGGCGAGCCGTTTGCTGGTCGTCCTCCTACGGCGACGAGTCCACGCCAATGATGGCGTCCACGCAGGTAGGACGCCCGGCTTCAGCCCGCCAGCAGTGACTTGCACAAATTAGAATTGAACAGCCCTGGTTCCTTTGCGCTCTCGGCGGTTGGCGGGTGCCCTGGTGACCTGGCCGCTCCTAGTCGGTTTCATCCAACAAGGGTTTTTGCCGTCCCGCATCGCAAAAGATGGCCGTGTCGCTGTCGCGTCCGGCGTGATACTCGTACTGCTGTTCTTCCACTTGCAGCACGATCAGATACCCCGGCGTGATCACTTGCGCGTACATCATTCCCGGTTGTGGGCAGCCCAGGCTGCTGTCGCGCCAGCGCACCGCATCGAACGAGACTAGCGCGATCTGATCCACGCTCACCCCCAACCGTTCGGCCAGATCGGCCTGGGCCCATTTGACAAGCGCCGGCGAGTCCACCAGCGCATCGACCGGCCCGTCCGGCGACGACGGCGTCAGCGTGGGCGGAATGGTTGCCACGCGCGTTGGAATGGCGGCGGGCGTGCTGGTGGACAGAACCTGGAACTGTGAAGGCGGTACATCGACCGGCGCGGTGTGCTTTTGGCAGGCTGCCAGGGCCGCTCCCAGCAGGGCGATCCAGATCCAAAATGACAGTGTGTTCGTTTTCATCGGTCAATGCTCCTTTGTGTATGATATAGATGTGTTTCAAATGATTTGGGCGGCTATAACCCAAATCTAGCCACCCTACAGTTTTGTTCGGCAACCTACACAAACGGGTTTTTCTGGCA
>CAYZYE010000057.1:0-19792 GCA_964481205.1 uncultured Anaerolineae bacterium | reverse complement strand
GCGTTTGACGCCGGCTTGCTCTAATGGTACAATCTGGAAACTGTCCAGCCCCCGTTTGCCACTCGATCAAGAGTGTCACCCGATCAGGAGTGAGGAGATATTTGTGACCGTTGCCCCAACCCCATGCCCCACCCGAACGCCGCCCCACGGCATAATGGCCGGGTTTGCTCCGATCGTGCGCTATTTGCGCGAGATCGGAGTCTTTTTCGTCCGTCCGATCGCCATCATTCGCCATTACCGGCTCGGCAACCTGCGCTACGATCTGCTCGCCGGGTTGACCGTGGCGATCATGACTCTGCCGCAGGCCATCGCCTTTGCCTTGATCGCCGAGCTGCCGCCACGGGTGGGATTGTATTCGGCCATCGTCGGCGCGATCGTCGGCGGGCTGTGGGGGTCTTCGAGCCAGCTGCAAACAGGGCCGACCAACACCACCTCGCTGCTGATCCTTTCCGTCCTGCTGCCAATCGCCTCGCCGGGCACACCCGAATATTTGGCCGCGGCGGGAATGATGGCTTTGCTGGTGGGCGTCTTTCGCCTGTTGATGGGTCTGGCCAGGCTGGGCATTTTGGTCAACTTTGTCGCCGAATCGGTGATCGTCGGCTTTACCGCCGGGGCCGGCGTCCTGATTCTGATCAACCAGCTTCGCAACCTGCTCCGGCTCAACATCCCCTCTGCACCCAACCTCTGGACGACCGTGCCGCTGATCGCCCGCAACCTGATCGACGCCCATTGGCCCAGCGCATTGATCGGCACAGGCACCATTGTCCTGGTCGCCGTTTTGAAAAAGGCCAACCGCAAACTGCCCGGCCCTTTGATCGGCATGGCCGTGGCCTCGTTGATCGTCGCCCTGTTCGGACTCGACGGCCTGGGCGTGCGGGTGGTCGGCGAACTGCCGCGTGGTTTTCCCCCGCTGACCCGGCTGCCGATCCTGGACACGCAGCTACTCGGCCAGCTGCTTTCCGGCTCGCTGGCCGTGGCGGCGATCGGCCTGGTCGAGGCGATGTCGATTGCCCGCAGCATTGCCGCCCAAACCGGGCAACGTCTGGACAGCAACCAGGAATTTGTCGGGCAGGGGTTGGCCAACATTGCTTGCGCGCTCTTTTCGGGCTATGCGGCTTCGGGTTCGTTCACCCGTTCGGCGGTCAGCCACGAGGCCGGGGCCAGAACGGCCCTGGCGAGTTTTTTCGGCGGCCTGATCGTCTTGTTGATCATGCTGCTCTTTGCGCCCCTGGCCGCTTATGTGCCGCAGGCCTCGTTGGCCGGCGTGCTCATCTTGACCGCCTATGGCTTGATCAACCTGACCAAGATCGCCCGCGTGTGGCGCAGCACCTCCGGCGACCGTTTGATAATGATCGCGACGCTGATCGCAACCCTGGCTTTGCCGCTGCAATTTGCCGTGCTGACCGGCATCGCGCTGTCGGTGGGACATTATCTGATCCGCACCAGCAAACCGCGCGTCCATACCGTCCTGCCCGACGCGCAATTTCGACATCTGGCGCACCGGCCAGGGCAGCCCGCCTGCCCGCAGCTGGGGATCATTGAGGTGCTGGGCGACATGTATTTTGGCGCGATCAATCATATCGAAGAGGCCGTGCTGGATAACGTCAAGTCGAATCCGGGGCAGCGGCTGCTGCTCTTGCGCCTGCAAAGCGTCGAGCACTGCGACATCAGCGGCATTCAAATGCTAGAGAGCATTATGCGCAGCTATCGCGCCCGTGGCGGCGATATCTATCTGACGCGCGTGCGCCACCGCGTTTTCCAAGTCATGCAGGCCTCCGGGTTCGTCGACCAGCTGGGCGCCGATCATTTTCTAGACCAGGATGGTTTCATCAACTATTTATTTTATCACGTCATCGACCCGGCGATCTGCATTTACGAGTGCCCGCAGCGCGTCTTCCAAGAGTGCCAAAACTTGCCCAAGTTCAACTATCCCCACGCGGTGCGGATCGACGTTCACCTGCCCAATGGGGGAGTGCCCACGGTCACGCCGCAAACGCTGTGGCAAAATTTGCACGAAAAGCGCTTGCAGCAGATCGTCGATGTCCGTGAGCCGCGCGAGTTTCAACGCGGGCACATCCCGGAGGCGCAGCACATTCCGCTGCCTGTGCTGCCCAACCACCTCGATGACATTGCCCGCGACCGTCCGGTGGTGATGGTTTGCCAGGGCGGGCGGCGCAGCGAGCGCGCCACGGCGCTGCTACTCGAAAAAGGATTTGACAACGCCAGAATGCTTCAAGGTGGGATGGTGGCCTGGCGTCAGGAAAAGTTGCTAGAGGCGGTAGAATAGATGTCCGATACACAGTTGAATGTTGGCCCGTCGCGCAACCTGGGTCTCGATCTGGTGCGGGGCACCGAGGCGGCCGCGTTGACCGCCGTGCGGTGGATGGGGCTGGGCCGTCCGCGCCAGGCCGAGCAGGCGGCGGCCAGCGCAATGTGCGAAACGTTAAACAGGGTGGTCGTCGAAAAAGAGGTCTGCATCGACCTGGCAGAGCGCTTGCAAAGGCGCATCTCGCTGCGCGGTGGGGGCACGCTTGGCGCAGGCACGCCGATCGACCTGGTGCTCGACCCGATCGATGGCCGGGATTTGCTGGCCTACGGCCATCCCGGTGTGATTTCGGTGCTGGCCGGCGCGCCTTGCGACTCTTTTTGGAACCCCGGCCCGGCGCGGTATATGGACAAACTGGTCGTCAATGCCGAGGTAGCCGGCGCGCTGGTGCCCGAATGCCTCGATGCGCCGGCGGCGTGGACGCTGGCCCTGGTCGCGCGGGCCAAGAACAAGCAGGTGGGCAACCTGACCGTGTTTATCCTCGACCGGCCGCGGCACCACGACTTGATCGAAGAGATACGCGCGACGGGCGCGCACATTATGCTTCGTTCTGATGGCGACATTACCGGCGCGATCCTGGCCGCGTCGTCGAGCGGCATCGATCTGTTGATGGGCGTGGGCGGCGTCACCGAGGGGCTGATCTCGGCGTGCGCGATCAAGGCGATGGGGGGCAAAATGTTGTGCCGGCTCGCGCCGCAAAGTGAGAACGAGTTGGGCGCGGTGCAGGCGTGCGGGCTGGACACCGCACAGATGATGACTTGCGATGACCTGGTGGCCGGTCGAGCCGTCTTTTTCGCCGCCACCGGCATCACCGACGGCCTGCTGCTGCGCGGCATCCAATACCGGGGCCAGTACGCGCTGTCGAATTCGATGATCTTGCGCGGTGAAACCAAGGTCAAGCGCGTGATCCACGCCGAGCATCGCCTGACACGAGATAAAAGCTAGAAACGTGCTGAAAAAAGTTCCCGACCGCCGAGAGCGCAAAGAAATAAAACATCGAATAACGTAAATACTCGCAGATACAAGATGATCTCGGCGTCCTTGGTTAATCTTGGGTTTTTCAGCGGCCTCATGGTGGTTGACGCGCACCGGTTGCGCGGCGATTTGGGCGTGTTTCAAATAACTTGGGTGCCCGTAGCATAGTCCCTGGTGAACAAACTGAATACGACCTGGTTTGCAATTTTGGGCCTGGCTTTGGCAATTCAGGCCGAACGCAAAGCGAGCGCCGGTACGTTTTTATGCGCTTATTGGCCTTTGAACCACCGTTTTGGCGACCAGCCAGTCAAGATGCAATTGCCCTGTTGGGCGATTGGTTGTTTGGCCGGTCTATGGTAAAATATGGCCGGTTGGCGTTTGCCATCAAATACACAGCACGGTCATACTGAAAAAGTAGAAAGGAAATCATAATGTCAGCTTTGGGGCACATTATGCAAGATTTGGCGGAGGCGATGGACGTTTCTTTTCATGTGAGCGAAGGCATCTATAGCCTGGAAATGCCGACGTTGGGCGGTCGAACGCAAGTGGTCAATGTCACTTTGCGGGAAAGCGGCGTTGGCGGTGAAATGATCCTCTTTTACACCCCGGTCGGCCCGGTTACAGAGGACCTGGACTGGCACAGTTTGTTCGAGTTGAACGTGGGGACGATTTACGCGCGTGTGGGCATCATTGCCAAACATGTCGTCGTCGTGGCCGGGCAGATGTTAGAGAGCGCGGATGTGAGCGAGATCATTACCATGTTGAGCGAGGTTGGATCGTTGGGCGATATGCTAGAGAACCTGCTCTTTGGAGAAGACAAGTTCTGAGTATGCGTCCCAAACCCGATAAACGCAGCATATTGTTGTTTTATCTGCTCAAAAAACTGAACAAGTGTCACCGCGAGTATGGTTTGCTCCAGGATGGCGACCGCATTGCGGTGGCGCTTTCGGGGGGCAAAGACAGCTGCACGCTGCTCGATGCGCTGTTGCAGCGACGGGGCGTCGAAACATATACCTTGATTGCCGTTCATGTCGCCCCGGCCTCTGATATGGACTGCGGCGCCGGGGGCGATGTCGCGGCCTTGCAGGCGTGGTTGGAGCAGCTTGGCGTCGAATACCGCATTGTTTCCGCTCAAGAGGCGACCGGCAAACCCCGGCGCAAAAATCAACACCCATGTTTTTATTGCGCCTGGCGTCGACGTAAAGCCTTGTTCGACACGGCGCAAGCGTTGGGCTGTAACAAGTTGGCGCTGGCTCACAATGCCGACGATGTGGCGCAAACGACATTGCTGAACCTTTTTTACCAGGGCAGAATGACCACAATGTATCCCCGCGTGTCCTTTTTCGACGGCCGGTTGACCGTCATTCGTCCGCTGGCTCTGGTTCCCGAACAAGAGATCGTTCGTTACGCGCGCGAGTGCAATTTTCCGCCGCCGCCGGTTCAATGCGCCGCCGGCGATACATCCAGGCGCGCGTTGATGCGCGAGGTGTTGCAGTTGGTGGAAAAAGAACATCCCCAGGCCAGGGTTCACCTTTGGCGGGCGGTGCAAAAGTTTGGCACAGGAAGGGGGATCGACTGATGCGTAAAGCGGCGTTGATCTGTTCTCACAAACTGTGGGCGCATGGACATGGCGCGACACATCCGCTGCGCCCCGAACGATTGCGCATGGTGTTCGAGTTGCTCCGGGCTTATGGCGCGTTTGATCTTGTCGGCGTGCAAGTGGTTGAACCGCGTCTGGCGACGCCCCAAGAGCTGACGTTATGGCATACCCCAGCTTTTGTGGATGCCGTGCAAAGGTTGAGCGCGGGCGATAAAAGCATTCACCCGCGCCAGTACCGCTTTGGCCCCGGCGACAATCCGGTATTTGAAAATATGTACGAAACAGAAGCATTAAAGGCGGGCGGATCGCTTCTCGCCGCCGAGATGGTCGCCGGCGGTCAGGCAGATGTCGCCTTTAATTTTGGCGGCGGGCTGCATCATGCGATGGCGGATTATGCGTCTGGGTTTTGCGTGTTCAACGACGCGGCAATCGCCATTCGCTGGCTGGCGGCCCGGGGTCTCAAGGTGGTTTACGTCGATATCGACGCCCACCACGGCGACGGCGTGCAGGCCGCGTTTTACGACAGCGATCGGGTGCTGACGATCTCGTTTCACGAATCCGGCGAATATTTGTTCCCCGGCACGGGCTTTGTCCACGAGTTGGGGCGGGGAGCGGGGCGGGGATACAGCATCAATATGCCGTTTTTGCCCTTTACGGGCGACGAGGTCTATTTGTGGGCGTTTGAGCGCATCGTCCGCCCGGCGGTCGAGCGTTTTGCGCCCGATGTTTTGGTCACCCAGTTGGGCGCCGACGCTCATTTTGCCGACCCGTTGGCGCATCTCAAGCTGACGACACTGGCTTATGAAACAATGTTTGCGGCTTTTCGCGCCTGGGAACTGCCCTGGGTGGCGCTCGGCGGCGGGGGGTATCATGTCGGCACGGTGGCCCGGTTGTGGGCGATGGCTTTTGGCGTTATGAGCGACCATCCCCTGGACGACGAGATACCGGCGTCGTTTGCCGACCGGTACGGCATTCGCCGGCTGCGTGATCAAACCCGGCCGGACATTGGCCGGCGTGAGCGGGCGCTGACCCGCGAGCATGCCGAGGTTCAGGTGGCCGAATTGGCCTTGTTGCTGGGACTCGATTGACAAGCTCGCCTGCGCGGCCAGGCGCGTGCTGAAAAGGTTCCCAACCACAGAAAGCGCCTGGCTGGAACTTGCTAACACGCTACAAGCGTACAACAGATCGGGATAAAAGCAAGATGGCGAGTGAGGAAAAGTGATCAAGGCGCTCATTCCGGCTTTTAATGAAGAGCAGCACATTTTCCAGGTTGTGCAGGCGACGGCGGCCTTTTTGCCGGTCGTGGTGGTCGATGACGGCTCATCGGATGCGACGGCGCAGCTGGCCGGTCAGGCCGGGGCGACGGTGTTGCGTCAGCGGGACAACCGGGGCAAAGGGGCGGCGTTGCGCGCTGGCTTTGGCTGGGCGCTTGAGCATCAATGCGACGCCGTGTTGACCCTGGACGCCGACGGGCAGCATGATCCGGCTGAAATTGGCAAATTTTTGGATGTTTATCATACGCAGCGTTCTGATTTGATCATTGGCGCGCGCCGTTTCGAGCAAATGCCGTTCGTTCGCCGTCTGGCAAACTCGGTTGGGCAGTGGGCATTTTCTTGGGCTTTGGGACAACCCATCCGTGATAACCAAAGCGGCTACCGGCTGATCAGCCGTCGATTGTTGGCCGCAATGTTGTCCAGCCGGGAGCAGGGGTTTCAGTTTGAGGTCGAAATGATCGTCGTGTGCATCGAGCGTGATTTTGTTTTGGCCTGGGTGCCCATTCGCACGATCTATGCCGGTGAGAGCAGCCATATTCACCCCTGGAAACATACCCGTGATTTCATGCGGATGGTGTGCCAGACCTACCGGCGAGTGAGAAAGCACAAAACGGTATTGTAAGGAAAGGAACAGTATTTAGTGACCATTTATGACCGTGTCAGTGTGATTGTCGGCGTGGTGTTGGTGGGGGTCGTTTTGCTGCTGGTCCTCGAGATCCCATCGCGTGCGTTTGAATTCGAGCCTTTTGGCACGCCGCTGACGGTGACGATTACGGACAATTGGCTGGTCTCGACCTTGTTGTTGGGTTTGTCGTGCGCCGGAACAGAAGCCGTGATGCGCGTTCATCCGTTGGTGCGGCGCAAGATCGCGCGCTTTACGTTTCCACACTGGATTTTGCCGGGTTTGGCGACGCTGGCCCTGTCCAGGTTTTTGCCCCAGTCGCCCAACTTGCTCTATTGGCTGTTTGGGCTGGTTGTCGGTGGGGGGATTTTGGCCTGGCTGATTTTGGCCAACTATTATGTACTCGACATCCAGTTGGGGCAAGTGGACGAGCACGCCGCCCGGCGAATCCGCGGCAGTTTGGACATTGCGGCTTTTGTGCTGGCCCTGGCCTTTTTTACGCTCATTTACCGGACCAAACTGCGCAGTCTGGTGACGGCGACGCAAGTCAGCCTGGTTGCGTGGCTGCTGGCCTGGAGCATTTTACGCTACGAAAAGCAGTCCTGGCATATTTTGTTATATTCCGGTTTGATTGGCCTGTTGTTGGGTGAGACCACCTGGGCGTTGAACTATTGGCAGGCCAATGGTCTCACCGTGGGCGTGCTGCTGATGCTTCTCTTTTACGTCCTCGTTGGCCTGACCCAACAGCATTTTCGTCAATCCCTGGATCGCCGCGTGGTGATCGAATTTTTGGGGGTGGCGATTTTGGGGCTGGGCATCGTGCTTGTTCTGGGGCCGCAGACGTAGCGGCGAACGTTTTATCCCCCCTGGTCCAGTTTTTTGAATCCTTCTCCCAACACCTCTTGTGCCTGACCAATGATCACGAACGCTTGTTCGTCGATGCTGTGAATCAGCTCTTTGAGTTGGCTGACCTCCGACTGCGCCACCACCGAAAGCAGTATCGTCCGTTGACTCTCGGTGTACCCGCCCCAGCCTTGCAGCACGGTCACGCCGCGTCCCAATTGTTCAATGATGGCCCGGCGAATCGAGGCGGCATGGTTGGAGACGATGAACGCCGATTTAGAGTAGCTGAGGCCTTCTTGGACCACATCGATCGTGCGGCTGGAGACAAAGGACAAGATCAGGGCGTAAAGCGCCTGTTCCCAGCCAAAGACCATCCCCGCTGCACCCAGGATCAACACGTTCAGCACCAGCAGCCACACGCTGAGCGAGATGTCTATCCAGCGGTTGAGCAGTTGGGCCAGAATGTCGGTGCCGCCGGTGGTGCCCCGCGCGCGGAAAACCAGCCCCACGCCGATGCCGTCGAGGATGCCGCCGTACAGGGTGTACAACAGCGGGTCGTGGGTGATCGGCTGCACGCGAGGGGCAAAAAAGTCGATTGACAGCGTCATGATCACCGTGGCGAACAGCGTGCGCGCGGCAAAGCGCATCCCTCCGCCCCAGCGAATGCCGGCCAGAAAGAGCGGCACGTTGAGCGCCAACGTGATCGCCCCGACCGGCGTACCGAGTGTATAGTGCAGAATGGTGGCAATGCCGGTCACGCCGCCGGGGACGACTTTGTTGGGAATGGCAAAGAGGTCTGCGGCCAGCGCGACGAGCACTGCGCCCACGGCGATCAGGGCGTAATCGACGATCAGCCGCCCCACCTGGATTTTTGAAAACTGTATTCGACCCAACATACCCGGCTCCTAGCCCATCGCGGCAATGATCGCGTCGGTCATTTCTCGCGTGCCAACGGCGCCTGGGTCGTCGCGACGGGGTTTGAGGTCATAGGTCACGGACTTGGCCTGGGCAATGACGGTCGCGACGGCCTGCTCGACGCGCCGCGCGGCTTTGACCTCGCCCAGGTGATGCAGCATCAGCGCCCCGCTCAAGATCGTTGCCGTCGGATTGACCTTGTTTTGCCCGGCGTACTTGGGCGCAGAGCCATGCACCGGCTCGAACAGGGCCAGCTCTCGGCCAATGTTGGCCCCTGGGGCGACGCCCAGCCCGCCGACCAGGCCGGAGCACAAATCGCTGACAATGTCGCCAAAGAGGTTGGGACAGACCAACACGTCGTATTCTTGGGGACGCTGTACAAGCTGCATACACATGTTGTCGACGATGCGGTCGTCGAATTCGACATCTGGGTAATTTTGCGCCACCTGGCGGGCAACGCGCAAAAAGAGGCCGTCGGTCAGTTTGAGGATGTTGGCTTTGTGAACCGCGGTCACTTTTTTCCGACCGTGGGCGCGGGCATAGTCAAAGGCGAAACGCACCACGCGCTCGCTGCCCCGGCGAGTGATCACGCGGATCGATTCGGCGGCCTGGTCGGGGATTACGTCGTGCTCGATCCCGGCGTACAAGCCCTCGGTGTTTTCGCGCACAATCACCAGATCGACATCGTTGTAGCGGCTGCGCACGCCGGTCAAAGAACGCGCCGGTCGAACATTGGCGTACAAATCCAATGCTTTACGGATGGCGACGTTCACACTACGAAAGCCGCTGCCCACGGGGGTCGTGATCGGCCCCTTGATCGCCACCTTGTTGGCGCGAATCGAGTCGAGAACCGCTTCGGGCAGTGGGGTGCCGCAGCGCGCCATCACTGCTGCGCCGGCGTGCTGCACGTCCCAGTCAAAGGGCAGGCCGGTTGCTTCCAGCACGCGACGCATCGCGCCGGTCACTTGGGGGCCGGTGCCGTCGCCGGGGATGAGGGTAATGCGGTAGGTCATTTTGTTTTTCTCCAGGTGAGCGAGGCCGCCGGTTGCTCGGGGCGAGATCGGCAGCCGGCGGGTTATTTGCCGCCATGGGCGATATAGTTCAGCAGCCCTCCGGCAAGCATGATCTCGATCTGTCGCGCCGAAAGCCGGTGTGCTGCTTCAAACGTCGTCCCTTTGCTTTGATTGTGTACGGTCAGGGTCGATTTTTCGGCGAGGCCGGCTCTGACCCCGCGCAGCAGCAGTTCATCGCCTTGTGTTAGCGCCTCGCAATCCGACGGGTTGACCAGGGTCAAGGGCAGAATGCCGACATTGATCAGATTGGCCTGGTGGATGCGGGCGAACGACTTGGCGATCACGGCCTTGACGCCCAGGTACATTGGGGCAAGGGCGGCGTGCTCGCGGCTGGAACCCTGGCCGTAATTGACCCCGCCGACAATGATCCCGCCGCGCCACGCTTTGGCCCGTTGGACAAATTGCGCGTCTACTCGCGCAAAGACGTATTCGGCGATGGCCGGGATGTTGGAACGCAGGGGCAGGATTTCGGCGCCGGCCGGCATGATGTGATCGGTGGTAATGTTGTCGCCGACGACGATCAGCACCTGGCCTTGTACCGTGTCGGCGACCGGCCGCGCCTGGGGTACAGCTTTGATGTTTGGCCCGCGCACGATTTCGACCGTTTCTGCCTGAGCGGGCGCAAGTGGTGGGATGATCATGTTGTCGTTGATCGTGTAGCGTTGCCGGGGGGCAATGTCGATCCGCTCGCCCAGACGGCGCGGGTCGGTGATCACGCCGTTGAGGGCTGTGGCGGCGCAGGTTTCCGGGCTGGTCATGTACACCAGATCGTCGGCGCTGCCGCTGCGCCCCTTGAAATTGCGGTGAAAGGAGCGCACCGAGACCGTGCCCGACGCCGGGGCCTGGCCCATCCCCAGGCATGGCCCGCACGCCGATTCGAGCACGCGCGCGCCGGCGGCGATCAGGGCGGCCAGGGCGCCGTTTTCGGCGATCATTGTGTATACTTGCTTGCTGCCCGGCGTGACGGTCAGGCTGACGTCGGGATGCACGGTTTTCCCCTCGAGTATCCGCGCTACGGTCATCAGGTCCTGGTACGACGAGTTGACGCACGAGCCGATGCAGACCTGGGCCACGGGAATGCCGCTCACGTCGTGTACGCGCGTGACCCGGTCGGGCATCGACGGTTGGGCGATCAGCGGTTCCAGCGCGTGCATGTCGATCTCGATGATCTCGTCGTACCCGGCCTGGGGGTCGGCGGCGAGCGGGATATAGTCCTGGCTGCGTCCCTGGGCGGCCAAAAAGGCCTCGGTTTGCGCGTCGCTGGGAAAAATCGACGCGGTTGCGCCCAATTCGGTGCCCATGTTGCAGATCGTGGCCCGCTGGTCGACGCTCAAGGCGGCGACGCCGGGGCCAAGGTATTCAAAGACCTGACCGACCCCACCTTTGACCGTGAGCCGGCGCAGCAGTTCGAGGATCACGTCTTTGGCCGACACCCAGGGCGGCAGTTGTCCGCTCAGACGCACGCCGGCGACGCGGGGCATGTTGACGTAAAACGGCCCGCCGCCCATCGCCACGGCAACGTCGAGGCCGCCGGCGCCGATCGCCAGCATGCCGAGGCCGCCGGCGTTGGGGGTGTGGCTGTCGGAGCCGAGCAGGGTTTTGCCGGGCGCGGCGAATCGTTCCAGGTTGACCTGGTGGCAGATGCCGTTACCGGGCCGGGAAAAGTATGCGCCGTATTTGGCTGCCGTCGATTGCAAGTAGCGGTGGTCGTCGGGGTTGCGGTGATCGGGCTGCAACATGTTGTGATCGACATAGCTGACCGAGCACTCGGTTTTGACGCGGGGCAGGCCCATGGCCTCGAATTGCAACCAGACCATCGTCCCGGTGGCGTCTTGGGTCAGTGTGCGGTCGATCTTGAGCGCGATCTCGTGGCCGGGGATCATTTGTCCCGAGAGCAGGTGCGCGGTGATGATCTTGGACGTCAGGTTTTGTTTTGACATCTAGGACTCCTGTGTACATCAAGTCTGCTGAGACCTGGCAGACAGAAAATTGGTTGGCCGAGTTTGAAATTCCAGGGATGCGCAGGAATCAAATGCCCCATTTCGCTCGGCCTGGATTGCCATCCAGGTCCAAAATGGCGAAACCGGTCACACTCGGCTTGTTCAGCCGCCGGATCTGGCGATCCGGCGGGAGCAGGTCGTATTTCTGCGTCTTTGCGTCAAGCATATTCTTTCCAAGATGGATTTTCCATCTACTGAGTCTCGTTGTGTGGCTTGCGTTATTTGCGCTCGGCGATTGGCACATAGGGCGCGTTGCGCGGGCCGACGTAGGCGCAGACGGGGCGGACCAGTCGGTTGTGTTCGTATTGCTCCATAATGTGGGTCGTCCATCCGGCAATGCGGCTCAAGGCAAAGACGGGGGTGAATAGATCGAGTGGGATGCCCACCAGGTATAACAATGGAGCGGCAAAGAAATCGACGTTGGGGTACAGCCCTTTTTTGGCTTCGACTGCCTGGGCAACCCGGGTTGCAAGGTCGTACCAGTGCATATCGCCGCGTTCCTCGCACAGTTTGTAGAGCATTGCTTTGAGGTATGCCGAGCGCGGATCGGCGCATTTGCGGTAGACGCGGTGTCCAAAGCCCATGATTCGTTTTTTGGCCGCCAGCGCCGCGTCGAGACAAGAGTCAACCCGGTCGGCGCTGCCGATTTCGAGCAGCATCTCCATTGCCCGTTGGTTGGCGCCGCCGTGCAGTGGTCCTTTGAGTGTGCCAATGGCGGTTGTGATCGCCGAATAGAGGTCGGACAAGGTGGAGGCGGTGACGCGCGCGGCAAAGGTGGAGGCGTTAAAGCCGTGATCGGCCATCAGAATCATGGCCAGTTCCAGGGCGCGCACCTGGGTTGCCGATGCCTCGCTGCCGTGCAGCATGTAGAGCAGGTTGGCTGCGTGGTCGAGCGCGGGGTTTTGATGTACCGGTTCGCTGCCGTTCAGCAGGTGGAAATAGTTGGCGACGACGATCGGCATGCGCACGGTGAGCCGGACCGCTTTGTTGAGGTTGGCCTGGGTGTCATAGCTGTCGGCGTCCGGGTCGTAGGCGCAGAGCGCCGAGACGACGGTGCGTAGAGCTTCCATCGGCTGGGAACGGCAAGGCAGGCATTGCAAGATTTCCCAAATGCTGCCGTTCACATCGCGTTCAAAGACGAGTTTGGCCTTGAACGCATCGAGTTCGCTTTGTGTGGGCAGTTTGCCGTACCACAGCAGGTAAATGGTCTCTTCATACGTCGAGTGGTCGGCGAATTGCCCAATGTTGATGCCCCGGTACCCCAGTGTGCCGGATTCGCCGTCGATCACACAGATGGTGCTTTTTGAGACGGCAACGCCTTCTAGCCCTGATTTGATTTCAACAGTCATCTTGATCTCCTTTATGTTTGCCAAGATCGAAAAACCAGCCTCCGGAACATACCGGACGCTGGTACGCAAGATGCCTGTTGTGGGCGTGGGCAACGCCCCGTTTGCGTTTGATCGGCACCGCGTGCGCCGTCCAGTTTTTCCGCGAGGATCAACCTGATCGGACTGGGTCTGGGCGCTGCGCTGCTCGCAAACGTCATTGTTTTGTTTGTTCCCAGAATACACAAAGCCAGCTTCCGGGGTCTGGTCGCTGGCTTTTTTTTCCCCATACAAGGACGAGACACGCCAAACTAACCAGACCCCGTGCTAGGGGTAGGCTGCGGTCGCTCCTTGTTGGCAATTGGACAAGTGTTCATTGTAACTCTCTGGGAAAGGATGGCGGCATTTTAACACAAGCGCCAAGATTTGTCAAAACAAAAATCCACCATGTGGATTAGACGAGCGAGTCGGTCAACGCAAAGTCGATCAAATCATCGACGGTGGTAAAGGCCAGGGCCACAACCGTGTCTGCGCTGCCATAGTATATTGCCAGCCGCCCGCTGTCGGCGTCGCAGATCGCCGCGCATGGAAAGACGACGTTGGGGACGTCGCCCACGCACTCGTACAGTTTTTGTGGCGAGATGATATAAGGTCGAGAGCGGGCGATGACTTGCCAGGGGTGGTCGATGTCTAGCAAGGCGACGCCGGCGCTGTAGACAAAACCGTTGCACGAGGTGAGTACGCCGTGATAGATCAGCAGCCAGCCGGCCGATGTTTCGATTGGGATCGGCCCGGCGCCGATTTTCGTGCTTTGCCACCCGCCGGCCGTTCCCATCACATAGCGGTGACGTCCCCAGTAACACATGTCGGGGCTGGTGCTGTAAAAAATGTCGCCAAATGGCGTGTGTCCGTTGTCGCTGGGGCGACTGAGCATGGCATAGTGGCCGTTGATTTTGCGTGGAAAAAGCACGCCGTTGCGGTTGAAAGGCAGGTAGGCGTTTTCGAGTTGGTAAAACGTCTCAAAGTCGTAGGTATAGGCCACGCCGATGGTCGGGCCGTGGAACCAGTTGCACCAGGTGACATAGTACCGGTCTTGTATCCAGACCACGCGCGGGTCATAGCCGTAACGAAAATGTTCGATCTCTTTGATGCGCGGGTCTCCCGGTTCTGGGACAAAGGTGATCATTTCGTGATTGATGCGCCAGTTGATCCCGTCTTGGCTGTGACCGGCATGTAAAACCATGCGCCGCGAGGTATCGTCGCAGCGAAAGACGCCGGCAAATCCGCTTTTGTACGGTACAACGGCGCTGTTAAAGATGCTGTTTGAGCCTGGGATCAAGTCTCTGGGGATGATTGGGTTTTGGCTGTAACGCCAGACCACCTGGGTGTGGCCGGCTGGCTTTTTTTCCCAAGGCATATTGGGAACAGATTCACCTTTGATCTCGTAGCGGGGCATAATCAATCCTTTCTTGGACAAGAGTGGTTTGCAAAATCACATGTTTTGTATATTGGCGATGTTTGACCACCATAATTCTGGCATCGCGATTGTCGAGCGTACAGTACCACACAAAAGGGAGGTTGTCAAGACAGATGCGACAGTTTGAGCCTGGAAATGCAAGCAATACGAATCAGGATCGTCCAAACAGCCTCCAGGTGTCTGAAAAGAGATAACGCTCACGAGTCTCGATGCAGCAAAGAATGTCCCAGCTCGCGCAAGGCCTGCTGCGCCGGCGACGCGCTTTTGACCCGGTCCAGACAGGCCATTGCCCGCGTCGCGTACTCACGCGCCATTTGCTCGGCGTACTCGCGCGCCCGGCGCCGCTCCAAAATACCAACGGCGTGCGCCACGTCGTTCTCCGACAAGCGCTCTTGGGCGTAAATCGCGCGCAGCTCGGCGTCGTGCAGCGCGTACACCACCGGCAATGTCTTTTTGCGCGCCAAAATATCCGAGGATGTCGATTTGCCGGTTTGCGCTTCTCGGCCCCAAATACCCAAAATATCGTCGATAACTTGGAAAGCCAGCCCCAAATTCTCGCCAAAACCGGCATATTGGGCGACCGTCTCCGCCCCGGCGCCGCCCACCAACGCGCCGATCCGCGTCGAACAGGCGATCAGGGCAGCCGTTTTGTTGCCAATCATCTTTAAATATTCGTCCACCCCAACATCCAGGCGCGACTCAAAAGCCATATCCAGGTATTGTCCCTCAGTCAGAGCCACACACGTTTCGGCAAAGGCGCGCTGTGCGCCCAACACTACCTCGGCCGGCGCGCCGCGATCCTGTAGCCGGGTCAAAGCGCGAAACGAGATCGCAAACATTGCGTCGCCGCAATTGATCCCGTGTGCCATCCCCCACACCTTCCACACGGTTGCGCGATGCCGGCGCGTTGAGCTGTCATCCTCGATATCGTCGTGAATCAGGGAAAAATTGTGCAACAGTTCGATCGCCGTCGCCGCCGGGAGCGCCTGTTCGACCTGCCCGCCGACGGCTTCGCAGGCCAGCATACAAAATATTGGACGCAGCCGCTTGCCCGGCGAACAAGACGCGGCGGCCAGGTTTTTGTCGACCCAGCCCAGGTGATACTGCATCATTCCATAAAAAGGCCGCAACGCCGGCCCCGGCGTCGCCAACGCCTCTCTGAGCGCGCGATCGAGCAGCGGCCAATAACGCTTTTGAAAACCATCCCTCGTCATTCTATTCACTCCTGTATTGCGACAAGACTTGCCAAAATGGATAAAACCAGCAACGATGTCAGATGATCTTAGCAAGAATAAAGAACTGTGTCAAATGTTGACGAGAATGGAAAAGGCGGGTAAAATAAACAGACATTTTATAACTTGGGATTTGTATGGAGGGAAAAATGGACGTTTTTGCAGGAGTAAAGAAAATTGTCGCCGAATTGCTGGACGTTGATCCAGAACAAGTGACCGCCGAAGCCAGTTTCAAAGAAGATTTGGAAGCAGATTCACTCGACCTGGTCGAATTGTTGATGGCCTTTGAAGACGAATTTGGTTCACAGATTCCCGACGAAGATGTAAAAAATATTCTCACCGTTGGCGACGCCGTCGCCTACATTGAACAGCGTATGGCCGAAAAGGCCTGACGCGCCAGGCCCTTGTTCTCGATGCCGATCATCCAAGCCGGTCATCAAAAAGAGCGGGTCATAAATGACCCGCTCTTTTTGCGCTGCGACGTTGCGCCCTATTGCTCGACCGTCGCTCTGGCGCGCGCGATCTGCGCCCGCACCGCCCGCGTCGCCGTCCCGCAAAACACCGCGCGCCGCTCGATGGCCCGGTCAAAGTCCAATACGTCGTACAAATCGGCCTCGAACCGGCGATCAATGGCCCGGTACTCGGCCAGCGGCAGCGTCGACAGCGTGCAGCCGCGCGCTTCGCTTCGACGCACGGCCCGGCCGACCAAACCGTGGCTTTCCCGGAACGGAACCCCTTTGCCTACCAAATAATCGGCCAACTCGGTCGCCAGCAGCCCTTCGTCCAGCGCCGCCGCCATCGCGTCCTTGTTGACGTGCAATGTGGCGATCACGCCGGCGGCAATCGGCAGCGCAACGACCAGCGTGTCGATGGCGTCAAAAAGCGGTTCCTTGTCCTCTTGCAAATCCTTGTTATACGCCGAGGGCAGTCCCTTGAGCAGCGTCAAAATCGACACCAGGTTGCCGTTCAGGCGCCCCGTTTTGCCGCGCAGCAATTCCAGCGAATCTGGATTGCGTTTCTGAGGCATAATGCTCGAACCGGTTGCATAGCGATCGTCGATGGCGACAAAACCCAACAGCGGGTTCGACCACATCACCAGGTCTTGGGCCAGACGGCTGAGGTGTGTTTGCAGCAGCGCCGCCCAAAACAAAAATTCGGCCACAAAATCACGGTCGCTGACCGCATCGATGCTGTTTTGCGCAATGTCATCGAAACCCAAAGCCCGCGCCAGACCCGCGCAATCCACCGGGAAAGCGTTGCCGGCCAGCGCCGACGCCCCCAGGGGCAGCACCGACACGCGCTTTTTCAGATCGTCCAGCCGCAGCCGGTCGCGTTGCAACATCCAAAAAAAAGACATCAGCCAGTGACTCAAGAGCACCGGCTGCGCCGGCTGCACATGCGTATAACCGGGCATCGACACATCCAGGTGCGCCTCGGCCTGCGCGACGATCGCCCGCTGTAACGAGATCAAATCGCTGCGCAAAACGTCGATTTGCTCCATCAAGTAGAGCCGTATATCGGTTGCAATCTGGTCGTTGCGACTGCGCCCGGTGTGCAATTTGCCCGCCGCCGCGCCGATCAATTCGCTCAAGCGTCGCTCGACGGCAGTGTGAATGTCCTCGTCGCCGGGCAAAAATTCAAACTCGCCCTGCTCAAACTCGCGCAGCACGTCGCCCAACCCGGCGTCGATCGCGTCGCACTCTAGCTGCGTCAGCACACCGGCGCCAACCAACGCCTGCGCGTAAGCCTGGCTGCCGCGAATGTCGGCCCGGTACAAGCGCCGGTCGAAACGAATCGAGGCGTTAAACTGCTCCATCAGTTCGTCCATCTCGGCGTCAAAACGACCGCCCCACAATTTGCTCATTGGCTCTCTTTTTCCATCCGGGCCAGCGCGCGCACCGTCAGCGGCAGGCCAAACAAATTGATGAATCCCTGGGCGTCGCTCTGTTTGTATACCGCATCCTGACCAAACGTGGCAAAATCCTCGCGGTACAATGAATGGGGCGACTCGATGCCGGCGTGCGTGCAGTTGCCTTTGTACAATTTCATCCTGACCGAACCGCTCACAACCTCCTGCGTCTTTTGGACAAAAGCCCACAGCGCCTCGCGGAGCGGCGTAAACCACTTGCCAAAATAAACCAACTCGGCAAAACGGTTGGCAACCAGATGCTTATAGTGCATCGTGTCCCGGTCGAGGCACAAGGTTTCCAGAGCCTGGTGCGCGGTGTAGAGAATGGTGCCGCCCGGCGTCTCGTAAATACCGCGTGATTTCATCCCCACCAACCGGTTTTCCACCAGATCCAACCGTCCCACGCCGTGCGCGCTGCCCAACCGGTTGAGTTCGACCATCAATTCGACCGGCCCCATCTTGACCCCGTCCAGTCCCACGGGAAAGCCCTGCTCGAACTCGACCGTTACATAGGCGGCCTGATCGGGCGCCTTTTCCGGCGAAACCGTAATCACATACACGTCGTCGGGCGGCGGCTGGCTCGGATCCTCCAACGGGCCGCCCTCGTGGCTCATGTGCCAGATGTTGCGATCGCGGCTATAGATCGACTTGCGGCTCGACGTGACCGGAATGTGATGCGCTTCGGCGTAATCCAACGCATCTTCACGAGAACGAATATCCCACAGCCGCCAGGGGGCAATCACTTGCAGTCGCGGGTTCAGAGCCTTGACGGCGAGTTCAAAACGCACCTGATCGTTGCCTTTGCCCGTGCAGCCATGCGCAATTGCCTCTGCGCCCTCCTGGTTGGCGATCTCGACCAGCCGCTTGGCCGTGATTGGGCGTGCAAAAGACGTGCCCAGCAGATATTGACGTTCATAGATCGCCCCGCTGATCATGGTCGGAAACGCATACCCGGTCAAAAACTCGGCGCGAATGTCCTCGATATAAGCCTTGATCGCGCCGCTGGCCCGCGCTTTGGCATCCAACCCCGTCAATTCTTCCTCCTGACCCAGGTCGGCGGTAAACGTAATGATCTCGGCATCGTAATTTTGCTTGAGCCAATGGGCAATCACCGAAGTGTCCAGCCCACCAGAATATGCCAAAACGATCTTGGTAATCTCTGTCATTGCATCTTCTCCTTATAGTTGTACCGAAATCTCTTTGACGATCGCCGGCGTCTTGGAGACAACCTGGGGCACGGTCGCGCCGTTTTCGATCATGTTCCAGCAATAACACCTGGCGGCGGCAATCGCCTTGTGCCGGGCCTCCTCGACCGTTTCGCCGGTGCTGAAACAACCGGGCAAAACCGGGATCGCGGCCAGATACTGCCCCTCTCGAGTTTGCTTGATCAACACATCAAACTGGTATGTTTCCAACATTTGTTCCTCCTTGCAAAAAACTCGCCGCCGAACCCAACCCAATACAACACAACAGCCGGCTCCCAGTTGGAAAGCCGGCTGCCCGTGCATCGTTGGCGAAACAGCGCACACTACCCTCCAGACCAGGTATCTGGTGGTCTCCATCGTCGTCGTCGAATACAGTTCAAGAAACGATCCAAACTATTTTGCAACATTGTCCAAATCCAATAAAAAAACCGCCCTCCGGTCTGAGGGCGGTTCATTACGCTTGCCGATGCAGCACATACTAACCCAGACGCGGCCTTAACCAGGCTGGGTTCGTCGTCGATTTTCAAACAGATGTGTGTGTGTTGTATCCATCAAATCACTCCAAAACCAAGTATAGCGCAAAACCGGCATTTTGGCAAATGCCTCCTAGACACCAACCACCGCCGGTCGAAGCCGCGCCGGGCGACGCGCGCTGCCAACGAATTCGAGCATATCTATTTTGGCCCCTTTTTCGATCACGATCCGCCCATCGACCCGCGCCGAGACCGGGCTGTTGGCGCGAATGTAGGCGATCATTGCCTCTTTGACCGAAACGCCCAGCCGTTCGACGCCCGTCGCCTGCGCAAACAGAGCGCGATAATCGACGGCGCGTTCGGCGTGATAATCGGTTGTCGCCACCGAATATTTGCGCCGCAAATCGAGCGCCTCGCCGCCGATCACAATGTCCATCGCCACGCCGCCGACGATCCGAAAACGCATGCCGCTGACCTGGACAAAACTGCCCGTCCCGCTGCCCGACGCGGCAATGTCCAGCAGCTGCTGCACCTGTTCGCCCG
>CAYZYE010000056.1:0-20122 GCA_964481205.1 uncultured Anaerolineae bacterium | reverse complement strand
TGCGGCGGCTGGCTCAGAATGACACAGATTATCCAGGTCTCGTTCTGGATTTTGCGCCGCCGTAAACGGACGGCGCTGGCTCTTCAGGCCAGCGCGTAAACAATAACATTGATGAAACTGTAGGCTAGCTAGACAACCTGGAGCAAATATGCCTCAACGTTGGAAAAACGCACTGCGCCCCATTTTAACCGGCCTGCGCAACTCGATCCTCAACATCGCACTAATTGGCGGAGCACAGATATTGCTGGCGCTGCTGATCTGGCAAACGCTGTTCAGAAGCCAGGACCAGGGATTCTCGATGGCGCTCACCCTGGTGGGATTCGCCAGCTGGTTCCTGTCCTTTTTTATGAGCCTGAGTTCAAGACGATATGCGTCCGGCGCCGGCCAGACGCCGCTGCTGGCCGGCATGCTGGCCAACATGGCCGCCTCCAAATCCAAACGGCAACCGCCCATCGACCGCTCCGGCTGCGGCTGTCTGGCCTTTTTCGCCAGCCTGATCCCGCTAGGCATCGCCTTTGCCCTGCGCATCCAGGCCGACTTGAGCGCGGGCAAAACCTGGCAAGACATCTTCCCGCCCATTCCGCCCAACCCCTAACCCGGCGCTTCCAGCCCCAGATATTTCAGCACCCCTCTCAAGTTGGCGATCACCCCCGCTCGCAAATCGTGTTGAAAATGCAGCCGGTCGAGCCACAACGCCTGCATCCCAACCGCGCGCGCCCCCTCGACATTCTCGTATACATCGTCAATGAACAAACCGGCCTGCGGTGGGATTTGCAGCATATCCAACGCGCGCCGATAGATCACCGGAGAAGGCTTGGTCGAACCCACACTGGCGCTATCGACAACCACGTGAAAAAAGTGATCGAGGCGCAAATAGGACAATGAATCGCCCAACGAGGGAAACGTATCGCTGATCACCCCCAGCCAAAAACCGTGATTGTGCAACCGCTCTAGCACCGAAAACGTTTCTGGATAAAGCTGCGAGAACTTGAAAAACACAAACCGTTCCAACACCTGATCCAACCAGGCGGCGTCGATGCCCAACAATTCGAGCGAACGCCGCCAAAAATCGACCCAAAAACGGGCTTCGCTGCCCACATCGACGATTTGATCGGTGCGATGGCTGGCAAAAAACTCGCTCCACACCGTGGTTTGCGCCTGCGCAAAAGGGACGGGAGCATAGCGACTGTGCGCCTGCACCCACTCGATAAACTCTTGATCGCGCTCCTGACTGCGATAACACAACGTCTCATCGCGATCGAAAAAAATGGCGCGCACCTCCCCACGGCCCCGCTCGATCACCGCCCGGCCTCCCTGACCACCCGGCCAATCTCGGCAACGCGACAGATCTTGAAATCCACGCCGGTCAGGTCCCCACCCGGCGGCGGATCGACCAAAACCGTCGTCATCCCCAGAGACTTGGCCGGACGCAAGTTCCGCGCCGTGTCCTCGACCATCAAGCAAGCCGGCGCGGGCGCGTGCAACGCAGCCAACAACCGCCGATAAGCCCCCATCGCCGGCTTGCTCTCATGCTCGACGAAAAAGGCGTCATAGATCGCCGCAAAGTGATGCGCCACCCCAACGACCTCCAACACGGCGCGAGCATGCGCGGCCGTGGCATTCGTAAAGATCACCTTGCGCTGCGGCAAAGCGGCCAACACCGCATCCAACTCGGGGTTGGGGCCAATATACTCGCGCAGCGGCGCGTCATGCACAAACTGCATATAATCATAAACGTCGATGCTGTGCCGCAGCTGCAAACCCCGCGAAGTGGTGCCATACCTGGTCCAATACTCGCGGCGCAGCCGTGACACCCGTTCCGGCGGCATCCCCAGCCGTTCAATCATATAGCGGTTGATCCGGTGGCTGATCGCCTGCATCAGGCCGGAACTGCGCGGATAGATCGTTTCGTCGAGATCAAAAATGAGATATTCCAGCACTGTTATCCTATATCCTTGTCCATTCGCCAACGCGGGGCGCAATGACCCGAACGTCGGGCTGCTGCCGCGCCAACAATTCGATAAAAGGCCGCACGTCGATCTGGGCGCTTATTGGCGGATAAAAATCGTCAAAATGGTGTAAAACAACGCGCCTGGGTTGCAGCAGCCGGACCATCCGCAGCACAACACGCTCAATGTCCGAACGTCCTTGCAGCGGCAACAAAGCCACATCAGAACGCATTTGAGCCAACTCGGACGGATAAAACCCCGCGCTGCCCAAATGTACCACACTCGGCGCCGCCCCGACAAACCGGTATCCCAACACCTCGCCTTGCGGGTACATGCTCACCGCCCGCAACACACCGAACAGCCGCGCCCCGGCCCGGCCAAGCGTGCGCCACACCAACGGCAGATCGAAACGCACGTGCCGCGCCGCAAACGCGCGCACCTCAACCGCCCCCACTTCGACCGTCCGCCCGGCCGCCAACGGGTGCAGCTGCCGGGCCGCGAGTCCGCGATCGTGCAGCGCCGCGCAAACCGTCGCCGAAGCATACACCGGCGCGCGCGTATGCGCGGCAATCGCCGGCGCGTCACGCACATGATCGAAATGGCCGTGCGTGAGAAAAATGGCCTCGGCCAACAGATCATCGACGCCCGCCAGGCCGCCATCTTGACTATGCGAAAGAAATGGATCGACCAAAATATGGGTCGGGCCAAAACGCAGTTGAAACCCCGCCGCGCCCAACCAGCGAAACGCCGCCGGCCATCGCGGCGGCGCTACCATGTCGTCGCCCTCCCCGGCTCTGGATTGTAGAGGATGCGAAAATCGCGCCGGCAGTCGTTCGAATCGCGATTGGCCGGCCACCGCTCCAGCGAGTCGCCGCTGTACACACCGCTCACATCGCCAAAAGAGACGACCCCGGCATAGCCCTCGCTGCCATAGACTACCGCATCAACCAGGCGCATCGCCGCGTCGAACAGCAGCACCTGATCGCCCGCGTTGCCCAGAGCAAACTCGCCTTCACCCCACGAACAAGGCGTCATATTGGGCACGCTGTCGCTGCTGTCGTCCCACTCTAAATCGGGGCTTGCCTGACTCGCATAACCCAACGCCTGGTACGAGGTCGCCCGCCGGGCAATGACCAGCGTCCCCGACGGCGGAATGGTCGTCCCGGCCGGAAACACGTACAGCCGCTCATAATCCGTGCGCCGCACCGCGTCGCCCAGATACCACCCGCCAATCTCGACCGCCGCCGGGGTGGGATTGTACAACTCGACCCACTCGCCCAGGTCGTCTGCGCCCGGCAAATTGAACACCACCTCGCTGATCAAAAGATGATCGGCCTTGGGCACATAACTGTTAAAAGCAAGCGGCAAATAAACCTCGTACGGGCCGCCGCTGTGTGCCCAATCATAGGCAAAAACGTCGCGCAAATAATCATACGCGCCGCCAGAACACACCTGAAGCGCGATCTCGCGATTGGCCTTGGACGACGATTCCGAGCCATTGATGCTGCCCACGTGGACAAACTTGCGCGCGCCCAGTTTCAGCAACGCCATCTTGTTGTGAATGCCACGCAGGGTTGGGTTCCCCAGGCGCACCTCCAAGTCCAGCCCTTCGCTTTGCGCCACGGCCAAAAGGTAAAAAGCCGTCTCGTAATTCTTGCGCTCGTCGTCAAACCCCTTGTCGAGCAAAACACGCACCCTGGCCCCCTGCCGCGCCGCCTGGATGTATGCTTCCAGGCGCGGGTTGGGATCGACATCCACCCCGCTCGACGACGGCCCCCAATGCACGCGCTCGTACATTTGCTCAACATACAATTCATCGCCAGAGCCGGCCCGCAACAGCAGAGCGATCAACCCGTCGCTGTAACGCAGACTTGATTCCGGCGAATGAACGATCTCGAAATGGGTAGCCGTAAAAGCGGGCATGGTGACCGAAAAAGGCGCCATGTAGCCATAGCCGCCCCCGCCGGTCGAATAAACGGCCGTATAGGTGGGCGACAACGTATAGCGAGCCAACGCGCCATAGGCGACAATGTCGGCGTGAGCGCGCGGGTCGAGGTCGCGCCCAAACAACTCGCCCAGATAGCGCACCACATCCGGTTGATCGGTGATCAGCAACACACCCCGGTTGCCCGCCGTGCCGTTGGCCTTGCCGTCGACGGGCATGGCGTGATTGCCAAAATTCTCGCTGGAAACAAGCGCCCGCTTGCCATCGACGATGATCAGCTTGGCGTGCTGGTTGGTATAACGGTCGAAAACGCCCGCGCCGGCGTCATTGTGCATAAAATACACCGCGCCTCCCGCATCGACGATTTGCTTACAACTCCACAACTGCTGCTCCGGCAAACCACCCGCCGGCGCACCTTCCAACAACATTGTCACCTGCACCCCGGCGGCAATGCGCCCGGTGAGAATGCCGGTCAGCCACACGCTCTCAAAAGTATAGCCCTCGATCAAAATCGTCGATTGGGCACTGCCCAGCAACGCGGCGACGGCAGTATAAGCATTGTCCGGCGCAATAGCCACGCTGAGCCGCGCCGTCGCCGTGACCGCCCAAGTGTGCGTGTACACGTCCCAATCCCAGCCGGGATACATCACCCGCTTGCGCCCAAGATCGCCCCAATCGACCGGGCCATAGAGCGCGCCGCCGGGCGCGGTGTCGTTGGCCCAATCGGCCGCGCTGTTGCTGTCGGGCAGCGGCAGGCCGGTCGCCTCATCGCGCGCGCGGAACAGTATCTGCCCCGAGCCGGCAAAAACGCCGTTGGCATAAGGCTGCAAAGCGTCGCCGCTCCAACCCAGGCGCGCCGGATCGGCGTTGCCATAGACCAGCACATCGACGGTATGAGCGTAATAAAGACGCAGTTCTTCGCCCGAATTGCCCAGCGCCCCGGTATAGATCTGATCGGCGACGCGATCATTGACCGTCGTATCGTCCGTGCGCTCCAACAAGTAAAACCCGTGCGCCGAGATCACCCCCGTCAGCTGGATCGACGGCCGGCCATCGGCGGCAGCCAACATCCAACCATCCAAATCGACATCCTGGCCGGTATTGTTGTACAATTCGATCCACTCGTCCGCAGAACTGGCATTCGTCCCCGCCCAGGCCACCTCATTGATCACCACGATCGGCGGATCACTTGCCCCTGAATTGACATACACCGTGTTCGTACAGCGAGGAGAACCTCCAATATCATTGCCATTCGCGTCGTGCGCGCCGGTTGTCATCACCGCCGTGGCCCAGTTCGTATCATCATCCGGCGCGGTCGGGTCAATGCGTTCCATACTGCGCCTGTCGCCGGAGGCGCTGCTCCCGGCCGGCCAGCCGCCGCCGTCGCCATTGGCCGTGTCCAACAACGCCACCCAAAACAGCGTCACCGAGCCGCCGCCGTCCGCCAGACCAAAACGATCGTTCAGCGACATATCCGGCACCTCGGGCGAAGCGTTCTCGCCATATTCCAACCAGGGCGGAAAGCCAAAAGCCAGCGTAAAAGACAAAGCGTTGCGCGCGCACCAGATGCTGGCCCCGGCGGTCAGCGTGACCCCGCCGGCGGGAAAAGCAATGACATCGCCGCCGTCATCGCGCACGCGCCACGTCTCCGTCAGCACAATCGTCGCCGTCGAAACGTTGGTGATGCGAAACGCCTCGTCCTTGCCGCCAAAACCGCTCAACCCACGGTGAACCGCCGAAATGAGCAAATCTGTTGCCGGGTCGCCCAAAGCCGGCCCGGCGATTGGCGCCGCCGTCACCATCGAACCGCCATTCCAACCCTGCCCCAGCGCCAACACGGCCCCCAAACCAAGCAATACCATACATACCACGCCCCAGGACGCCATTTTCCAGCGCGCCATCGCCCCTCCTCCACACCCTAATTCTGGATCTGTTCCGCTTCGGCGGCCACCTCGGCGATCCGGACATCGCCCGCCGGCAGAGGACGTTTGCGTCGCCCCTGCCACCAGGCCAGTCCAAACAACACCGCCCAGGGCAGCGCCAAACCGACCCCGAAATAGCCCCACGGATCGAACGCCGGTTGGCCGGAAAACCGGTCGAGGTTGAACAAGATCAGCGCCACGCTCAACCAGACGGCAAACAAATTGGGCAGCGCGTCGCCGGAATGAAACAACTTTAATCCGGCGGTGCGCTCTTGGGTGAACGGGTAAAACAGGTTGCTGCCCATGTGCCCCAACTGATCCTCGATAATGTGCGCCGCCGACCCCAGCGCATAAGCCAGACCCGCCCACGGCCCCGCCAGCAACGCCAAAACGCCGCCGATCAGCGCGGCCAGGGTCAGCGAATGGCTCCAACGACGATGCCAGGGCAAAAACTCGATCTCGACCGCCTCCCCCCGGCGCACAAAGGCAAAGGACGGCCCGTTGAAAATATCAACCCTGGTGGCGGCGTCATAAGTATAGCGCGTCGGGGCCACGACCGGCGCGCGACCGACGGGCAAATCCAACTCGCTGCCCGGATACGGCACCTGCGAAGTCGTCACCACCGCGCCGATGCGCACGCGCACTTCTGGCCGCTGCTTTTCATCCACCTGTCCAAAATGCACGCTGTACTGCCGCCACAAGTCGGCGCCGAGTTTCATGGTATGAAATTGCACCTTGACCGGCTGCCCCGTCTCCCAGGCGCGGTTGATCGCCGCCGCCGTCTGCTCGGCCATCGCCTGCGGATCGAGCGCGTTGGGATCGATCTCGACGTCGGGCGTCTCGAAATAACGCGCCAACTTGAAATCGAGCGTATCGGGCATAATACCGCCCACCCCGGCCCAAAGCAGCACCATGCTCCCCGCCGACGCCATGTCCACGATCGGCGGCACAAAAGTCGCCGCCGCCACACCGGAAATAAAATGCGAGATGCCCTTCATCACCATCCCCTCACCGACTGATCCGCCCGCTGTCCACGTATTCCCGCATCCGCTCATCCACATCGACGCCGGGCGGCAGCCGGGGCAGCAACGCCCGCGCGATCGACAGCGTGTCAAACATGGCCAGGACACCACCGGAGGCAATGTCCAACTGAATCTGGTCGCCGGCGGCATCCTCGACCACCATCACCCAATGCCCGTGGCGCTGCCCGGCCTGCCGGAGCGCATAGACGCGCGTCATCTGGTCAAAGCGCATCGAAACGGTCGTCTTGCCCTGGCGGTGCTGCAACGCCTCGCTCGTGACCTGCACCGCCTGATCCATGCCCCAAAGCGCCACACCCAGACCGGCCAGGACAAAAACCACCCCCATCCCCCCGCCAACCAGGGGAAACAGCAGCGACAACAATTTGACCGGCAGCGAAAACTCGGCGCTGGCCCAAAACAAAAGCACAAACGCCGTGCCGGCGACAACAAATACGCACGCAAACACGGCGCCCCCCACGGCAAAAAAAGCGCCAAAGGCGCGCCGCGCGATCAATGTGCTCGATCTGGGAGAAAAATACTGCGTCTCCATACCCCCTCCCAATCCTCCGCTTTGTAGCATGCCCCCTGTCAAGGCTGTTCAATTCTGATTTGTGACCCGAGTCACCGCTGGCGGAGCCTCGTCCGCGTAGGTGGACGACCAGCCAACGGCTCGCCAGGCGCGGTTTCAACCGCTGGATTGAACAACCTTGGGTCCCTTGTGCCCGCCGCCCCGCCCACGAGGGGGCATGCTACGAACACCACCTTATTTGAGCGCAGCCTGCCGCTGCGCCCACGTCATCGCCTCTTGAGGCGTCGCCTCCTGGCTGACAATCGAATCGATCGCCCGCTCGAACAACTGCATATCCGGCTCGAGCTTGGAGGATACGCCGACGGGATTGAGCAAACGGCCGCGCATCGTCGCGCGAACGGCGCGAACAAACTCGGCGCCAGCCCGCTTTTCGTATTCGGTCGATTCGAGGACCGATTTGCGCGCCGGGATCAAACGCTCTGGCGATCGATGGCTGAGAAATTGAACCCATTTCCAACATGCATCGGGGTACGGCGTGCTGGCCGAGATCAAGTACCCTTTGACCATCCCAACGGTAAAACGCGCCGCATCCTGGGGCACAGGCACCATCCCCCAGCGCATCGTCCACGGCTGCGCCGGATCGCCTCCGCCGGCCTGAGCAACGTCGGCCAAGACCATCCCCACCTTGTTGTTCGCAAAACCGGCATAGACATCTGCGCCCCAGGCGCGCACCTCCTCTTGCGTCGGAATGGCGTCATAATCGAACATTAAACGAAAATACCACTCTAACGCCTCCACGGTCAGCGGATCGTCAAACGTGGCACGGGTGGGATCATACAGATCATCGAACAAACGACCGCCATGCGCATAGACAAACAACACAACGTCGAGAAACACATGCGGCGAACCGTAGCCAAAAACGCCGCCCTCCGGGTCGCGCATCGAGCGCACAATCTCTTCGAAATCCTGCCGCGTCCAATCGACCCCCGGATACGAAATCCCGTACCGATCGAACAAGTCCTGGTTGTAAAAAATCACAAAACCGTCCAGCCCTGCCGGAATCGCCCACATTTTGCCCTGACGAGTAAAATGCTCGATCGCGCCAGGATAAAAATCCTCCAGCTCGATCGCCGCATCCTGCTCGATCAGCGCATCCAGATCGGCGACGGCGCCCTGATCCAGCAAGCCACTCAACAGCCAATCGCCGCCCAGCGCCACGTCCGCCGAGGCCAAAATATGCGCCCCCCGCCTGGGCTTGTCGTCCAAATCGACGGTAATGTATGGATACTCTTGGTTAAATTCGGCGACCAGCGGCTCATAATAAGCCCGGCCAGAGTCGAGAAACGCAAACGTGATCGTCGCCGGCTCTGGCGTGGGCGTCGCCCTGACGCACCCCGCCGCGAGCAGCAAAACGCAGACCAGACACGCCAGCACCCCACGCCGCACGCGAGCTAGAACCATATCGTCACCTCATCGACCTGCTTGCGCGGGCGCGGCCCCGGGCTCTCGTCCGCATAGCCCAACGAAAGAGCGGCAACCATCTGCGTATCCTGCCCCAACCACGCGCACAACTCGCTGTACGAGTATGGTATTCACTTTTACCGCCTCTCAAATATCGTCAAAATCAATCCACTTACACCAACCCCAGCCATCCGGCCACGGTTGGCCCGGCGCCGGCCATGTTGAGCAGAATCGGCAGCAGCAGCACGCCCATACAATTCATCCGCCGCGAGTGAAACATGACCGGCAAAAGGCCGATCCCGGTCGCCGGCGCCGCGATCAACAGCCCGCGCCAGCCGGTCACGCCGACGATCAGCGCAAGCAGTACGACCAGCGTCGCCCACGACAACCAACGATAATCGACGTGTCCGACCAGCGCAATCGCCGCCCGCGACAGCCAGAGCAGCAAGAAAAAAGCCAGCGCGCCGCACAACGCCGTCGCCGCCACGGCCAGCCAATACGCTTGCGGCGTAAAAGGCCGATACAACGGACTGAGCATCCAGGCCATCCCGCCGCGCGTGAGATGCAGCCCCGGCGCAAAAAAGAACAACAACGCGCCAACATAGTAAACCACCTTGGACGCGCCCTGCGAGATCACAAACAAGCGGTCGTCGCGCTGCGCCGTGGCGTGCCCGGCGAGAAATCCGCCGATGCCGCCCGTCATCAACGGGAAAAACGCCGCCAACAACCCACCCAGCGTCCCCGCGCCGACGCCGCGCGCGATCAACCCCGGCGTCACGTCCACCGAGCGGCAGATATGCTGTCGCGGCAGACGAACGTTCGAGATGATATTTTGCAGCACCCACGGAATGGCAAAAAGCCCCATAAAAGCAGGCATCATACTCTGGAACGAAACCTCTAACGGGATCAAGGGACGATACATCATGATCATCCCCAGGATGCCGGAGAGGAAAAACGTCGCCAGCCCGGCCAACAACGATTTCCAGCCATCCCACAGTCGCGCCCAGGCGGTCGCCCCGCGCCCCATCCCCTTGGGCCACTCGGAGAGCAGCATATAGACCACCACCAGCCCCAACAACCAGTGCAAATGAGGCTGAATGACCCGCCGGATCGGAGAGAGGATCGCCGCCGTGAACGGGGCCAGCAGCGTCAGTGCCAGTATCCCGCCCAAACTGCCAACACCGGTCAACACGGCGGCCTCGAACCCTCGTCCCTGGATCAGATATTTCTGGCCGGGCAGCACAATCCACACCGCGCTCTCGTCCGGCGCGCCGAAAAAGAGCGACGGCACCGTGTTCACCACCGCATAGCCGACGATCAGCCCCAAAAAGAGCATCGCCAAACCCTGCGGCGGCAGCAAACCCTCGCCCCCCGGCAGCCAGAGCAAGATCAACCCGGCCACGTTATAGATATGCAACGCCGGCACGCAAGCCAAAACCGAAGCCAGCAGCGTCCCGGCGAGCGCATAGCAAAGCAACAGCACGCCGTTCATCACGCCTCGGCAGCGGGCAACTCGGCGGTGCAAAACGCGCAGCGCGTCGCCTCGATGGCGATCTCGGAACGGCAAAACGGGCACTTTTTCGTGCTCGGCGGCGGCGGCGCCTCTTTTTTCTGCATCGCGGTGATGCCCTTGATCACCAAAAACATGACAAAGGCGACGACCAAAAAACTGATCACCGTGTTGAAAAACACACCGTAATTGATCGTCACCGCACTCGCCGCCTGCGCATCGGCCAGCGTCGGGTATGGCCCCGCCGGGTCGCCCCCGCGCAGCAAAATAAACAGGTTGGCAAAATCGACGCCGCCCAGCAGCAACCCGATCGGCGGCATCAGTACATCGACAACCAACGACTTGGCAATCGCCCCAAACGCCCCGCCAATGATCACGCCAATAGCCATATCAATGACGTTGCCGCGCATGATAAACTTTTTGAAATCCTGCCACATAAACATCTCTCCTTATCACTATCCACAATTATTGATCTTGCACACTCTCAAACCAAATGCTACTCTTTATCCACGTCCTCCTTTCCAGAATGAGTGTGTCTCATCTGCTCTATAACATCGGCCCTCGTGGCCGTCTCTGCTGTTTCACCTGCCCAGGGACCGCCCACCAGGGGCTATGCCACGGACGCCCAAACCGTTCCAAACACACCCATTTCACTTGATCTCGACATCGCTCCCCAGCGCGGGGATCACCTCGATCTCGCCCTTGTACTCGTCGACCTTGCCCCGCGCCCGCACCGTCGCGCCCACAACCAAACGCTCCTTTTCCGGCACAGCGTCGTAAATATTCTGCCATAACAACAATGTAATTCGTCCGCTGCCATCGTCGAGCAGGCATTTCACGCCCTTGGAAAAGGCATTGACCTCGACAATCTGCCCCTCGACGGTCGCCGTCTCGCCCACATTGGCCGCCGACAGATCGCCCATCCTGGCGATCGCCGCCTCTGGCGTCGGCGCAGCAACAAGCACGACCACCTGGGTCGAAAACTCGGGCACGACCTCCAACTCGTCCTTGTACGCCTGCACCCGCCCCTCGACCTGCACCACACTGCCCACGATCAGCTGCGCCGCGCCGCCCAACCCGTCGCACACCGCCTGTGAAACCCAAACCGCCGCGCGCCCAGAGCCATCATCGACGTACAATTTGATTCCGCCGGCAAAAACAGCCGCCTCGACCACCGTCCCCTTGACCCGCACCAACTGATCGACCTCGGCGGCGTCCAAATTGCCGCTCGCAATGACGCGCACGGCCGGCGTCTCCGTCGCCACCGGTGCAGGCGTGGCCGTAGGCTGAACCGTCGCTGTCGGCGTCACCGTCGCCGCCGGTGCAGGCGTGGCCGTAGATCGAACCGTCGCTGTCGGCGTCACCGCCGGCGCAAGCGTGGCCGTAGGCCGAACCGTCGCCGTTGGCAGCGCGCCGCCATCCAACCAGGTCACATGACCGGGCAAAGCGGGAACGATCTCTAACTCGCCCCGATAAAGCGCCACCTCGCCGACCACGCGCACCCGCGTACCCGCCGCAAAGATCATCGACAGCGGCGCCAACACGTCGTCCCAAAGCAGCGCCGCGATCTGCCCCGTGCCGTCGTCCAACGTCCAACGCTGCCCAGACGGCAGCGCGTCGACCGCCACGATCACGCCTTCCACCTCGACCATACTCCCCACATCATCGGCAGTCACCTCGACCACGCGCCTGCGTTCGACGGCGGGCAGCTCGCGCATCTCGACAAAAACCACGTCCCCGGCATGCGCGGGGATCAATTCGACCTCGCCCTGGTACGTGTCCACCTCGCCTTGCACCGACACCCAGGCGCCGGCGACCAGTCGATCCCGGTCCGGGCAAGCATCGAACAAATCTTGCCAAAACACCACCGCCAAACGCGCATCGCCATCCTGCAAAACCAGCTTTTGCCCGCTGGAAAACGCCGCCGCCCGCACAATCTGCCCCTCGCTGCTGACCACCTGCCCGGCCTGCCCGGCCGATATTTGATCGAGCGGCAGCCGCGTCACCTCGACCGGCTGAACACGGGTGATCTCGACATCGAGCGGCAGTTCCGGGGCCAACTCGATCTCTCCCTTGTACTCGGTCACGATCCCACGCACGCGCAGCCACGCGCCCACACGCAGATCGGCGCGATCCAACAGACCGTCGATCACGTCCTGCCACAAAACGAGAGCGATCTGGGCCGTGCCGTCGTCGAGGGTGAACTTTTGTCCGGCCGACATCCAGGCAACCTCGGTGATCGCGCCCTCGACCTGCACCATCCTCCCGACGTCATCCGCCGCAATGCCGGCGATCGACTTGCCGGCGGCAATCTCGACCGCCCCTGGCAGCAGCGCCAACCCGTCGGCCGCATCGAGGGTGATTTGCACCGTCTCGCCATAAAGCGACACCGCGCCGCGCACCCGCACCGCGTCGCCGGGCGACACCACCGCCGGCTCACCGCTCAACAAAACCAGGTCGGCGGTATAGGTCACATCGATCTCGCCCGTCTCGTCGCGCACCGTCAAAATCGTCAAACCATCGTATGGCTGCTTGACCTCGCGCACCTGTCCCCGGATCGACACCTTTTGATAAAGACGCTCAAGCCCCATCTCGCCAATCGTCACCTCGACCGGCGCCGGCCGTTCCACCAACACATGTTCGGGCACATTCAGCGTCAACGATGTAAAATCCTCCTGGATTTTGAGCGTCCCCTCGACCGTCACCACATCGCCGATGGTCGGCGCGCGCCCGGCCTCGATCAACGCCCGGCTCTCGTTGCGATACGCAGCGACCATGATCTCGCCACTGCCATCATCCAACCAAAACCGCAAATAACCCGACCCGGCGTCGTAGGCCGGCTGGCGCACCACAGTACCACGCATCTTGACATAAGCCCAGTTCATCGCGCTGCCGACATCCTGAACCCGCACGACCGGAATGTCGGCGCTGCGGGCCGACACCCAGAGCAAAAACAGTCCGCACAAGGCCAACGCCGCCGCTCCATACTGAAAAACGCGCAGCGAAAGCCGCCTGGATACGCGCGCGCCGCAATACGGGCACACACTTTGCGGGCCGACAAAACGGCCGCAGCTGGGGCAATGCGTGGTTGGCTGTGCAGATGTGGACACCGGCTGAGACATGCCGCCTCCCAGAAACGTGGTCAAAAGTCAAAACAGGTATTTTACGCCGTCTCGAACGCCATAGCGCATCATACCTGATCTCGTATCGATTGTCAAGAAACGTTATTGTATGCTATAATAAAAGACGACTCTAGTTGGGGGCCATTTTTTACCAGGAGAAAAACAATGAGCGTTCCACATATCTTGATCGTCGATGACGAACCGGGCATCTTGGACGTTTGCGCGCGCGCCCTGCGCCGTCACGGCTTTGAAGTCACCACCGCATCCGACGCCAACACGGCGCGGATTCTCTTGCGCTCCAGAACGGTCGATATGCTTGTCACCGACGTGCGTATGCCCGGCGAAGACGGCATCTCTTTGCTCCAGACCGTGCGCGAGACCGAAAACGATCTCCCACTGATGATCATCACCGGCCACGCCGACTATTCATCCATCGACGCCGCGATCAATCTCAACATCACGTCCTTTATGTCCAAACCCTTTAACATCCGCGATTTTGTCAACGAAGTCAAACGTGGATTAGGACTCAAAGAACCCCCGACCCAAGAAGACCAATCCGCTCTGGGTGAATTGGCGCCGATATTCATCAAAGAATTACGCCGCCGGCAAATTCCGGTGCTCGAAGGCATCATCCGCCGCGACCCGCTCGACGGGCGCATTGTCCTGATCCCAAGCGACAGCGATGGAGAAATCCCCGTCGCCGAATGGCTGCTCGAGTACACCGCCGGCGAGCCTTCATATCTGATCGTCCTGCCGCGACAGCAGCAATAAAAAGGTGTCGGAAATAAAACGCCCCACCGGGCGACCCCGTCAAGCCAAAAGCCTTTCCAGTTCTTGGAGCCTGTCCGAAAAATCGCTCCCGTAGCCGCATTCTACGACCTGGGCTAATCTGGGACAATTATTTCCCTGGAATTGCCAAAAACGCCTCTTGCAGCGAATGGACAAAAGAAACCGTCTGGCGCAACGTATGAATGCGCGCCTTGTCCTGCGCCAACACCTTGGCTTGCTGCGGCGCCATTCCACTGACCACCACCTCAGACACGATCAATCGCAACGCCTGCAACGTCTTGACAAACGCCCCCAGCCCATCTTGATCAAACCCGGCGCCGCTGATATCGACGATCAGACGCTGAAAAGAACGGCGCTGTAACCTGGAAAACACCGTCTCTCGCACAATCCGGATGCGTTCGGGGCTGCAATGACCCACAATCACCAAAATACCCACCCCATGCTCACCCTCGATCAGCGGCGTCTCCAACTCTTGCACCGTCGACAGCAGCCGCTCCTGCCGCTCCGTCGCAACCCTCAACTGCTGCAAAGCCCGTTCCAACTCGGCGTTCTTGGTCCCCAACTCGCGCCGACTCTGTTCGGCCCGCTCCAGCGACCGAACCAACAAGCGGGTCAGAGCATAGATGCAAACCGACATCGCCACAAAAGCCGCCACCGCATGAAAACTGACATATTCCGACCGGCCGGCCAGCCACAACAAAATGACCGTCTCTATGCCGCCAACAACCAACCCGGTCGCCGGCCACACCAGCGACGAAATCATGACCCCGCTGAGCGCAAACAAGGGCATAGTACCGCCCAGACCGGGCTGATCGAACCAAAACGATATTGTCGGCATAGCGATCAGCAGCGCCGCCATCACAATGACCACCAAACGCATCAAATGCGGATACCGCCCCGTCAAATACAACAGCGCGGCAAGCACCACCGCCGCCGCCACATCGACAAACGCAACCGTCCACGCCGAACGCAGGACATTGGAAAAAAACAAAAACCCAAGTCCAACCAACAGCAGCACAATAACCGTCCTGATCACCCCGCGCACCGCATCTATCATCTGCGTCTCCCGCGCCCCCTTGATCGAACAATGTAAATAATCCGTAAACCGTCCTACATTGCCCTCTTACTTGCTCACCTGAATCACGGCCTTGATCACACCATCCCGGTAAGAAGCGACCAACCGGTACGCCTCGCCGGCCTCGTCCAACGCAAAATAATGCGTCAACAGACTGTGGATATCAATCAACCCATCCCGAACCATCGGAATCGCGCGCGGATAAGTATGCTTCATCCGCCGCACATACTTGATCGTCAACCCCTTGCGCCGGACGGCGTGCGCCGGAAACACGGCCGTACTCTCGCGCGGAATGCCGCACATCACCAGTTTGCCCCCGCGACGGGCCATCTCGGCAACTTGCGAGGTCGTCGCCGCGTTGGCCCAGGCCGTCTCGAACGCCACATCGACGCCGCGCCCGCCGGTCTGCGCCATCACCCAGGCGACCGGGTCGCCCTCATCGGCCTTGAACACCGCCGTCGCCCCCACCTTTTCGGCCATTTGCAGCCGCTCAGGCACCAGGTCGGTCATATAAATGGCCCGCGCGCCAGAGATGCGCGCCACCTGGCAAACCAGCAGCCCGACCGGCCCGGCCCCCAAAATAGCAACCGTATCGCCGGGATGCAGTTTGGCCAGCGATACCGTATGCAGCGCCACCCCCAGCGGCTCAAGCGCCGCCCCCTCGGCGTCATCCAACTCGTCCGGCAAGGGAAAACACAGTTCGGCCGGATGCACGATATACTCTTGCAACGCCCCCGGCGTGGGCGGCGTGCTGCAAAACAAAATGTTCTCGCACAAATTGGGATGCCCCAACTCGCACAACTCGCAATGCCCGCACGAAATAGCCGGCTCGACGGCCACGCGCGTACCCACCGGCGGGCCATCGACGCCCGGCCCCCACGCAACAACCCGGGCCGAAAACTCGTGACCGATCACATACGGCTCGGTCACATGCTCGTCGCCAATACCACCATCCAAAAAATAATGAACGCCCGACCCACAAACCCCCACCGAAAGAACCTGTAACAACACCTGCCCATCGCCCGGCTCTGGCGCGGGCACATTGTCGATCCGCATATCACCGGGGCCATACAACCTTGCTGCCTTCATCGATCATCATCCTCCACAATTTAGCTCTTTGAGACTTGCAGGACTCTGCTCCACAGAGATTGACCAAACCACGTCCTTGGTGTCGCGTCATCGCTGCACGTTATATCCTATCCCAATCTGGTTCAACCTTGCAGACAGTATAACACAAAACCAGACAGACGGTCAAAAATTGCTCTGGCGACGGGCATGTGTTATACTTGCGCCATGCCTCAAGTACGGATCGACATTCTGCTCGTAAAACGCAACCTCGCGCCCAGCCGCGCCAAAGCACAGCGCCTGCTGATGGCAAACCAGGTCACCGTCGACGGCGTCCAAGTCACCACCCCCGGCGCCCTGGTTCGCGCCGAGGCCGACATCTCGATCAAACAACCTCCGCCCTATGTCAGCCGGGGCGGCCTCAAACTCGAGGCCGCGCTGGACGCCTTTCAGATCGACGTGCGCAACCGGACCGCCGCCGACGTCGGCGCATCGACCGGGGGATTCACCGACTGTTTGCTGCAACGAGGCGCAAAACACATTTACGCCATCGACGTGGGATACGGCCAACTGGCCTGGTCGCTGCGCCAGGACGCCCGCGTGACCGTCATGGAACGCACCAACGCCCGGTACCTGCGCGCCCTGCCCGAACCAATCTCCCTGGCCGTCGTCGACGCCTCCTTTATCTCGCTGCGACTACTCTTGCCCCGCATCCGCGACTGGCTGCTCTCAGACGGAACCGTCATTTCCCTGATCAAACCACAGTTCGAGGCCCGCAAAACCCAGGTGGAACGGGGCGGCGTCGTCCGCGACCCACAAATTCACCGCCAGGTGCTGGCGCGCATCCTCACCTGGGCCAAACAAAACGGCCTCCCGCCCTGTGGCCTGATCCGCTCGCCGCTCACCGGCCCGGCCGGCAATGTCGAATTTCTGGCCCAACTGCGCAAATCCGACGACGGCGATGACAAATGGGACATTTCCGCCGCCATCGCCGCCCTGATCCCCAACCGGGCAACCCACCCCGGTTGACCGAAAAAACCTGATTTCCGAACGACCTGGCCTTTTGGAGGACAAACGATGACCCGCAACGATCTGTTACCTTACCAAAACCCCGCCCTGGACATTTCCGACCGCGTCCAAGACCTGATCTCGCGCATGACCCTGGAAGACAAAGTCTCCCAGATGGTCTATGCCGCGCCGGCCATCGAGCGGCTGGGCGTGCCCGAATACAACTGGTGGAACGAGTGCCTGCACGGCGTGGGCCGCGCCGGAATCGCCACCGTCTTTCCGCAAGCGATCGGCCTCGCCGCTACCTGGGACACACCCCTGATCGCGCGCGTCGCCGCCGCCATTTCCGACGAAGCGCGGGCCAAGCATCACGAGTTTCTACGCCATGGCGTGCGCCGCATCTACACCGGGCTGACCTTTTGGAGTCCCAACGTCAACATTTTCCGCGACCCGCGCTGGGGACGCGGCCAGGAAACCTATGGCGAATGCCCGTACCTGACGGCGCGGATCGGCGTCGAATTCGTCAAAGGGCTGCAAGGCGACGACCCCAGCTACCTCAAACTGGTCGCCACGGCCAAACACTATGCCGTCCACAGCGGCCCCGAAGCGGATCGACACACCTTTGACGCCCACCCCAGCGTGCGCGATCTGCGCGAAACCTATTTACCGGCGTTCAAAGCGCTGGTGCAAGAGGGCGGCGTCGTATCGGTAATGGGCGCGTACAACTGCGTCGACGGCGAACCCTGCTGCGCCAGCCCGACCCTGCTACAGCAAATCCTCCGCCAGGAATGGGGCTTTGACGGCAACGAAAACTATGTCGTCTCTGACTGTTGGGCCATCGTCGACATTTACGCCCACCACAAACTGGTCGAAACGCCGGAAGAAGCGGCGGCGCTGGCGGTGAAAAACGGCTGCGAATTGAACTGCGGCAGCACCTTTCCCGCCTTGCGCGGCGCGGTCGAACAGGGCTTGCTCGACGAGACCGAGATCGACCGCGCGCTGGCCCGGCTGTTCACCGCCCGGTTTCGGCTGGGCATGTTTGACCCGCCAGAGCAGGTGCCCTTTGCCCAAATTCCCTACTCGGTAGTCAACTCGCCGGCGCACCAGGCGCTGGCGCTGCAAAGCGCGCGCGAATCGATCGTGCTGCTCAAAAACGACGGCCTGCTTCCGCTGCGCCCAGAAATTGGCGCGATTGCCGTGATCGGCCCCAACATTGACGACGTGCTGGCGCTAGAGGGCAACTATAACGGCACCCCCGTCGAGGGGATCACCCCCCTGGAAGGAATCAAGCGCAAAGTATCGAAAAACACTGTCGTTTATGCCGCACGTGGCTGCCATATCGCCGAGGGCGTGCCGCCGCTGCTGCCGGTGCCGTCGAGCTGCCTGCGCCCGCTGCACGCCGACGCGGAACAACGCGGCCTGACCGCGACCTATTTCGCCAATGAAAAATTCGAGGGCCAGCCCGCCCGCATAGGCGTCGATCCGTTGATCGATTTCAGCTGGAAACTGTCCACGCCGGTCAGCGGCCAATTTGGCGACCCCTTTTCGGTGCGTTGGGAGGGATTCCTCGTGCCGCCGGCCAGCGGCGTCTTTCAGCTGGGCGCCAGGGGCTTTGACGCCTACCGCATCGAACTGGACGGCGAGATGGTGGTCGAGTATCACGGCCAGCACCACCCGGCCGTCAAAACGCGAGAGGTCGAACTGGAGAGCGGGCGGCTCTATGCGCTGCGGGTCGAAATGTTTAGCGCCGGCGTCGACCCGCAGATGCAGCTGTTGTGGGCCGCGCCCGGCGTCGATTACGAGACCCCCGCCCTCGACGCGGCGCGGAACGCCGAGGCAGTGATCATGGTCATGGGCCTCACCGCCGGCCTGGAAGGCGAAGAAATGCCGGTCCACGTACCCGGCTTTGCCGGCGGAGACCGCACCGACATTGGCCTGCCCGCGCCGCAGCGGGCCTTGCTGGCCAAGATTCACGCGCTGAACAAGCCGGTGGCGCTTGTGCTGCTCAACGGCAGCGCGCTGGGCGTGACCTGGGCCGACGCGCACCTTGCGGCGATCGTCGAAGCCTGGTACCCCGGCGAGGCCGGCGGCGCGGCGCTGGCCGACGTGCTCTTTGGCGACTATAACCCCGCCGGGCGGCTGCCGGTGACCTTTTACCGCTCGGTCGACGACCTGCCGCCTTTTGACGACTATGACATGGCCGGGCGCACCTATCGCTACTTTGACGGCCAACCGCTGTATCCCTTTGGCTTTGGCTTGAGCTATACCCAATTCCGCTACCGCGATCTCGAGATCAGCCCCCAATCGACCCCGGCCGGCATCCCCATCCAGGTCAGCGTTCACGTAGAAAATACAGGCCGGACGGCAGGCGACGAGGTCGTCCAGCTCTACGTCACCGACCTCCACGCATCGGCCCCCGTCCCCATCCGCCAACTGGTTGGCTTTGAACGCATCCATCTGGCCCCCGGCGAAGCACAAACGGTCACGCTGACCATTCAGCCGGAACAACTGTCGCTGATCACCGGCGACGATCGACGGATCATCGAAGCAGGCACGTTTCGGGTCGCCATCGGCGGCTGCCAGCCTGGCTACGACGCGCGGATCAAAGACACAACCCAGGTACTCACCGGCGCAATCGAAATCACCACCGGGATGACCTGTTCCTCGCTCTAACAAGCCGCTGAAAAAAGCGCCGATGCAAGCATTCAGGGGATGTCTGTCCTAG
>CAYZYE010000055.1:0-20335 GCA_964481205.1 uncultured Anaerolineae bacterium | reverse complement strand
AGGAGGTCTGATGAACGCTCGTGAACGTGTACAGTTGGCGCTGAGTCACCAGGAAGCGGATCGCGTGCCGCTTGACCTGGGCGGCAGTCCCGTCACCGGGATGCATGTGAGCAGTGTGTATGCGCTGCGTCAGGCATTGGGGCTTGATGCGCCGGGTGCGCCGGTGCGGGTGGTCGAGCCATACCAGATGCTCGGCGAGATTGCCCCGGATCTGATGGACGCGCTGGGCGTCGATGTGGTTGGGCTTGGCTTGCCCAAGACAATGTTTGGTTTTGAGAACGTTGGTTGGAAACCCTGGGTGATGAATGGCACGCCGGTGCTCGTGCCGGAGGGATTCAACACCGATCCTGAACCGGACGGCGAGCTTTTGCTGTATCCCGAGGGCGATAAATCGGCGCCGCCCAGCGGCAGGATGCCCAACGGCGGCTGGTATTTTGACGCGATCATTCGTCAGCCGCCCATTGACGACGATCATTTGAATGTCGAGGACAATCTGGAAGAGTTTGCCCCGATCTCGGACGAGGATTTGGCTTACCTGGCGCGCGAGTCCGAACGGCTTTATGCCCAGGGGCGCGCGATTTTTGGAAATTTTGGCGGCACGGCTTTTGGCGACATTGCCCTGGTGCCCGCGCCCTGGCTCAAGCATCCCAAGGGCATTCGCGACGTCGAAGAGTGGTATGTCAGCACCATCCTCCGGCGTGATTACGTGTACCAGGTGTTTGAGCGCCAGTGCGAGATCGGCCTGGCCAATTTGGAGAAAATTCATCGCGTCGTTGGTGATCGGGTGTCGGTGGTGTTTGTGACCGGCACCGACTTTGGCACGCAGCGCGGCCCGTTCATCTCGACGCAAGCCTACCGCGATCTGTATCTGCCGTTTCACAAGGCGGTCAACGATTGGGTGCATAAAAATACTGCGTGGAAGACCTTTATCCACACCTGCGGTTCGGTGATCGCCTTGCTGCCCGATTTCATCGAGGCCGGGTTTGACATTCTCAACCCGGTGCAGTGTTCGACCTCCGGTATGGCGCCGCTGGAACTCGTGCGCCGTTTTGGCGATGCGATCACATTTTGGGGCGGCGGCGTCGATACGCAGCAAACGCTGCCCTTTGGCACTGCCGATCAGGTGCGGAACCAGGTGTGCGAACGGATCAAGATTTTTGGCCCTGGCGGCGGCTTTGTGTTCAACACGATTCACAACGTCCAGGCGCGCACGCCGGTTGAAAACTTGACCGCGTTGTACCAGGCGGTGCGCGAGTGCGGGACGTATCCGTTCAGTTTATAGGTGGGGGATTGTATGACCGTGAAAGCCGTTCGTCTGACCGCGCTTTCCAGCGCGGCTGGTTGAGCGTCCAAAATGGGCCCTGAGGCCCTGGCGCAGGTGCTGCGTCCAATACAAAATATGTTTTTGCCCGGCCATTATCCCGATCTGTTGGTGGGGCTGGCGGTGAGCGACGACGCGGCGGTTTATCGCATTACCGATGACATTGCCGTGATCCAGACGCTCGACTTTTTTCCGCCGGTGGTCGATGATCCCTTTGATTACGGGGCGATTGCCGCGGCCAACGCGCTCAGCGATGTGTACGCGATGGGGGGGCAGGTGACGCTGGCGCTCAATATCGCTGCTTTTCCGGCCAAAATGGATCCGGCGATTGTGGCCCAGGTCTTGCGCGGCGGCGCCGACAAGGTGCGCGAGGCCGGCGGCGTGCTGGCCGGTGGGCACACGATCACCGACGACGAGCCGAAATACGGTCTTGCGGTGATGGGGATTGTTCACCCGGACAGGGTGTGGGCCAAGGCTGACGCCGTTCCCGGCGATCTGTTGGTGCTGACAAAAAAACTGGGCGTCGGGATCATTACCACCGCGCTCAAGAATCAGGTCGCCGATCCGGCCCACGTCGAGGCGGCGGTGGCCGGGATGAAGCAGCTCAACAAGCGCGCCGCCGAGTTGGCGCAGCGCGGCGGCGTTCACGCTTGTACCGACATTACCGGGTTTGGCTTGCTTGGGCACAGCTGCGAGATTGCGGCCAAGAGCGGGGTCAGGTTGCGTTTCGTGCTGGAGCGGCTGCCTTTTCACCCTGGCGCGTTCGAGTACGCCGCCCAGGGGCTTTTTCCCGGCGGCGCCTGTCGCAACCAGGATGCCTGGCGCCGCAGCGTGAGTTTTGCGCCGGGCGTCGCGCCAGAGTTGCAGCAGTTGTTGTTTACCCCAGAGACATCGGGCGGGCTGTTGCTCTCGGTGCCGCCGGAGCGGGCCGACGCGCTGCTGGCCGCGTTTGACGAGGCCGGGCATCATTGCTGGGTCGTCGGTGAGGTGTTGGATGGGCAGGGGATCGAGGTGGCGGCGTAGCGGATGGCAAAGTGGACAAATTGTTATTGCTCTGTTGCCGGTCTGTTGCTTGTCAGTTTTTCTGAAATGAGGTACAATGTGGGTGTCAAGATCATCAAGTGAGGAAAGTTTAATATGCCAATTTATGTTTATCAGTGCGAGACCTGCGGGATTACTTTTGAGCGGCGTCAGCGGATGTCCGAATCGCCCTTGGTCGATTGCCCAGAGTGTGGTGGCAATGTCCATCGCGTGATTCAGCCGGTCGGTATCGTTTTCAAGGGGGCCGGGTTTTACGTAACGGACAATCGCGGTTCGTCTCCGACTGTGCTGCCAGCGAGTAAAAAGGGGGAAAAAGATTCGCCAGCTGATACCAAAACGGTTGATTCAGGTTCCAAAGCCGAGAAAACAGACAAGGCTGCTGACTAGATTACCTACAAGCATATCCACCGGGGGTGGCGACGATGCCCCCGGTTCGTTTTGTAACATCCGTTCGCCAGATCGGATTGCCCACTGTTGGGGGGACGTGTGGGAGGAGAGTCGAGACAATGCAGAAACATCCATCTCCTCCATATAGCGTTTTTGTAGACGCATGGTTTGAGCATAGCGCCAGGTTGTTCTTTGATTGGTGTTTTGCTTTGCTGTGTCCTCGCCTTGGGCTTGAACCCATATTTCCCTGGTTTTATCCTCTATTTGTCTCTCTTGTTCCCATTTTTGACCAATCTTGTGCGAGTGTCGCGCCGCGCTTGAGGGCGGCGCGTTTTCAGCGATGTTTGGCGGGGTGGGGTGTTTTGTGGCTCGGTGCTGCGGCCTGGATCAGGCAAGGATCGGAGGCATGCGGTGTCTCGTAAGGGGTTTATTGTTCGCACCCTGGCGCTTGTCGAGGTGAGTGTGGTTGCGGGCAGCGTGCTTTTGTTCTTGAGCGCGATCGTTCTTTTGGACTTGGGGCCGGAAACAAGGCAGGACGAGTTTCTCAAGATGCTCATCTATGTGTTGGGGGCGTCTGTGCTGATGAATGGTTTGATTTTTGCGCAGCTGCGTTCTGTTTTGCTTCTTTTGCGGTTGTGGGATCAAGACCAGGTTCCCGATGCCTCGGTGGTGCAACGTGCGCAAACGCAGGCGTTGCTTTTTCCGAATCGCCTGGTTTTGCAGACGGCGGCGATCGCTCTGGGTTTGGTTGTCGCGGCGACGTTTGTGGACGTGTTGTGGTCGCACTATCAGCTGGAATTGGTTTTGGTCAATGCTGCGCTGGCATTCTCGTTTGTGCTGGGTATTGGTTTTGCGATCAATATTGGTTTGCGCGCGCTTGTTCACCCCATTTTGGCCCGTATTTCATCTCCACCGCGCGCTTCGTTGGGGCGGTTTTCGGTTCAAAGCCAGATGACGCTGTCGACGGTTTTGTTGGTGGGGGTGATTCTGGTTTTTGTTACGGCGCTGATCTATTCTTATGTGATCAAGGCGGTTGACGAGATCGTTGCCCAAGAGCGTTTGCGTTGGATGAAGGAGACGCTGCTGCCACCTATGCGCGAATGGGACGAGTTCAAGTGGCCTTCGTACCTTGCTCTGCGGGCGGCCAGGGACACCGAGTTGTTTTTGTTGGACGCCAGCGGCGAGTATGTGCAGCATACGCCGCGGTACGATTTGCGTTTTGAGGAAAGACAAAAGTTGAGCCGGATGACCCAGCCCCAGTTTTACAAACGAGACTATTCGACGCTGCGTGTCGTTGTATTTCCATTGGAGCAGGGGTATGTGCTGTGCCAGGTTTTTCAGTCTGGAGCCAGTCAAACGCAAACGGTGCGTACTATGGTGCGCACATTGGGCGTTGGGGTGATTATTGTTCTGGTTTTGGCCGTCGGGGTCAGTGGGATGACGAGCCAAAGTCTGGCGCGCACCGTGCGCGATGTCACCGTCCGGCTTGAGGCGCTGGCCGATCAGGAGCAGACGACCCAGTATGAGGTGGTGGCGCAGACTTCGTTGGACGAGGTTGGCGATTTGGTTCAGGCCTTGAATCGCATTCAGCGGCGGGCGGCGGTGTTTACGGCGCAGCTGCAAAGTTCGATGCGGGAGCTAGAGAGCGCGAGTGTCAAGCAGCAGCGGTTGTTGGAGACGATGGTGGGTTTGACCGCGCCGGTGATTCCCGTGGCCCCCGGGTTGGTCGTTGTGGTGTTGTCCGGCTATTTTGACCGGGAACGGGCGGCATATATCCGCCCTAATTTGCTCAAGGGGGTGACCGATTCGCGCGCCCAGGTGGCGATCATTGATCTGACGGCGGTGGCCGAGGTCAGTGAGCCATTGACCGAGCAATTGTATCGCGCGGTCAAGTCGGTGGGGTTGATGGGCTGTCAGGTGATTTTGACCGGGGCCAGTTCGGATGTGGCCTGGGCGTTGACGCAGGCGAAAAAGTTGGATGTGTTGCAGACGCAGCGCGATCTGGAGGATGCGTTGGCTTTTGCATATCGTCAGTTGGCGATGAATTGACGGCTCGCGCAAGCGGATTGGAGCGGTCGTTGGCCTGGTTGAAAGTTGGGCGCTAGAATGTGGCATAAACGGCTGTCGAGGTGGCTGACTCCTCGATCGACAATTCAAGAGTTGGCCCGGCGGGAATATGTGCTCAATCTGGTGTTGTTGGGGTTGGGCGGGGCGGCGGTCATTTTGGGGCTGGCGGATTGGATCGGCGGCCGGGCGTCGCCTGGCGCCTGGGCGCTGGGACTGGGCGTTTTGTCTTGTTACGCATTGGCGTATTGGTTGGGACGCCGGGGATATGTGCGTGGGGCGTCGTGGCTTGCCGTTTCGGCGCTTGGGCTGACGGTGGTTGTGAGCAGCGCGCGGTGGGGTGTCTATAGCGCCGTTTTGCTCGGTTATGCGGTTGTGGTTGTCGTGACCGGCATCTTGATCGGCGTGCGTGCGGCCGGAGTGGGTGTTGTGTTGGCGCTGGCGGCCTATGTGGGATTGGGCGTCCAAGAGATCGATGTTGGTTTTGCGCCGGGGTTGCCGGCGCGCCAGTTTTTGTTTGTCAATGGACTTGGCGTCGGCGTGGGGCTGGCCGCGCTGGCATTTTTCAATTGGCTGGCGGTCGTTTATCTGCCTGGGAGTTTCCAGCGCGCACTCGCCGAGGCGCACCGGCGCGAGTTGGCGTTGGTTGAGCGCGTCGCCGAACAGGAAAAAGTGAATGCCGATCTGCGGCGCGACAATCAGGCGACCACTGCGGTTGTCGCGCCGCAGCTGCCGGTCGATGTTCAGGAGGACGCTCCGCGCCAGGTGTCCAATTTTGTGCGTACCCCGGTGATCCCGGTCTGGCAGGGCGTGGTGGTGATGCCGTTGACGGGACAGATCAAGGGGAGCGAGTCGCAGCGTGTTGCGCAGTCTTTGTTGCGCGGTATCGAACGTGAAGGCGCTCGTGTGGCAATCGTTGACATCACGGCTGTGCCGGCGGTCGATGAACAAACCGTCCAGGTTTTGCTTCAGGTGGCCCAGGCTGCCGAGTTGATGGGCTGCCAACCTGTGCTCACCGGGCTGCGTCCCGAGTTTGCGCAGGCATTGATCACTTTGGGTATTGATACCGCCAGGTTGCTCACGCGAAGCGATTTGGAGGGTGGGATGGCGTATGCGTTGGGCAAGCTTGGGTTTTCGGTGAGCCGCAAGCACGGCTTGTCAATGGGCGCAAACTGGGAGAGCCGGGGCTAGACATGGAATTTGCTCTTTTGATCGCGTTTATCATTGTCCAGGTTGGATTTGGCGTGCGCATTTTGCTTCAGGATGTGCGCTCGTGGGCGCATCGCGTGTTTGCCGGTTTTATGCTGGTCAATGTCTTGACTTCATTGAGCGCACTTTTGCGCCTTGTCGCCACCGATGTGGATATCGCTGCCGCGTTGATTGTTGCGAGTATTGTGGCGCGGCTGGTCTGGAATGCTACGTTTATTGTGTTGGGCGTCGTCGCCATTTTTTACCGCGAGTGGATCGAACGGCGCCGTGCCTTGGTGTTTGGCCTCTCGGTCGGGCTGATCGTCATTGGAACGCTTTTGGTTTGGGGGGCATACGGCAGTGTTCGGATCAAGTCGCAGATCGTTGAATCGCTGCCTGGTACACAGCTTTATTGCTCCAGTGCCCAGGTGTTCCCCGTTCGCGCCTGGGTGTTGGGATACCATGTTCTCTGTATTTTTGTTGCGTTGGGTTTGTTGATCAATGTCATCGTGCGCCGGCAGGCGGCCAATTGGCAAATGGCGATCTGGATGGCGCTTGCCATGGTTGTCGTCGGTGCGGCTGGTTTATTTGGGTCGCGTATGCTGCAGGGATCGCTCCGCATCTCGGTTCCGGCGCTGTCCGGTTCGTTGTTTTCTCTGGTGTTTGGCTATATTGTGCTGCGCTACCGGTTGTTTTCCGCGCGAAATGCGGCCGTTGCGTTGGCCTTTGAGCGGCTGGATGACGGGGTGGTGATCTTGAATGCCGATCTGGTGGTTTTGAGTTGTAATCAGCGCGCCGCCGATTTGCTGGGCATCGAGCAGGCGTTTGTGATGGATAAACATATTGATCTCGTGTTGCGCTTTAGCCCTTTTTCTCATCGTGTGTGGAACGCTTTGCTGAATGATTTGCAAGGTCGGTCGCTGGCGACGAGTGAAGTCGATTACACGGTCAGCCGGGAAAGCAAAGCGGTTGTCAACCGTTTGATGCCGGTCAAGGATGGCGTGGGGGTTGTGCGCGGGTATTTGTGGTTGCTCAACGACGTGACCGAGCAGCGTGCGACGTCGTTGATTGCCGAACGGCGCGCAGTCGAGTTGCAAGAGGCGCTTCGTGAATTGCAGGCGACCAATCAGGCGCAGGGCGAATTGTTGGAGACGATCCGACGGCTTTCGGCGCTGGCGGTGCCGGTATTGCAAGGGATCATTGTTTTGCCGCTGTCCGGTCAGATCAACAGCGATCGCGCCGAGTTGATTATGGACAATTTGCTGACCGGGATTCGTGAGCATCAGGCCAGGGTGGCGATCATTGACATCACCGGGGTGCCAAACGTGGATACCAGCGTGGCAAATTATTTGATCCGCGCGGCGCGGGCCGGCGCATTGATGGGCTGCCGCGCGATTTTGGTGGGCATTCGCCCTGAAATGGCCCAAGTGATCGTCGAGTTGGGGATCGATATGCAGGGGTTACGCACGTTTAGCGATCTGCAAAGCGGCGTTGAATATGCGCTGCGCATGTTGGGGGTCGAGTTGACCGGCCGTTCGCTGGCGCGTGTTTGATGATGGCGGAGGAAGTATGAGTGCAGAAATGGGTAAACTGGCTCTGTTTCTTCAAGTGAGTCAAAACCTATCGACCGGCGCGAGCGTGTCCGAATTGTGCGACTCGGTTGCCAGCGGGTTGATGCAGACTGGTTTGGAGCGATGTTCGGTGGTGGTCGGTGTGGAATACGATGGCGACGTTCCTACTCTTGGCGAGTGCATGGCCGTCGATGACGTTGACCCGGCGTATCGCGAAACATATTTGCACGATCGCTACGTGATCGCAGATTATCCAATGATGGAGCATGCGGTGCATCATCGCACGCCGATTGTGGTCAATGATGTCGAGAGCGATTGGCGGATTACGGATCAGGAACGGGACTGGCTGACCGACTTGGGAGTGTGCTCGGTCGTGATGTGCCCGATGATCAGCCGCGACCGGGTGACGGGGTATATTTTGGCGGCCAGGCGCGTCAAGGGTGGTTTTAACGAGGATGATGCCGATCTGTATCTGGCGATCGCCCGCTATGCCGCGGCCAGTATCGAAATGGCGCGGATGGTGGCCGAGATGGAGCAAGAGATTCAGGAACGCACGCGCCAGGTGGAGAATTTCAGGGGGTTGGCCGAAAACGCCGTCGATGCCGTGTGTATGGCGACACTTGGCGAGCACAAGTTGATCTATGCCAACGCTGCGTATTATATGATGCACGGGTATGGCGATGGCGATCAGGTGCTTGGGCAGATCGATGATTCGTTTGCGTTTTACGAAAAATCCCAGGGATCGACGTTGACCCAGATTACGCGCCAGGGCGGGCTGCGACGCGAGCACGTCCACACGCGCCAGGATGGTTCGACATTTATGGGGCTGGACACGGTCTTTGCGGTGCGCGATCAAGACGGAGAAACGGTCGCCCTGGGCAATATTATCCGCGACGTGACCCGCCAAAAAGAGCTCGAGTCCCGTTTGCGCGAGTTGTCGGAGCGGCGCACCTGGCAGCTTGAGGTGATCACCGAGATTGCGCAAGAGATTTCGACTGCGCCAGAAGTGGACGAATTATTTCGCCGTTTGGTGACATTAGTCAAAGAGCGGTTTGATTATTATCACACCCATCTGTACCTCTTGTCCGAGTCTGGTGACGCTTTGGAATTGGCGCAGGGCTATGGCGAGCCGGGGCGTATCTTGAAGGAACAAGGCCACCGCATCCCGATTGGCAAAGGGTTGGTCGGGACGGCGGCGCGAACGGGCCAGCCGGTGTTGGTGGCCGACGTGACCCAACAAGAAAACTGGTTGGCAAACCCGCTTTTGCCCGATACCCGCTCCGAGATTGCGGTGCCGATCAAGATGGGCACGGAGATTCTGGGCGTTCTCGATGTGCAGAGCGATCGCTTGAACGGCTTGACCGAGGACGATCAGTCGCTGTTGTTGGGGTTGTGCGGCCAAATCGCGGTGGCGATTCAGAACGCGCGCATTTTGGCCAGCGTACAGCGCCTGGTCGATGAACGAACGCGCGAAGTTGCCATTTTTCAATCTTTGACCGAGAACGCCACCTATGGGGTGTGGATGGCGACGCCAGAGGGCGTGGTCAGTTACGCCAATGAGGCCGGGCATCGTTTATTTGGCTACGAATACCGGATTGAAAACGGTCAGACGCACCGCGAGATGATTGGGTTGCTTGTCGAGCAGTTTTTTACGCCCCAGGCGGCCCAACAGTTTGAGACGCGGGTGATCGATATTTTGGCCGGGCAGTCCTGGCAGGGTGAGTTGGACGGCGTGCGCAAGGATGGCTCTCAATTCAATCTGCTCACGTCCGTGTTTGCGATTTTGGATGTCGAGGGCAATCCTCTGGCAATCGCCGCGATCAACCGCGACATTACCGAGCAGAAAAGGCTCGAAGCGGAACAGGAGCGTTTGAATCAAGAGATCATTGGCGCGCACGAGCGGCTGATTCGAGACCTGTCGGCGCCATTGATTCCGATCACACGGGATATTTTGGTGATGCCGTTGATCGGATCGATTGACAGCGTGCGCGCGCAGCAGGTGATGGAGTCGATGTTGCAGGGCGTCGAGGACTATGACGCTGAGGTGGTCATTATCGACATCACCGGCGTGCCGGTGTTGGATACCGGCGTCGCCAACCATTTGATCCAGATGACCAATGCGGCGGCGTTGTTGGGCGCCAGGACGGTGCTGGTGGGCATTATGCCCAGCGTCGCGCAAACCCTGGTTGAACTGGGCGTTGATTTGTCGAGTATTACGACCCGCAACAATTTGCAAGGTGGGGTCGAGTACGCGCTGCGGACGCGAGGTCTACGGATCACGGCGTTGCGCGGTTGAGTGAGCGTCAGGAGGACATGTTGGTCGATCTGTTGACCCAGGGCATTCGTCAACAATTGAACGAGTTGGCCGCCGAATTTGTGCGCCGGGTGAGACAGGCTGATTTGCCGGGGTACGCCGTGTTTGCGCAGCCTGTTTTGCAACAGGGCGCGCGCCGCTTGTACGCGGCCTTGAGCGACAGCCTGGAAAGCGGGGATCGCTGCTTTTTGGCCGAGGCGGCGGCGCAGCAGGCCCAGGTTCGTCGCCAGCAGGGGGTGAGCGATCTCGAGTTGGCCCAGGCGGCCGCTATTTGGGTCGCGGTGATCCGGGATTTTGTCGAGCGGCAGTTGGCTACCGCCGATGATCTGGCCCGTGGCCTGGCTGCGCTGGAACCTTTGTTTTCGTCTGTGATGTCGTCATTTGGGGTGATGCAAGACGCGGGGCAACCTGCCGATATAAAAGATGTTTCCCAGGTTGGAGGGAAAGAAATGAGTCACGATCGTCATCAAAATGGGGGTGATCATTATCGTCTAGAGCAAGAACGGATTTTGCGTCAGCTGGAAACCAGTGCCCAGGTCAGCCGGCAGCTTACGGCGGCGTTAGACCTGGACGATTTGCTGCTCCAGGTTGTCGAACTGATTAAAAGCAGTTTCGACTATTATCACGTGCATGTCTATTTGCTCGACCCGGAATCGCGCACTTTGATTATGCGCGAGGGCACCGGCGAGGCCGGGGCGGCGATGAAGGCGCGCGGGCACCGCATTGACGTGGGGCGCGGTTTTGTCGGGCATGTGGGTGAGACCGGCGAACCGAGCCTGGTGGGCGATGTCAGCCAAAACCCGCAGTGGTTGCCCAATCCGTTGCTGCCGGACACGCGCGCCGAGTTGACTGTTCCGCTCAAGATTGGCGATCACATTTTGGGCGTGTTGGATGTGCAGAGCAATCAGGTGAACGGCTTGACCGAGGCCGATTTGATGCTGTTGGAAAGCCTGGGGCAGCAGGTTGCCGTGGCCGTTCAAAATGCGATCTTGTTCCGTGAGACGCGCGCAGTGAGCATCATTTCTCGCGCGGTGAGCACCGGCCTGGGGATGAGCGATGTTTTTGCCGCCGTCTCGCGCGAGTTAAAGGCGCTGGTCGATTTCGACTATATGACCGTGGCCACGTATTATGAAATTGCCGATCAGGTCGAACTGATTGGCGTTGACGATCGCACCGGTGTGGACATTCCGCTGCAAGAGGGCGTCCAACTGGCCCTGGATTTGTGCATTCCCGGCATGGCGATCCGGCAAAAGCGCGCGATCATTGTGCCCGATCTGACGGCTGAACAGGTGAGCGCGTTGATTGACGCTGAAATTTTGAGTAAAAATGGGATGCGTTCCGTTTTGTCGGTGCCGCTGGTGTCGCAGGGACAGGTGGGCGGCGCGATCAATTTGGTGAGCAGCCGCGCGCGCGCGTTTACGGCCGCCGATGCGCATTTGATGGAGCAGGTCAGCGGCCAACTCGCCTCGGCTTTGGCGAACGCGCAAATTTTTGAAAATGTCCAGCAATTGATCGCCGCGCGCACTTCCGAGATTGCGGTGTTTAGGGCGGTGATCGAAAACTCGACGGAAGCGATTGTGCTCACCAATTTGGAGCAGATTGTCACCTATGGCAACCCTGCTTTTTATCGTCTGTATGGTTATGATCTCGAGAGCGCCGAGTTGCCCCGGCTGCCGTTTACCTCTTTGATGGTTGTCGATGACGAGGGCGCGTTGAGCGACGAGCTGCGTGACGAGGTGCTCAAGGGGGCGAGTTGGCAGTCAGAGATGCTGCACCGTCGCCCGGATGGGACGCGGTTTACGGCCCTGACCACGGTTTTTGGCATTCGGGACGAAAATGACGAGTTGACTTCATTTGCGGCGGTGATTAGGGATGTGACCGCCGAGCGCAAAATTATGGCGATTGCTCAGGCTGCCGCTTCGACGCCCGAATTGGACCGCCTTGCGCCGGCAGTGTTGGAGCAGATCGCCGCCGACACGGATATCGATCGCATTGTCCTCATTTTGTATGACCGGATCACGAATGATGGGCCGCAAACGATGTCTGTCGTCGCCGTGTACGACCCGGAGACCGGCGGTCAGCGCATTGTCGATGAACAGATTAGCGTCGAGCAAAGTCCTTTTTCGGCGCTGGTCTATTTTGAAAGGTCGCCCATTTTTGTGGCTGACATCAAGACCGATGAGCGTCTTTCTGAACAGGGGCGCGCGCTTCTTTTGCAAAATGGGTTGCTGTCGATGCTGGCGCTGCCGATCTGGATGCGCGATCGGGTGGTGGGGATGGCCGGCATCGATTGGCGCACGCATGTTGACCTGACCTCCGGGCAGATCGCATTGTACCAGACGATGATCAATCAGGTGTCGGCGGCGATCGAGAATGCGCGGTTGACGCAGATGCAGCATCAAGAGCTGGAACGTTCGTTGGACCGGCGCGTGCGCGAGTTGGCGACGAGCATCGAGGTGGGGCAGGCCATTGCCACGTCCCCGGCGCTGGAGGAGCTTTTTGCCCGCGTGGTGACATTGATCAAGGAGCGGTTTGGCTATTATCACGCGCATGTCTATCAGGTTGACCCGGTGCAGGGTGATTTGGAGATGATGGCCGGTTATGGCGAGCCGGGCCGGATCATGAGGGAGCGGGGTCATCGTATCCCGATGGGCAAGGGGCTGGTCGGGACGGCCGCCGCGACGGGCCAAGTGGTGCGCGTGGGCGACGTGTCCAAACAAGAGAACTGGCTGCCGAACCCATTGCTGCCCGATACCAAATCCGAGGTGGCGGTGCCGATCAAACTGCAAAGCCGCGTTTTGGGTGTGCTGGATGTGCAGAGCGATCGCCTGGATGGCGTTACCGAAGATGATGAACTGCTCTTGTTGGGGCTGTGCAGCCAGATTGCGACTTCGATCAATAGCGCGCAACTTGTCGAACAATTGCAAGAGTCGCGTCAGGCGGCGCAAGAGCGGGCGCATCAGCTCGAGCTGAGCGCCGGGGTCAGCGAGGAATTGGCTTCGACACTTGATCTGGAAACGCTGCTTTCTCAGGTGGTCTTGTTGATCCAGCAGGGGTTCGACTATTATCACGTGCATGTGTACCTGGTGGACGCGGAGACGGGCGATCTGGTGATGATGGAGGGCACCGGTGAGCCGGGGCTGGTGATGAAGGAACACGGGCATCGACTCAAGGCCGGTCAGGGGCTGGTGGGGCAGGTGGCCGAGAGTGGTTTGACCATGTTGGCGCCCGATGTGCGCCAGCGTGCGGACTGGCTGCCGAATCCGTTGCTGCCGGAGACCAGATCAGAGCTTGCGGTGCCGCTCAAAATCGGCGACCGGGTGCTGGGTGTGCTCGATGTGCATGATGATCAGGTCAACGGTCTGGGCGAAGATGACCGTTCTTTGCTCGAAGGATTGGGTGGGCAGATCGCCATTGCGGTTCAGAATGCCCTCAATTTTGGCAATATCGGCGCGCAGGTTGAGGAGCGAACCCGTCAGGTGCGTCGTTTCCAGTCTTTGGCCGAAAACGCCGCCGACGCGATCATGATTGTCGATCTGGAAGGACAGGTGGCTTTTGCCAACGCAGCTTGTTACGAGATGTATCGTTATGATCTGGATAAAGATGATCTGGTCGGCCAACCGCTGGCGCTGTTTTGGCCGCCCGAATCTCGGAGCGAGATGGAGCAAGCGATCCAGCAGGGGTTAGAAGGAGAATGGCGCGGTCGTATTCCGCAACTCTGCCGGGGTGGAAAGCAGATTATTGTCTCTTTGGCCCTCTTTGCGGTGCGAGATGATGAGGGAAATCCGATTGCGGTTGCCGCTCTGGGTCGCGATGTGACGGCTAAAGAGTTGGTGGAAAAGATGCACCGTCTGGTGAGTGCCGCCGATTCGCTGCGCGAATTGAGCGTCGAGTTGTTGCGCGTGGTGACGCAGGGCATCGGCGTGGAGCGCGGGCGGTTCATTGTGTACGAGGGTGAGCCGGAAAGCCAGCCGCACACGGTGCGCGTCCTCGCTATGTGTGACGCCGAGCATCCAGATGGGATGATCGTCGATGAGCGGATTGCTTTTGACCAAAAGTTGCTGCATCGCTATGTGTATGAACATGGCGAGCCGATCGTTTGCAATTCGCCGGATGATTTTGACGAGCAATGGGGGATGGTGCGTAAGCGGATGGGAGAGAACGCTTTTGTCGTCTTTCCTTTCGAGGTGCAGCAGCGCGTTGGCGGCCTGGTGTTGTTGGAACGCAAGCCGGGTGATTCGTTTACCGAGTCTGACATTGCGTTTCTTGGCTCGATCATCCAACAGAGCGCATTGTTGGTCTCTAACTTTATTCTCCGCGATTTGCAGCGGTTGGAAACACAGCGCGAGTTGGAGCGGCGCCGGCAAGAGACGTTGACCACAACCGAGGTCGCCCAAGCCATTGCGGCGGCGCCGGCGTTGGGCGAACTGTTTCAGCGTGTGGTGACGCTGGTCAAAGAACGTTTTGACTATTATCACGTTCACCTTTACGAGTTGGCGCCCGAACAGAACGAGTTGGTGCTGGTGGCCGGTTATGGCGAGCCGGGGCGGGTGATGGTTGAGCGCGGCTGGCGGATTGCGCTGGGGCAGGGGATCAATAGCAAGGCGGTGTTTGCCAAAGAGCCGGCGCTGGTGCCCAATGTCCGCGAGGATCCAAACTGGCTGCCCAATGAATTGCTGCCGGAGACGCGGTCCGAGTTGGCTGTGCCGATCATGATGGGCGACGAGGTGTTGGGTGTGCTCGACGTGCAGCAGGACACGGTCAATGGTCTGACCGAGGCGGATCAGACCTTGCTGTTGAACCTGTGCGGCCAGATCGCCTCGGCGATGCAAAACACCAGGCTGCTAGAAGAGACGCAGGCCAGTTTGCGCCGCACGGATTTGCTGCTCAACTTGAGCACGGCGCTCTCGTCGTTGAGCGACCCGCAAGATATTGCCGATGCGTTGGCCGAGCAGATGATGAGTATCGCAGGTATTGAGCGTTGTGTTGTCTCGATATGCTGTCGCTATGATGAGCATGACGTTCCGGCCGAGGCCGAGGTGTACGCGCTGCGGGATCGAGATACGACCTTTACGGGCGGGCTGGCGTTGCACGTTCCGTATACGCTGGCCGATTACGAGACGATCTTTGATCGCGTGATCTTGAAACATCAAGTGCTGGTGGTGAATGACATCAATACCGATGTTCAACTTGGCGAGCGGGAGCGGGACCTGGTGCAGCAAGAAGGCGCCGTTTCGCTTGTCGATGTGCCGATGGTTGCCGGCGAGCGCGTGTTGGGGTATTTTTCGCTCCAGGATCGCCAACCTTACCAGTTCTCGGACGCAGACATCGAGTTGTATCAGGGTATTGCCAACCAGAGCGCCGTGGCGTTGTCGAATGCTTTGTTGTTGAGCCAGGTGCGCGAGGCGCTGGATGACCAGAGCCGGTTGTATGAATCCAGCCGGGCGATCGCTACGGCGACGACGCTGGAAGTGTTGTCGGATATTATTGTACAGCAACTTGTGCAAACCAACATCGACCATTGTGAGATTTTGTTGTTTGAGCAGCGTGGGCGGCGCAAGATCATTTCGGTCGTGGGCGGATGGGGCTCGCCGGCGGCGGTTTTCGAGCCGGGCAAGCGACATCGCTACGATAATTATCCACTGATCGAGGTGGTCCAAGACCTGGATGTGAAAGGTGCGCGCGTGATCGCTGAAGCCGGTTTTGACGTTTTGAGCGACAAGGCGCGGCAACAGTTGCTCGATCGCGGCGTCAAGGCGTTGGCGCTGGCGCCGTTGACGGCCGGCGACGAGTATATTGGTTTTTTGTCCATCGAGCGCCATATCAGCAATACTTTTAGCGCCGACTCGCTTCGTTTGTACGAGACCATTGCCAGCCAGTCGGCGGTGGCGCTGCGCAACGTCCAGCTTTTGGCTCAATCGCAGCGTCAACTTGAAGACCTGCAACGTTCTTATAACGATGTCGCCCGCCTGGCGGATACGGTTCGCCAGTTGTCGTCGCCGGTGGTGCAGATTTGGGAGGACGTGCTGGTGCTGCCGTTGGTTGGCACCATTGATTCGCAGCGCGCGATGCGCGTGATGGAAGACCTGTTGACCGGTATTACCCGTTTCCAGGCCGAGCAGGTGATCATTGATGTGACCGGCGTGCCGGTTATGGATGGGGCGATTGTCAACCACTTGATGCAGACGATCAAAGCCGCGACTTTGTTGGGCGCCAAGTGCATGCTGGTCGGTATCGATTCGGAAAAGGCGCAGACGATCGTCACCCTGGGCCTGGACTGGAGAGGGATTAGGACGTTTAGCAACTTGCGGGCAGGGATTCAGGCTGCGCTGCAAGAGTTGGGTTTTGCCATTATGCCGTTTTCGCCAATTGAGGAGGAGCAAGTCAAATGATCGAAGCTTCTCGCATTCCGATCCTCAAAATCGGAGATTTTCTCGTCGCCTCGATCCAGGTCGAGTTGTATGACAAGTCTGCCGTCTTGTTCAAGGATGATCTGCTGCAAGAGATTTATCGCACCAAAGCCAAAGGGTTGATCCTGGACTTGACCGCTGTCGAAGTGGTGGACTCGTTTATGGGTCGAATCATCACCGAAGTGGGCGCGATGGCCGGGCTGATGGGCACCAAACTGGTGATCACCGGTTTGCAGCCCGCCGTGGCCATCACCCTGGTTGAGTTGGGACTAGAGTTGCAAGGGGTTTACACCGCGCTCAACCTGGAAAAGGGGATTGCCACTTTGGAACGGATCATTGCTGAAGGGGAAGAATAATGCCAAAAGAGCGCATTGTCCCCGTTCGCAGCGATCTGGATATTGTCACCGCGCGAGTAGAGGGACGAGAGCTAGCAAAAGAGTTGGGTTTTGGCGTCATCGACCAGGCGCGTATTGCCACGGCCATTTCAGAGCTGACGCGCAACATTGTCCAGTATGCCGAAAAAGGCGAAGCCGTGATGCGCCCTCTGGAAATCGGGGGGCGGGTGGGCATCGAAATCGTTTGCGAGGACGAAGGCCCCGGTATTCCCGATATCGATCTGGCGATGCAGGACGGTTATTCCACCTCCAAGAGTTTGGGGATGGGGATGTCGGGCGCGAAGCGGTTGATGGACGAGTTTGAAGTCGAGTCCGATATTGGCATTGGCACCACGGTGATCATTCGCAAGTGGCTGCGGCAGTAGCCCGGCTGCGCGGCGATCATTGGTCTGTGGTGCGCGCCGTCCGTCATTGTTGGCCGGGTGGGGCACAGCGCACCGTGGTGTCCGGTGATCGATTGATCGTGTATTATCATTTTGTTTGATCCAGGCCCGCCATTGGCGGGCTTTTTGCTCTTGTTATGTGATGGTGATATAATCTTGTAATTATTTTGGGCGTGTTTCAAATGGTTTGGGTGTCCGTGGCATAGCCTCCTGTGGGCGGGGGAACAGGCAAATGAAACACACCCAATTGTTTTTATCCATAGGAGATGAATTTATGTCGCTGACCCGCAGCCAGGTGAGTCACGTCGCCGAGTTGGCTAAATTGCATCTGACGGAAGCCGAGATCGATTTGTTTCAAAGGCAGTTGTCGGACATTCTGGATTACGCCGCCCGCCTGGACGAGTTGGACACGGAGGCGATTTCGCCAACCGCGACGGTGCTGCCGCTGCGCAATGTGATGCGGCCGGATCAGGTCGCGCCTTCGTTTCCACGCGATCAGATGCTCGAAAACGCGCCGGCCGTCGCCGAGGGCTGCATTCGGGTCAGGGTTGTGTTGGAATCGGGTAACTGATCTCGTTTGGATATATTGGAGAAACGTTGTGGAACTTGATGCGCTCACCGCGCGCCAGGCCGGTGTCTTGCTCGGCAAAGGCGAAATTTCATCCGTCGAATTGACGCAGGCCGTCTTGACCAGGATCGAGCGGTTGAACGGCGCGATCAGGGCTTATCTGCACGTGATCGCCGATCTGGCGTTGGCCGCTGCGGCTCGAGCCGACCGCCGGCGCAGGCAGGGGCAGGAAGATGCGCCGCTGCTGGGGGTGCCGGTGGCGATCAAGGATGTGATCTGTGTGCCCGGCGCGCCGACCACGTGCGGTTCTAGAATACTGGAGAATTTTTATTCGCCTTTTGCGGCGACGGTGGTCGACAAATTGCAGGCCGCCGGGGCCGTGATCGTCGGCAAGACCAACACCGACGAGTTTGCGATGGGGTCGTCGACCGAAAATTCGGCTTATTTTACCACGCGCAATCCATGGGATTTGGAGCGTGTGCCCGGTGGATCGAGCGGCGGCAGCGCGGCGGCGGTCGCGGCCGGGATGGCCCCGTTGGCGCTCGGCTCCGACACCGGGGGCAGTGTGCGTCAGCCGGCCTCGTTCTGCGGCGTGGTTGGGATCAAGCCCTCTTATGGGCGGGTCAGCCGTTACGGGTTGGTGGCTTTTGCCTCCTCGCTCGACCAGATTGGCGCGTTGGGGCGCACCGTGACCGACGCGGCGTTGCTGCTCTCGGCGATCGCCGGGCATGATCCCCGCGACAGCACCTCGATGCCGGCGCCGGCGCCGGATTACACTCGGGCGCTTGGCCCCGATCTCAGAGGCGTGCGCGTTGGCGTGCCGCAAGCGTATCTGGTCGATGGGGTGCAGCCCGAGGTCGAGGCGGCAGTGCGGGCCGCGATAACCAAGTTGGTCGGGTTGGGGGCCGAGATCAGAGAGGTGCAGTTGCCGCACACCGATTATGCGCTGCCGACCTATTATCTGATTGCGCCGGCCGAGTGCTCGGCCAATCTGGCGCGTTACGACGGTGTTCGCTACGGGTTGAGCGCCTCCGACGCGGATGACATCTGGGAGGTGTATCGACAGACGCGCGGCCGCGGGTTTGGGGCCGAGGTCAAGCGGCGGATCATGCTGGGCACCTGGGCGCTTTCGACGGGGTATTACGATCAGTTTTACCTCAAGGCGCAAAAGGTGCGTACCTTGATCCGGCAGGATTTCGACCGCGCGTTTCAAGATGTGGATGTGGTCGTTGGCCCAACCACGCCGACGACGGCGTTCAAGATTGGCGAAAAGGCCGATGATCCGCTGCAAATGTATCTATCGGATGTTTTTACGCTTTCGTGCAACCTGGCAGGCATTTGCGGTGTGTCTGTCCCGTGCGGTTTTGCAGATGGGCTGCCGGTTGGGTTGCAGATTCAAGGGCCGGCGTTTGCCGAAGAGCAAGTGCTGCGCGTCGCCTATGCCTACGAGCAGGCCACCGAATGGCACAGGCGCAGGCCGGCGGTTGATTCTTTTTTCGCACAGAAATCCAAGGGGGATGATCGATGAAACTTGTTGTTCCATTGGCCGGATTTGGCTCGCGGATGCGGCCGCATACCTGGACCAAGCCCAAGCCGTTGATCAATGTGGCCGGCAAGCCCTTTTTGGGGCATTTGCTGGAAAAGTTTGTGCCGCTGGGCGTCGATGAATTGGTGATTATTTATGGTTGGTTGGGCGAGCAAATTATCGAATACGTTCAGACCAACTATGCGCACCTGCATCCCAGGTTTGTCGAGCAAACCGAGTTAAAGGGGCAGTCGCACGCTTTGTGGTTGGCGCGCGAGTATTTGCAGGGCGATGGGGTGATCATTTTTGTCGACACGTTTTTTGACATGGATATGCGCGTGTTGTCTAACCCCAAGGGCGATTTTCCGGGCGTCGATGGTCTTGCGTTTATCAAAGAGGTCAATGACCCGCGCCGGTTTGGCGTCGTCGAGTTGGACGCGGGTGGTTTTGTCACGCGCTTTATCGAGAAACCGGCCTCGATGGAGAACAAGCAGGTGGTCATTGGCTTTTACTGGGTGCGCGATCTGGCGTTGATGATCCGCACTATCGAGGCGCAGCTGGCCTCTGGGGCGATGTTCAAGGGCGAGTTTTTTCTCACCCACACCTTTCAGTTGATGGTCGAGCAGGGGGCCAAATTTCGCCCCCACGCGGTCGAGGTGTGGCAGGATACGGGCAAGCCCGAGACGACGCTGCAAACCAATCGTTACTTGTTGGATCACGGGTTCGACAATAGCGCCGCCGTCGAGAGCCAGAATAGTGTGCTGCTGCCGCCGGTGCATATCGCGCCGGGTGCGGTCGTCGAGAACGCGGTGGTTGGCCCGTATGTCAATGTGTGTTCCGGGGCGGTCATCCGCAACGCGATTGTGCGCAACAGTCTGATCGACGCCGGCGCCGTGGTTCAAGATGTGTGCCTGGAGGGGTCGTTGATCGGCGAAAAGGCGCAGGTCAAGGGACAGCTGACCCGCTTGAATATCGGCCATTCGGCCGCGGCCGGGCTAGAGTATGTGGCCGACGGCGCGTTTATGCGCTAGCGGGAGTTACGCGGTTCGAGTCATGGAGGGCGTTTTGCGCCTGAAATATATCGAAAAGCAACTCGTTCTATCCAAGAACTCGATGTTGGGGTCTTTCTAGTACTAGAGCAAGACTTTCCTGGAACCGTCATTCTGAG